>JBBRDK010000025.1:0-41023 GCA_038203955.1 Thermoanaerobaculia bacterium | reverse complement strand
CGAGTCGGGCGGAACGCGAGCGGACCTCGGCGAAGCGGACGGCGCGGGCATCCGGACCCTGGTTCTCCGCGATCCCCTGGGGCGCCGGGTCTTCCGGGACCGCGTCCTCGTGGAAGTCGAAGGTCTCCCGCGGCCACACTCCATGCGGGGGCCGCTCCCGGAGAGGATGTTTTCCCCGCCACTCTACGGGCGGCTCCTTCGGTTCCCCGGGGTCTGACGCGCGGTCCTGAGTCCTCTCCGTCCCCCGCGAAAAGGTCATCGGATTGATCGGCGAGAGCATGTCCTGCGAGAATGCCCTCGCCGTTCCTGGTGCCTCGCTCCCTTCCTCGACAAGACAGCGCGTCTGCCCGCCGGGGCGGCCTATGGGCGTACATGACAGAAAACGAGGTCAAGCTTCTCTCCTGGAGATGTCGGATCTGCGGCCAGCAGAACTACCGGCCGCTGTCGACCGAAATCCAGGAAGGCAAGATCATCCCCCTCGTCTGCCGGAGGTGTGACGCGGCGGTTCGGGAGACGATTTCGAGCTCAAACATCATCGGGGACCGGCGGCAGCCCGCGCGTATGACGGAGGCGGTAGGCGGTAGGGCCTTTCGCCAGGACTCTCAGGTCACGTAGACGACGATCGGTTCGTCGAAGATCAGCCGCCCGCCGGGATCGCGAAGCCGGAGCCGCCTCACGTTGGACGGAGTCGAAGGGCCCAGCGAAGCGACGACCCCGCCGGCGGCGATGGATTCGAGCACGCCCGTCGGGAAATGAAATCCGGCGCGGGAGAAGAGCGCGAGATCTTCGCCCGGCTCGGCGAAGACGACGATCCGCTCAGGGTCCAGACGGACGAGAAGCCTGCCGATCGACGCCGCCATGCGAACCGCACACTGCATGGTTCACGCCGCCCGTGTCTGTCCGCCCCCGCACCGAGAGGCGCGCTGTCCGAGGCTACGGCGTCGGCCGGGGGGTGGCGGTCACCGGCAGCGGCGTCGGCGTCCCGAACGTGAGGGGGGTGTTCGTCGGGACCGGCGTGATCGTCGGTACGGGCGTGAAGAGCGGCGTCGCGGTCGGCGGGATGGGGGTCCCCGTGACGACCGGCGTGGCCGTCGGCGCCGTCGGGTTGGGCGTCGTCGTGCGCGGGGTCGGCGACGGACCCGCCGTGGGAACGACGGGGGTCGCCGTCGGCGCGCCCGGAGTCACGGACGGGGCCGTCGGAACCGGGGTCGTCGTTCGAGGCGTCAGCGTCGCGCCGGCCGTGGGAACGAGGGGCGTGCCCGTGGCGGCCGGAGTCCCGCCGGAGCCGATCGGGGTCGGAAAGGTGATCGACGGAGTCACCGGGGTCGTCGTAATGGGATTGGTGATCGTGCTCTTTTCCGAGCAGCCGGTCGCGGCGGCCAGGAGCAGCCACGCGACGCGCCGAGTGTTTCGAGCCATGCGGTTATCTTGCTCGTAAACGCCCGGCCGCGCGAGAGAAATCGAGAAGCGCCCGTCTTCCTCCCCCGCGACCGTCGTCCGTCCGCGGGCGATACGGTGACCGGTAATCTCGTGACGCGTTCGCTCGTCCGAAGGACTGAGGGGGTTCCGGCCGTCGAAATCCGGCCGGCGGACCGGGCGAGGAACAACCGGCAGGAGGGGGGACGATGAACAGGGAAACTCGAACGGCCGCTCTCGTGACCGGCGAGACCCCGCGCGCGGCGGGTTTCTCGGACGTCGAGGTCGAGCAGGAATGGCGGCGGGCGGCGGAGGCGGCGATTGCCGCGCTGGCGGAGAGGGGCGCGCCCTTCACGTCCGCGGACGTTCTCGAAAGGGCCGGATCGCCGCCGAACTCCTCGCTGCTTCCGGCCGTCATCCGCGCGGCCCACCGCAGCGGGTGGATCACAAAACACGAGCCCCGCCCGCTGGGGGCCGTCTGGATCGGTCTGAACGCCGGGAATTCGCCCCGGGCGCGCCGCGCCGATCACCATCTCGCGCGGGATCTGTGGGAAAGGACCCGCGAGCGGGCGATCCGGGAAAAGATCTCGACGGGAGACGTCCTCGTCCGCGCGCTGCAGGTGTACCTGAAGGAGCCCTAAGCCTTCAGTACCGGATCGTCAGAGGCAGCTCGGGACGAAGGTCGCGGCTCTTTCCCCGCGCTCCCGCGTCGAACGTCAACTCGAGCAGCCAGCTCTCCGCCGCGCCGTATCCGATCACCCCTCGGTCTTGCAGATAGGTCAGCGGCGGAATCGGCCGATATTCAGGGGGCGCGAGGATCCGGACCGACGAAAGGCGTTTCACTCCGATCGGGTGTGAGAAGAGCGGGTCCGCCGGATCCTTTCGAAGCGCCGCCGCGTTGGCATCGGCCGTCGGAGGCGAGGTCAGCTCGCGCGGGCTGACGAAGAGCGACGGGCTCGTGCTGTCGTCGCTGGGCGTGAGCATTTCGATCGACGCGCCCGGCGGCAGCCAGGCGGGAGCGATGGACCACGTCGGGAAGGGCCACCGCGCGTCCGAGGGTCGCGTCCGTCGGAGTCCGATGCCGATGAGGCACCAGGCGGTCGTGCGCCAGTTCATCCGGCTGCGGAACTTCTCGAGACCTCTCTCCCCGCCCGCCGCGACGGACACGGCGTCGTCCGGCCAGAGCAGCTCGAGAAAGGCGTTGGGGAATTCGACCGTCAGAGAGGCGGTGCCCTGCCCCTCATGACGGTTGATCTCCGGAGAAATGTGGAACCCTGTTTTCTCGATGGCCACGCGCTCGGGCGCGCCCGGCGCGACCACGATCCAGACGTGATCGAGCTCGACTGGCGCGCCGGATGGTGGAGCCGGTGACACGTGCGAGCACGCCACCAGCGCGAGAATCGTTCCGATCGCGCCGGCCGCGGCTCGGGCCGCGGGACAAAGTTCCTTGAGAAGCCGCATGCTCCGGAGACGCTCTCCCGGCGGCCGGGTTTCGCCGACGAGCGGTCGCGGGAGGTCCGCGTCTCGTCGCGTGCTATCTTTCTTCGCTCCTTCACGGCCCCATCGTCTAGGGGTTAGGACACGGCTCTTTCAAGGCCGGTGCACGGGTTCGAATCCCGTTGGGGCCGCCACTCAGATCATCGCGCCCCGCAACCTCCTTCGCCGTGTCGGACACGGCTGGCATCCATGAGCGGGGGGCAAGTGCCCCCCGAACCCCCCGGAGGCCGGTGCACGGGTTCGAATCCCGCGCGCATCGCGCCATGAGCGGAACTCAGCAACGCGCCGTGTCCACCCCGCGGCGCGGCCGACACGGCTGGCGTCCATGAGCGGGGGGCAGGTGTGCCCCCCGAACCCCCCGGAGGCCGGTGCACGAGATCCGATCCCGCGCGCATCGCGCCATGAGTGGAACTCAGCAACGCGCCGTGTCGACCCCGCAGCGCGGCCGACACAACTGGCGTCCATGAGCGGGGGGCAGGCGTGCCCCCCCGAGCCCCCGGAGGCCGGTGCACGGGTTCTAATCCGCGCCGCATCACCCGAGGGGAGAGCCGGGACGGCTGTGTTCCCGAATTGTGACGAGGGGGCGAGCCTCCGCGCGCGGAGGCCCGCCCGGATGCTCAGGACCTAGCGGCCGCCGCCTTTGCTGCCACCACCCTGGCCACCTTGCTGGCCGCCGGACTTCTGACCGCCCTGACCGCCGCCGCCCTGCTGACCGCCCTGCCCGCCTCCACCCTGCTGGCCGCCGCCGCCCTGGCCGCCGCCGCCCTGCTGCCCGCCCTTGTTCTTGTCCTTGTCTTCCTGGCCGCCCTTCTGACCGCCTTGACCCCCGCCGCCACCCTGCTGACCGCCCTGACCGCCGCCTCCGCCCTGTTTCCCGCCTTCGTTGCCACGACTCGACATTCCGGGTCTCCTTCTGGGGACGAAATCTGTCCCTGCGTCCACGGGCTGCAAGAGTCGTGCAGCGCCATCCGGCCTCGAGGCGGCGCGAATCGGTACCAGCCGCTCACCCTTGCCGGACGGACGTCTACGAGCGGCTCCACTCTTTCTTGAGCGCATCGTACTCGCCGCGGACACTGCGATAACAGTCGCAGGCAATCGAGCGAAGGCCTTCGGGGTCGAGGATCCGAAGACCGCCCCGCACCGTGGAAATGAGCTTCCGCTGCTTCATCG
Organism: Thermoanaerobaculia bacterium; assembly: GCA_038203955.1. Taxonomy (GTDB): domain Bacteria; phylum Acidobacteriota; class Thermoanaerobaculia; order UBA5066; family Gp7-AA6; genus JALYUA01. Next base: position 36,940 of record JBBRDK010000025.1, on the reverse strand, counting down.
CCTTGACGGCGGCCGTTATGGTGGCGCGCCGGACGCCGAGCATCTGCGCCAGAAAGTCCTGCGTCACCGCAAACTCCGTGCGCGGGAGGCGATCGTGAATCGAAAGAAGCCAGCGGGCGGAGCGCTCCAGTTGCCTGTGCCGGCGGCTGCAGAAACAGGACTGTCCCACGCACAGAAGCAGGACTTCCGTGTACTCGTCCAGATGCTCGGCGAACGTGCCCTTGGCCGCCAGCTCGCGCTCGAGGATCCTGCGAGGCATTAGAAAACCGTTTCCCGCGACCTGCGTGATGGCCTTGAAGTCGACGATTGCGCTTTCGACGAATGCCGGCAGACCCACCATTCCCTCGTTGCCCACGGTCGCCACCTCGACTCCCGATCCCTCCGGTCCTTCGACGACGAGCGCCGACACCGTGTCGACCGGGAAAAACACGTCGGGATCGGAACTGCTTCGAGAGTGGAGCTCCTGTCCGACTCTCGTCGACGAGGGCTTCAGATGAGGACGCATCCTCGCGATTTCCCCCTCGGGAAGGCTGCGCAGGAGAAGGTTTCCCCGGGGGGAGAGCGGGGGTGCGCTGCCTGGAGAGGGGCGCAGAGGCGTCAATGGCGGACGCACGCCGTTGTCCGCGCGAGATCACACCGGGCCAGAGCGGGCGGCGAGGAGCGCCGCCGCGTGCGGCTACTGCGCACCGCCCCTTCGCAGAGTGGAGCCTTCATCAGCTTCACTCCAGCATATCTTCCTTCGAGGTCCCGCGCTGTCTCGCTCCGTCCGGGCTCGCACGGCCCCAATCCGTCGCCGAACTCCACCCGGTTCGTCTCGGGAGGACCGCGGTCAACGGCATCTCCGAGATCCTGGCTCTACGGCCCGGGCTTAACGGCGAAAACCACGAGCCGCTTCGGGCCGTGCACGCCGTACGCGAGCGTCTGCTCGATGTCGGCGGTCTTGCTCGGGCCGGAGATGATCAGCGCATTGGGCGGCATTCCGGAAGCCCAGCCCTCGGCCCGCATTGCCTCCCAGAACGTGTTGTGGATCGAGGCGCTGTCGAGAAGCGCGACGTGCACGGGAGGGACGAGGGAGAGAAGCCGCGGTTCCCGTGGCGTCGGCCAGAGGATCAGGCCGCCGGTTTCCGCGATTCCGCCGCGGGTCGTCGTGAACCCGGCGTCGATGTCCTCGAAGAGCCGCCGCTTCAGGTCTTCGGACTCGATAGGGCGGTCGTAAGGCACGAGCCGGGGTCCCGGCTCCCGCGACCACGCGGCCTCGAGCCTCTCCGCCGCCGGGGTCCCGGGCCCGTAGAGCAGCGTCGAGAGACCCTCTCCCGCCAGGAAGTCGCGGATTGCGAGTGGCCACGCGGCTTCGGTCGTCTCCAGAAATTCCGCGCGGACGGCCTCCATCTGGAATCGCAAACGGGGATAGCGCGCGTCGGCGGGCCACTCTTTACGGGCCATGACGCCGAAGTCAGACACCTCCGGAGGCTTCGGGCGCGCCGCCGCCAGCCGCGCCAGGATGCGCTCGCGCGCCGCGTCACTCATCCGGCACCCCCGCCCGCTTCGCGAGGTCGTGAAGGGTGCGGGCGGCGGGCCTCGGCGTGGACCTCACGCTCGTCCATGCCGCTAGGACGGGGAGGCTTCCCGGAATGAAGCGCCGCAGGCGGGTCGCGGCGAAGCCGAGAAAGCGGTAGAGCGCCGGGCGCCGATGCGCCGTCTCCCAGAGCCGCCAGGCCAGCGACTCGGCCCGGCCCCTCCCGGATCCCGCGCCCCGGACGCCCGATCCGGGATCCGGCTCCGCGGCCTCCCGCCTCAGGCGGACGATGATCTCGGGGATCGGGATTCCGACGGGACAAACCTCGCCGCAGGCGCCGCACAGGCTGGAGGCCTCGATCAGGTCGTGCCGCGCGCCGACGCCGTCCGTCTGCGGCGCCAGGATCTTTCCGATCGGTCCGGGATAGGTCGATTCGTACGCGTGCCCGCCGACGCGGGTGTAGACGGGGCAGTGGTTCATGCACGCGCCGCAGCGGATGCACCGCAGGGTCGCGGCGAGCTCCGGGTCCTCGAAGATCCGCGAGCGGCCGTTGTCAAGGATCACGAGATACACGGCGAGCGGGCCGTCCTTTTCTCCCTCGGAACGCGGCCGCGTGATCATGTTGAAGTACGTGGTGATGCTCTGCCCCGTCGCCGATCGGGTCAGCAGGCTGTAGAGGGGCGGCACGTCCTCCAGGTTCTCGACCACCTTCTCGAGCCCCATCAGCGCGATGTGCACCGGCGGAACGTGGGTGGACATGCGCCCGTTCCCCTCGTTCTCGACCAGGCAGAGCGTTCCGGTCTCCGCGACCGCGAAGTTGACTCCGGAGATCCCGGCGTCGGCTTCGAAGAACTTCTTCCGCAGCACGCGGCGCGCGATTCCGGTCAGCTCGTCGATGTCCTCGGTGTAACGCGCGCCCCGGATCTTTTCCCCGAGCAGGCGCGCGATCTGCTGCCGGTTCTTGTGGATCGCGGGCATGATGATGTGCGACGGAGTCTCGCCGTCGAGCTGGATGATGTATTCGCCGAGATCCGACTCGAGCGATTCGACCCCGTGCTCTTCGAGAAATTCGTTCAGGTGCATTTCTTCCGAGACCATCGACTTGCCCTTCACGACTCGGGTCGCGCCATGGGTCTCGAGGATCTCGAGCACGATACGGTTCGCGTCCTCGGTCGTCTCCGCCCATCGCACCTGAATTCCATTTTCCGTGCAGCGGCTCTCCAGCCTCTCGAGCAGCTCCGGCATCTTCGCGAGCGAACGGGCCCGGATCGCGGACCCGAGCCGCTTCAGGTCCCGCCACTCCGCGGGGTCCGCGAATTGCGCGGCGCGTTTGGAGATCAGGCCGTCCATCGCGCGCCGGAAGTTGGCGCGGAGGCCCGGGTCCTTCAGCGCCGAGGCCGCCGCCGCGCGGAAGCGGTGAGGTCCCGGCTCAACGCGCACGGGTTCGCTCCCACAGAAATTCCGCGATGTGGACCGGCCGCACGTGCTCGCCCGTCGCCTCGAGGCGTCCGGCGATGTTCAGGAGGCACCCCCCGTCCCCGGAAAGAAGCGTCGGCGCTCCCGTTGCGGCGACGTCCGCCGCCTTGTCCTCGACCATTGCCGCGGAGATCTCCGGATGCCGCACCGCGAAGGTGCCTCCGAATCCGCAGCACTCGCTCTCGCGGGCGAGCGGCACCACTTCGACGCGCTCGAGCTGCGCCAGGAGAGATGCCGGCTCGTCGCGGATGCCCATTTCGCGCAGCGCGTGACAGGAGGCATGCCAGGTGACGCGCGCCGGCTCCCCGCGGTCGACGAGCCGCACCCCAAGCACGCGGACGAGAAACGACGTCAGCTCGTGGATCCGCCCGGCAAATTCCTGCGCCCGGGCGAGGAAAGGATCGCCTTCGAACAGCGAAGGATAGTAGTGCTTCATCATCCCGGCGCACGAGCCGGACGGGACCACAATGGGCCAGGGCCGGGAGAACCGCTCGATCTGACTTCTCGCCACGGCGCGCGCCTCCGAGGAGTATCCGGAGTTGTAAGCGGGCTGACCGCAGCAGGTCTGCCCCTGCGGGTAAACGACTCGAACGCCCTCCCTCTCGAGAAGGCGGATGCCGGAGAGTCCCGCCTCCGGGTAGAAGAGATCGACGAGGCAGGTCCCGTAGTAGTAAACGGTCGCTGGCCTGGTCTCCACGGTGGCGCCGACAGCGCTCATGCGAGTCCGGAGTTCCCCCGGCGACCTTTCGCAGGGAGAATCGCCCGGTTTTGCGGACTTCCGGACGGATGGCACGCCTTTTCGATGCAGGCCTCGCGCACGAGTGAAAGATATGACGATCGCGACTTCCAGGAGGGCGGGCTTCGACGACCACGTGACGAAAACCGGTCCGCCTCGAGGCGATCCTGTCGCTCATGGCCCGCTCGGGATCGCACCGCGCGCTGCGTGCGGTGCGCGTCCATCTCGCATGCCGGGACCGGGCGGCGGTGCCCGGAAAAACTCAGAACAACGGGTCGGCGAGCGGAATCAACAGGGTGACGAAAATGCACGCACCGGTCATGTTGCCGACCTGACACCGCAGCGACACCGAGGAGCCGGCCCCCGAATTGTTGATCAGCCGAATGGTGCCGGAGCCCTGGTACGCATTGACCGCCTGTATGCCGGTCGGAGCCGACACGATCGTCCACTGGGCGGCCCAGACGTCATTGTTGCAGGTCACGCTGCCGCTGCCGCACAGGTTGAAGGGAGCGACGTTGACGGTGACGCTGGCCGCCATCGAGGCCGGGTTCCCGGTCACCGTGCTCACGACGGGAACGACTCCGATCAATTCGAAAACCCTGTTGTTTCCGACGCCGTAACCGACGGCGGTCGAAACGGGGCTGGCTGAGCCGGTCACCGCCGTCGACAGCGCTTCTGTCGAAGCCAGGGACGCCGTTGAAGCAAGAAGCGCGGCCGCGGCGAGGACGCTAGGACGGAGACTCAAGGGTTCCCTCCCTTTTCGCCGGATCTTGGCACGGACGACCGGGCGGCGGGGACCGGCGTCGGAAACGCCGTCCCGGCGCGGACGCGCGCCAGCGGAGTCTTCTGCTCGCGCCTCTAGAACGCGGAGGTGTCCGCCACGCTCGAGAGCTGCCCGCTCGGATTGGTGTACACCCGGACGGCGCCCGTCACGATGTCGGTGACCGTCAGGGTGTACTCGAAGTTCGTGAGGGCGCCGTAGAAGACCCAGAACTTCCCGTTGAATCCCCGGCCGTCCACGACCTTCACGACGAGCTCGATGTTGTTGGAAGAGAAGAACCAGAAGTACCCGGTATCGCCGGTGAGCGCGACCGCGGAGGCGAGGCCGGCCTGGTTTTGCGTCGGGACTCTCCAGACGACCTGAGCCCGGAAGCGGCCACCGTTCATGCAGACCGTGGAATCGCCCGGCACGCAGGCGATTGGGGTATACGGGGTGAAAGCGAACGCGCGAGAGAGGGTGCCCGTTCCCCCGCCCGAGGTCACCGAAACGTCGACGTCTCCGGGCCCATGCGGAGGCGTCCGCACAGAGAGCAGCGTCGGCGCGAGGACGACGACGTCGGTCCCGGCGACGCCGCCGAAGGAGACCGTAGCGCCGTCCTGGAATCCGCTGCCCGTGACGAGCACGGTGGTGCCGCCGGGCGCCGGGCCCTCCCCGGCGCTGATGTCGGTGACGCGGGGCGAAGATGCCGAAACCGAGAGCGGCCTCAGGGTCAAGGCAAAAGTGCCCAGACTCGCCGCGTTGAAGCCGGTGACCTGGATCCGGAGCGGTTGGGCGGCCTTGCCGGTGACCGTCACCAGGGACGCCTGGGATCCGCAGCCCGCCGAGGACGGCGCGGTGTCGTTGCAGCCGCCCGAAGCGGCGATGTATGGGCCGCACGCGGCGCCGGTGAACACGGAAAGAACCGTATCGGGCCCGTTCCCACAGGTCGAGATTTCGTAGACGCCGTCGGCGGGAGGCGTGTACTCGAACCAGAGCGAGGCGGCCCTCGAGCTCACGGAGCATGCAGGCGCCGGATCCGTCGGCTCGATCGTGGCGGATTCGCTGCTGACGAGGATGCCGTAAGGGAATGGACCGTTGGAAGGGATCACGACCGGGGTCGCGCACGCGTCGCCGCTGTCCGTCACGGATACCAGGACCACGGCCGTGCCGAGAGCGCCGCGGGAATCGCGGGCGGAGAGGGCGACCGGAAACGTTCCCGCCCGCCGGAACGTGTGCACCACCGTGCCCGACCCGCCCGGCAGCGGAATGTTCTCCGATGTGTCCGGGAAAAGCCAGGTTCCGGCGGCGGCGTCGCCGGGGTCCGGATCGGTCACGGTTCCCGAGAAGGACACCGACGTTCCGCGCGCGACGGTGACCGCCGCCGCCGGAGCGACGACGGTCGGCACGGGAGGGTTGTTGCCGGTCGCCGGCACCTCCAACTCCCAGATTCCGCGGCCGTGCGTCGCCACTCGCAGCATGGAGCCGTCGTCCAGCACCTGCAGGTCGTGGACCGAAGAGCTGGGCAGCCCGGTACCGAACCGGCTCCAGGTCGCGCCTCGGTCGGCGGAACGAAAGACGCCGACGTCCATGCCGACGAACACAACGTTGGAATCCGTCGGATCGACGCGGATCACCTGCGAGGGAAACGCCGGAAGCCCCGCCGCGCTGGGCGCCCACGTCAACCCGCCGTCCACGCTGCGATACACGCTCGGAAGCGTCAGCGCGGAAAATGTTGCGTAGGCGATGCCCGCATTGGTCGGGTCGATCTCGAGGTTGGTGACCACCCGGTCGGGAACTCCGGCCGCCGGGGTCCACGTCTGGCCTCCGTCGCCGGATCGGTAGATGCCATTCTCCTTGCCCACGAGGATGAGCAGAGGGTCGGCGCGCGAGAGCGCCATTGAGGTCACGGTCGACGATTTCGGCCACGCGGAGCCGTCGGTGGTTGTCGTCGGAAGGGGGACCCAGACGTTTCCGCCGTCTCGAGAGCGCCAGAGACGGTGAGAGCCGGTATAGATCGTCTGCGGCGCCCGCGGGTCGATACGGAGGACCGTCAGGAAAGGCGTCTCCTCGTTGGCGTCATAGGGGGGCGTGACGTTCTGGAAGGAGGGGCTCGTCGACGCGCCAATGTTCCGGCTCCGTCGAATTTGTCCGAGCTGGATGCTTCCCCACGCGAGAGCCGGAGAAAACGGATTCACGACGCACTCGAAGCCGTCCGAGCCGAGAACGGAGCGCCACGCCGTGCCGCCGGCGTCCGTTCGTTGATTCGTCCCGTTGTCCTGCGCGCCGGCGAGAATGCGGTTGCGGTTGATCGGGTCGATCGCGAGCGCGTAGTACTGCCGCGTCACGAGGCCGAGGTTCCGGTCCGTCGAAGAGATGCCGTCGTCGACGCTCGTCCAGACGCCGCCGTCGTTCGCGAACCAGAGCGTCGGGCCCTGGTACCGCAGGTCGTGCGCGTCCACGTGGACCTCGCCGTCGAGCACCGGGGTGAAGTTGGATCCGCCGTCGGTCGACCGCAGGTACCTCGTCCCGCCGGCGATCACCGTGTTGGAGTCGGTCGGCGAAACGACGATGGTGTTGTTGTACCAGGACTGGTCGGCGAGGTACCGGCTGTTGCGCGCGCTCACGGAGGGCAGGTCCGTCCAGGTGGCGCCGCCGTCGACGGTCTTGTAGACGTGGGAAATGATCGTGCCCGTCGCGGGCCGGACGGATCGGGCCGCGTAGAGAACCGACGTGTTCGAAGGAGAGAGGGCGAGAGCTGTGCGCTCGTACGCGAAGTCGGACGGGGCGGTGGTCGGCAGCCCCGAACTGCGGTCGGCCCAGGTGACCCCTCCGTCGGTCGATTTCAGGACGTGCGCCGTTTTGAAAGTGCAGCCGCCGGAGATGCACCACGTGGTGGCGAAAAGATTCCGGGGATCGGTCGGGTCCCGCAGGATCTCGGGAACGTCTCCGTAGTCGGTCGGCGAGATCACGGTCGCCCAGCTCGCCCCGCCGTCGGTCGAGCGCAGCGCCCCGCGGCTCGTCCCCACCAGCAGCTCGTCAGCATTCGTCGGGTGCACGTTGATCCTGTGGAAGCGCGACGCCAGGACGGAGGACGGCAGAATCCACGTGGCTCCTCCGTCCGTCGACTTCAGAAATCCGATCCCCGGGATGAAGTCGACCGTGTAGCTTCCCTCACCCGTCCCGAGATAGACGACGTTCGGAGAGGAAGGGGCGTACGCGACGGCTCCCACGGACAGGTCGTTCAAGCCGTCGGTCAAGGGGATCCAGCTCGCCCCCCCGTCCGTCGTCTTCCAGACTCCCCCGCCGGCCGCTCCGGCGAGCACGGTTCCAACGTCGGTCGGGTGCGGGGCGATCCCTGTCATGCGTCCGGCGCCGTTCGTCGGACCGAGAGAGGCCCAGGTCGAGCCGCCCACGGACAGCTTCGCGCGGCCGCCGCGGCGCTCCTCTTCCCGGTTACGCGCGTATTCGGAAGCGACTTTTTCGAGGCGGCGCTCGGGATCCATCCGGCCTTTTTCAGAATGCCGCTTCAGATAGAGGCGGACCCGTTCGCGAATCTGCTCCGGGCCGTCCTCCTTCTCGTTTTCGGCGGCGGGCTCGGGCGTCTCCACCCCCGGCGGTGCGCCCCGGAACACTTTGGTCTGCGCGCACAGCGAGATCGACCCGCCGGGCAGGAGCAGGATCAGGAGGGCGACGAGGCGCCGCGGGAGGGAACGTCGAGAGGCCGTCCCTGAATTCTAGCCGGATTGGATATCGGTTCTGGTCATTTTTCGCTCAAACGGCCACTGGGTGGCGAAAGGCGACAGGCAAAGGGGCGAGGGGACGTCGAGATCTTCCACCGCGGCGGTCCAAACCATCCGGGGAGATCGGCTGAGAACTGAGAACTGAGAACTGAAACCGGAAAACAGAAAAAAGGGCGGCCCGTGCCGCCCTTTTTTCTCCTGATTCACATCTTTTTCATTTCGCCGACGTGGACCCAGGTCGCCCACATCTTGCCGTCCTTCTCCGCGCCCTTGTAGTGAACGAGCGCGCCTTCCTTCAACTCGCCGCCCTCGACCTTGGTGGAATCGTTCCAATAGATCGTGGACTCCTTGCCGGCGCTGTCCTTGACCATCATCATCTTCCCCGTCATGTCGAGCTTGGAGACGGTGCCCTCGGTGGCGCCGTCCATCTTCCCCTTACCCATCTTGTCGTCGCCGGCCACCGCGACAACCGCCAGACACAGAACCGCCACCAGCGAGAGAGCAAATACTTTCTTCATTCATCCTCCTCAGCCTCGGACGCGAAATTGCGCCGCGGACCATAAAAACCGTCGTGAATCGAGCCCACCTCGAAATTACGAAACTCGGTCCGTTCTCGGATTGGTTTCGGCCGTTGCGGACGTTGCCTCCGTTGGCCAATCCGGGTGTGTCCTTCATCCGGGAACCGTCGGCGCCGGTCTCTCGAAAGATCCGGACGCCCGGCAACCCGCGTTTCGTCAAAGCGATCTTATGCCCTGGGAGCAAGAAAAGGGACCCCAAAATTCGCTCCTCCCGCCTGACGAAATCAGCCCGGAAGGCCCCATCCGGCCGGTTTGACACCCCGCGGGGGCAACTCAGATAATTGCCCCGGCCGCGCTTTGCCCAACACCCTCAAAACGATACTCGTCGGGAAGGCCCGCGATCCTCTGGATCCGCAGATCTTCCACCACGTCACGCTCGTGGCCTTTCTCGCCTGGGTGGGGCTCGGCGCCGACGGCCTCTCCTCCTCCGCCTACGGCCCGGAGGAAGCCTTCAAGGCTCTCGGTTCCCACGCGTACCTCGCCGTTCTTCTGGCGGCGATGATCGCGGGGACCGTCCTCATCATTTCCGCGTGCTACAGCAAGGTCATCGAGCTCTTTCCGGGAGGCGGGGGCGGATACCTGGTGGCGACGAAGCTCCTGGGCCCGCGCTTCGGCGTCGTCTCCGGCTGCGCCCTCATCGTGGACTACGTGCTCACGATCTCCACCTCGGCCGCCTCCGGGGTGGACCAGATCTTCAGCTTCCTGCCCGAGCGCCTGCACCCCTTCCAGTTCGGGTCGAAGCTCGCCATCCTGGCCCTCCTGGTCCTGCTGAACCTGAGGGGAATCAAGGAGAGCGTGACGATCCTGGTCCCGATCTTTCTCCTCTTCATCGCCACGCACTTCGTCATGATCACGGCGGCGCTCGCGCAGCACTTCTTCGCGCTTCCCGCCGTCTTCTCCGGCGCGGTGCGGGAAGCGAAGAACACCTCCTTGTCCCTCGGCTTTCTTCCGATGTTCCTGATCATCCTGCGTGCGTATTCGCTCGGCGGCGGCGCGTACACCGGAATCGAAGCCGTCTCGAACGGCGTGCAGATCCTTCGCGAACCGAAGGTGCCCAACGCGAAGAAGACGATGCTGTACATGGCCGTCTCCCTCGCGTTTACGGCGAGCGGCATCATTCTGGCCTATCTCCTGACCGGGTCGCGCCCGCACCCGACGAAGGTGATGAACGCCGTTCTGGCGGATCGCGTCTTCGGCGCGTGGACCGTCGGCGGACTTTCGATCGGACCGACTCTCGTCGTGGTGACTCTCATCTCGGCCGGGTGCCTGCTCTTCGTCGCCGCCCAGACGGGTTTTCTCGATGGACCGAGGATCCTCGCGAACATGGCCACGGACTCGTGGGCACCCCGGCGGTTCGCGCAGCTCTCCGACCGCCTCGTAACGAACAACGGAATCTGGCTGATGGGGCTTGCGGCGTTCGCGACTCTCCTCTATACGCGGGGCTCCGTCTCCCTTCTTCTCGTCATGTACGCCATCAACGTGTTCCTGACCTTCAGCCTCACCCTGCTCGGAATGACGCGCCACTGGTGGCTCGAGCGCGGCAAGCCGGGCTGGATGAGGAATTTCGCCCTTCAGTTCACGGGGCTCGTCCTTTGCGGGTCGATCCTCGTGGTGACGGTCTACGAAAAATTCGGCGAAGGGGGCTGGGTCACGGTGGTCGTGACCGCGAGCGTGATCGCCATCGCGTTCGCCGTGAAGCGCCACTACGTGAAGGTGAGGGATCAACTGCGGCGGCTGGACGACCAGCTTCTCCATATTCCTCTGCATCGCGACGCGTCCTCCGAGCCCATTCCCCGGGAGGAGCCGGTCGCCGTGATGCTGGTGAACGGCTTCTCGGGGCTGGGTATCCACACGCTTCTCTCGATCCAGAATCTTTTTCCGCGGCTGTACCGGAACTACGTCTTCGCTTCGGTGGGCGTCATCGACTCGTCGCACTTCAAGGGCGCGGATGAGCTCGAAGCGTTGAAGGCGCAGACGGTCGAAGACGTCGACAAGTACGTGGACTTCGCGCGCGGTCTCGGCGGGTTTCGCGCGGTCGGGCGCTACGGAATAGGCACCGAGGCCGTCAGCGCGGTGGTCGACCTCTGCGAAAAGATCCGGGAAGAGTTTCCGCGGGCGGTGTTCTACCTGGGCCAGCTCGTCTTTCAGAACGACCGTTTCTACTATCGAATCCTGCACAACGAAACGGCGTTCGGAATCCAGCGCCGGCTCCAGTTCGCCGGGCTCCAGGCGATCGTGCTTCCGATCCGGGTGCTGGAAAAGAAAGAGTAATCAGTTATCAGTCTTCAGTAATCAGTTCGGGTCGGCAGTCCGCTCACGTCCGAAAACTCAGAACTGAGAACTGAGAACTGACAACTCATTCGCTTCTCAGCGTCCTCGTCATCAGTCTCGCGACGGCATCGGCCGGCGGGACGTCCTGGTAGAGCACCTGCACCACGGCGTCGGCGATGGGCGCCTCCATCCCGGCTTCGGCCGCCAGGCGCGGAACGGCGAGGCAGGTCCGGGCCCCTTCGGCGACTTCCGGCATGCGGAGGAGGATCTCCGACAGCCGCCCGCCTCGCCCGATCTCCTCGCCCACCCGCCGGTTGCGCGACTCGCGGCCCGTGCACGTCAGCATGAGATCGCCGACGCCAGCGAGTCCCGCGATCGTCCGCGCCTGGCCGCCGCGTGCCCGCACGATCCGGCCGAGCTCCGCCAGCCCCCGCGTGACGAGCGCCGCGACGGTGTTCGGTCCGAAACCCAGCCCCGAAACGACGCCCGCCGCGATGGCGACGACGTTTTTCAGCGCTCCCGCGAGCTCGACGCCGACCAGGTCGTCCGAGCTGTAGAGCCGAAGCCGGCCGTCCGAGAACTGTCCCTGAAGATTGCGGGCGAGGCCTCCTCCCGCGTCCGCGATGACGGCGGCGCTCGGATCGCCGCGGGCGACGCCCTCCGCGAACGTGGGTCCGGAGAGCGCGGCGACGTCGGCGCCTGGCCGGTACTCCAGAATGATCGACGTCATTCGGGAAAGCGTGTCGGGCTCGATTCCCTTGGCGACGGACACGAAGCGGCGGGCCGCCATGTCCGGAGGCATCGATTCGAAGAGCGGCCGGAAAGAGGCGCACGGCACGGCGACGAGCGCCGTGTCGGCGTAATCGAGCGCTTCGCGAAGCTCCGACGTCGCGCGAACGCCGGCCGGCAGCGGGAAATCCGGGAAACGGCGGGGATGCCGGCGCGTGGACTGGATCTGCTCGGCGACCGCCCGGTCCCGGCTCCACAGCACGACGTCGTGGCCCCCGCGGCCGAGGTGCAGGGCGAGCGCGGTGCCCCAGGAGCCGGCGCCGAGGACGGTGACGCGCATCACCGGCCGATCTTGCGTTCCGTCCCGGCCACCAGACGCTTCAGGTTCTCGAGATGCTTGAACACGATGAGCACCGCGGCCAGCGCCGCCGCCGCTATGGCGGGCAGCGGGGCGTGAAACAACCCGGCGACCGCCGGGAGAAGGGCCAACCCGACGATCGATCCGAGGGACACGTACCGCGTCAGCGCGACGATGAGGACGAAGGCCGCCACGCAGACGAGAGTCGGAATGGGGATGAGCGCGAGAAACGCTCCCACGGCGGTCGCCACGCCCTTGCCTCCCCGGAAGTCGTAGAAGACGGGGAAGACGTGCCCCAGGATTGCCGCCAGCGCGGCGGCCGCGGCGGCGCGCGGGTCGGACGAAACGAGCCGCATCAGAAGGACGGCCGCGGCCCCCTTCGCCACGTCGAACAGCGCGACTAACAGGCCGAGCTTCTTCCCATGAGCGCGCAGCACGTTTGTCGCGCCGGCGTTGCCCGATCCCTCGGACCGGATGTCCGTGCCGGTCTTCCACCGGACGAGCAGGACCGCGAAGGAGATGGAGCCGAGAAGGTAGGACAGCGCGACGAACCCGAGCGCCCGCGCGCTCACGCCGTCGCCTCGCGGGCGACCGCGCGAAATGCCCACTGCGCCAGCGGGGTGTGGACGGCGCCGGCCGGCCCGAGCCGGCTGGCGAACAGGACGCACCCTTCCGCGCGAAATTCGGGAAGCTTCCACTCCCCCGCCACGCGCCGGAAGCGCTCGACGGCGTCTGGCGGCCACCGGGAGCGGATCCGCGCCAGGGTGACGTGCGGATGAAAGGCGCGGTTTTCCTGCTTCAGGCCGAACCGCCGCGCCTCCCTCTCGGCGGCGGAGGCCAGGCCGTCCAGATCCTCGAGCGAGGACGTGCGGGCGAACCCCAGGGCGAGAACGCGCGCCGGCCCCCGGGACGGAAACACGGCGGCGCCGGCCGGGAGGAGACCGCCGCCGCGCACGGCGGAAGCGGCGGGCCCGAGAGCACGCGAGAAATTTTCGAGCGCCTCCGCGCTGCCGTCGCCGAGGAACTTGATCGTCACGTGCCAGGATGCCGGCCGCGTCCACGCGGCATCGGGAGACGTCGGACGAAGCGTCTCCACGAGGCGGGCGGCGCTCTCCTCCCAGACGGGATCGCGGGGAACGGCGAGGAACGCCCGCACGGCGGGGCGGGCGGCCGCGCGCGTCTCCTCGGAACGCGCCTCAGGCATCGGGTGACTTCCAGCCCACCAGATGGCGGCGGATCAGCTCCAGGGCGTGAATCGAGGCCGACCGCCGGACGTGCGTGCGATCACCGACGAAGAACCGGCGCTTCGCCGTCTCCGCGCCGTCTCGATCGGCGATCCCGAACCACACCAGGCCGACGGGCTTCTCCGGCGTGCCGCCCCCCGGGCCGGCGATGCCGGTGATCGCGCCGGCGAGGTCGGAGTCGAAACGCTCCCGGGCTCCGCGGGCCATCTCGAGGACGCTTTCCTCCGACACCGCGCCCCGGGAGGACAGTGTCTCCGCCGACACCCCGAGAAGCGACTCCTTGGCGCCGTTGCCGTAGGAGACCACGCCTCCGAGAAAGTAGTCGCTCGAGCCGGGAACGTCGGTGACGAGCGACGCGACCATGCCTCCCGTACAGGATTCCGCGAGTGCCAGCGTCTTGCCGGCGTCGCGCAGGAGCCGGCCGACCGCCGAGGGCAGGTCCTCGCCGTCTCCGCCGAACACGCGTTCCTTCAGGACCGACCGGAAATCCTGCTCCATCGCCCGCACCGTGGTCTCCGCGAACGCGGGCTCGCCGCGGACGTACAGGTGCAGCTGCACTTCTCCGGGAGACGCGAGGATCGTCACGGGATGCTGTTTCCATCGCGCGTAGACGGGCTCGACGAGCTCTTCCACGGCGGACTCTCCCATCCCGGCGATCCGCAGGACCCGGCGGCGCGACACGACTCCGCCGGCGCGCCGCGCCAGCTCGGGCAGGACGCTCCGCTCCATGATCTCGCGCATCTCCGATGGGACCCCGGGGAGAACGACGATCTCGCAGCTTTCCTTCTTCGCCCAGAAACCCGGCGCGGTCCCACGGGGATTCTCCAGGACGCGCGCTCCTTCGATGAAGTCGGCCTGCTTCTCGTTCACGGCCGCCATCCGGACGCCGCGGGCCTCGAACCGTGCCCGCATGCGGGCGGCGAACTCCGCGTTTCGGACGAGGGGCGCGCCCAGCCATCGCGCCACCGCGGCCGCCGTCACGTCGTCCGCCGTCGGGCCGAGGCCGCCTGTCGAGATCAGAAGCGAGGCCTCGCGAGACGCGGTCTCGAGCTCGCGCACGATGACCTCCGGATCGTCCCCGATGATCGACTTGCGGACGACCGGGATGCCGATCTCCTCGAGGCGGGCCGTCAACCAGAGAGAATTGGTGTCCTGCCGGAGGGGGCCCAGCATCTCGCTGCCGATCGCGAGTATGGCCGCGCGGGTTTCGGGGGCGTCGTTCACGACGGGCGGCTGGCCTCCTGCGCCTCTTCCTCGGACAGCCGCGCCCAGTCCTCGACCAGCGCGTCGAGCTCCTTCTGCCGCGCCGCCTTCTGGGTGGCGAGGTCGCGCGAGGCGATGGGCCCGAGCGTCAAAGCCTCCTGCCAGAGCCGGCTCTCCAGTGAGTCGACGGCGGCCTCGAGGGAGGCGATCTTTTCCTCGAGCGTCTTGATGCGGCGGCGGCGCCTGCCCGCATCCCGGTCCGGGGCCTCCCGCGGTCCAGCCCCGGAGGGCGCGGGACGCGGGGCCGTGCGGGCGTCGGAGGGAGCGGCGATCGCGATCCCGCGCGGAGACGGGGCGGCGGTGGCAGAGCCGCCCGGACCGCTGCCCGGCTCGGGGCGGCGGCGCCGCTCGGCGCGGGCGAAGGCCGTTTCGGAATAGTTGCCGTCCATGGCCACAGCGCGGCCGGCGCGCAGGTCCAGGACCCGCGTCGCGAGCCTGTCGATGAAAGCGCGGTCGTGCGAGACGAAGACGATCGACCCGGGAAACCCGTCGAGCGACTCTTCCAGGGCCTCGCGGGAATCGAGGTCGAGGTGATTCGTTGGCTCGTCCAAGAGGAGCAGGTTGTGCCTCTGCATCATGACGACGGCGAGGGTCAGCCTTCCTTTCTCGCCGCCGGAAAGGCCGGAGATCTGCGCGAAGACTTCGTCCCCCCGGAAGGCGAAGCGCGCGAGATAGGACCGCATCGCCTGCTCCGTCGCGTTCGGGTTCAGGTTCCACACCGCGTCGATCGCGCGGCCCTTCGGGTCGAGGTCCTTCAGCTCCTGGTCGTAATAGCCGATCGTCACGTCGTGTCCGGTGCCCACCGATCCCGAGAGCGCCGGAAGCCGGCCCGCGAGCGTCTTCAGAAGGGTCGTCTTGCCGGTGCCGTTCTCGCCGAGGATCGCAAGGCGCTCGCCCCGGAGAAGCTCGAAGCTGACGTCCCGGACGATCGGCGAACCCGCGTGGTATCCGGCGTTCAGGTGTTTCGTCCGGAGAAAGCTCCGGCCGCCGATCCGCGCGGCGTCGAACCGGAACGCGACCGTCGTGGTGTCGTCCATCGGCTTCTCGAGCAGGTCGACCCGCTCGAGCTTCGTCCGCCTCCCCTTCGCCTGCCTCGAGTTCTGCCCCGCGATGTTGCGGCGGATGTACTCCTTCTCCTTTTCGACGAACTCCTGCTGCTTGTCGAACGCGCGTGTCGCCGTCAGGATCCGCTCGGCCTTCTGACGCTTGTAGGCGCTGTACCCGCCGCTGTAATCGGAGAGCCGGCCGTTCTCGAGGTCGATGATTTCCTCGGCCACCTGGTCCAAGAACCTGCGGTCGTGAGTGACCACGAGATACGCGCGACGGGAGCGGGCGAGATAGTCCTCGAGGAACTCCACGGCGTTGAAGTCGAGATGGTTTGTCGGCTCGTCGAGCAGCAGGACGTCGGGATTGGACAGGATGGACCGCGCGAGCATCGCCCGGTTCTTCTGGCCGCCGGAGAGCTCCGCGAGCGGCGTCTCGAAATCCGCCTTGTCGAACCCGAGCCCGGAAAGCGCCTTTTCGACCTCGGCGACCATGTCGTAGCCGCCCTCGTTTTCGAACCGATGCGAGAGAGCGTCGTACCGGTCATGCACGGCCGCCGAGTTGTCGCCGTCGGCCATGGCGTGCTCGAGGCGCCGCATCTCCGACTCGATCCGGTGAAGGTCGGCGAACGCGCCCGCCGTGTAGTCGTGGAGGGATTCCGAGAGCGCGTCCGCGTTCAGGGATTGATCGACGGTCTGGACGCGGAGAGTGTTTGCCCGCACGAACTGGCCGGAGTCGGGCTCCTCGCGGCCGAGCGCGATTCGAAGCAGCGTGGTCTTGCCCGCGCCGTTGCGGCCGACGAGGCCGACCTTCTGACCCGGGTTGTGCTGCCACGTGACATCGCGCAGCACCTCCTTCGGGCCGTAGGCCTTGCGGACGTGATCGAATCGATAGAGCACTGCGGGATTCTAACTGCGCCCGAGCGCCTCCAATTTTCCCGAGTCGAGCGCGTCCGCGCGACTTCGGGAGATCATCGCTCTCAGTAGCGCCGGATCGTCCGTCAGAATTCCGTCCACGCCGAACGCGACGAGTCGGGCCAGCCGATCGGGCTGGTTGATCGTCCAGACGATCACGTCGTCGAGCTCTCCGCGCTCCCGCGCCCGCACGACGTCCGCCACCTCGTCCCGGAAGCCGGGCCAGAACCGCTGTCCGACTCCCATGCTCACGCGGCGGAATCGCAGGCGGCGCGCTGAGGCCAGCACGCCGGGGAGCTCGAAGTCGGCGTGAACGGTGAGCCGGTCGTCGTGGGGATGCCGTGCCGACTCCCTTTGAAACGCCTCGAAGATCTCGCGCTGCGGGGTCAGGAGCGCGACGGCGGGAAACGGCGCTTGCCGCCGTTCCGCGAAAAGGGCCCGGAGGAGTTCGAAGAGGCTCGCCGCCGCGTCGGTCTGGTCGGGCGCCAATTTGATGTCGAGGCAGATCGTCGCCAGCCGCGGCTCGCGGTCCGCCCAGGCGATCAGGTCGTCGAGCGTGATGGCGGGGATCTTCGGCGGGTCGTCGTTGCCGATCACGTCCGCGACGCCGCCCTCCCGGAGACGGTAGCCGTAGTGAGCGCGGAACTCCTCGTAGTCGAGATCCTTGACGCGCCGCCGCCACTTCGAGACGAGCGTCGGGATGTCCGGGGTGCACAACAGGTGCTCCCGTCCCGACTGCCGCGCGAGCGCGATCTTCTCGCCCGGGTCGGCGTCGTGCCAGATGACGAACCGGCCGTCGCGCGTGACGCAGACGTCCGCCTCGACGCCGTCGGCCCCGAGTTCGACCGCGGCGGCGTACGCCTCGATCGTATTCTCCGCCTGCACGCGCGCGGCGCCGCGGTGGGCGATCACCCGCACGGTCCGCGGCGCCACCGCGGACACGCCGCGTCCCGGCCAGAGCTTCCCTCGCACCCCGCGAAAAATCCGTTCGAGCGGGTTGGCCCGGCCGAGCATGGTCATGAAGAGTTGTCAGTTATCAGTTGTCAGTTGTCAGTTTTTTTCTCGAACTGAAGACTGAGAACTGACAACTGAATACTGTTACAGCTTCTCTATGGCGAGAGGGGGCGGGGCGGCGGGCTCGTCTCCGATCTCGAAGAGGTCCGCCAGCTCCCGCTCGACCGCGGGCCTCGGCGCGGGACGGTCGCCGAGGCACAGGATCGCGAGCGGCTCTCCTTTTTCGACGCGGTCTCCCACCGTCTTCTCGACCAGGAAGCCCGCCGCGAAATCGATTTCGTCCTCCCGCTTACGCCGTCCGCAGCCGATGTCGATCGAAAGGAATCCCATCCTCTCGGTCTGAATCGATCGGACGAATCCCGTGCGAGGCGCGGCCGCGGGGATCCTGGATTTCGGCTGAGGGAGGATCGACGGGTCGTCCAGGACGCGCGGGTCGCCGCCCTGGAACTCGACGAGCTTCGCGAAGCGCTCGGCGGCCTTGCCGGACGTGAAAGCCTCCTCGAGCCTCTGGCGCGCGTCTTCCTCGGAGAGTCCGGGCTCGGCGAAGCGCAGCATGTCGGCGCCGAGCACGAGGCAGAGCTCGCGGACGGGCGCCGGACCTTCGTTGCGCAGGACGAGGATCGACTCCTCGGCCTCGAGCGCGTTGCCCACGGCGCGTCCGAGCGGGCGCGACATGTCGGTGATCCATCCGCTGGCCTCCCGGCCCGCGGCTCGCGACGTGTCGACGAGCGCCCGCCCGAGCGCGCGCGATTCGTCGACCGTCTTCAAGAACGCCCCGTTGCCGGTCTTCACGTCGAAGACGATGCCGGTCGTTCCCGACGCGAGCTTCTTCGACAGGATGGAGGCGACGATGAGCCCGAGCGACTCGACGGTGCCCGTCACGTCGCGCAGCGCGTAGAGCTTGCGGTCCGCGGGGGCGACCGTGTCCGTCTGGGCGAAGAGCGCGGCTCCGACCTCGGTCAGAGCCCGGCGGACTCGCAGCAGGTCGAGATCGGTCCGAAATCCCGGAATCGCCGCGAGCTTGTCGAGGGTGCCACCCGTGTGCCCGAGGCCTCTTCCGGACATCATGCCCACGCGTCCGCCCGCGGCCGCCACGAGCGGCGCGAGAACCAGGGTCGCCTTGTCTCCGACTCCGCCGGTCGAGTGCTTGTCGACGACGGGCGCGAGATCGGACAGGTCCCACGAGTCCCCCGAATCGCGCATCGCCTCCGTGAGAGCGGCCATCTCGGGCGTCGAGAGCCCACGGATGACCGCCGCCATCAGGAAAGCGGAGGCCTGGTAGTCCGGCACCTCTCCCGAGACGACCCCGGCGACGAGAAACGCGATCTCCTCCCGGGAAAGCTCCTTGCCGTCGCGCTTGGCGCGCAGGATCTCGTAAATGCTCTTCACCTCGGTGTCTCTCCTTTCGGCGGCGCCAGCGACGCGTCGACGCGGCGGCGCCACGAGGCGGCCTTCTCCAGGATGGCGGGCGCATCCAGAGTCGTGGGCCGCCCGTCCGCGAGAAGGCGCCGGCCGTCCACCCAGACGTCCGAAACGTCGGATGTCTTGATCGAGTACACGAGGGCCGAATACGGGTCGTCGAACGGCTGTTCGTGCGCGGTTTTCGTGCGAACGGCGATGAAGTCGGCCTGCTTGCCGGGCTCGAGAGACCCGATCTTCGCGTCGAGGCCGAGCGCCTTCGCGCCGCCGCGCGTGGCGGCGGCCACGAGATCGCGTGCCGGCAGCACCGTCGGATCCATCTTCGAGACTTTGGCGAGCTTCCCCGCGAAGTCCATGGCCTCGAACATGGAGAGATCGTTGTTCGACCCCGCCGTCCCGTCGGTGCCGAGGCCCCAGACGAGACCGGCCTTCTGCCAGCCGGGAACGTCCGCCGTGCCGGACGCGAGCTTCATGTTCGACTCCGGGTTGTGCGAGATGGCGATCCCGTACTGCCGCGCGATCGCGATGTCCGCCTCGTCCATCCACACCCCGTGCGCGGCGAGAATCGGGACGCGCCGGCCGCCGGGTCCCGGATCGAAGAAGCCGATGGAAGCGAGCCGCTTGAACGGCGTCTGCTGCCATGCCTTGCGCGCGTCGTCGACCTCCTTGCGAGTCTCGGCGACGTGGATCAGCAGCGGGATGTTTTCGGCGAGGGCGAAATCGCGCGCCGCGACGAGCGTCTCCTTCGAGCAGGTGTAGGGGGAGTGCGGAGCCGCCGCGGGGACGATCCTCGCATGCGATTTCCACTTCGCCGTGAAGGCCTTCATCAGCGCCAGCGTTGCCGGCAGGTCCTTGTGGTCGGGCACGGGAAAGTCGATGAACGTCTCTCCCAGCACCCCCCGCAACCCGGCGCGGTCCACGGCGCGCGCCGCCTCGGACTCGAAGTAGTACATGTCGGCGAACGTCGTCGTCCCGCCCTCGATCATCTCGAGACACGCGAGGAGCGTCCCGTCGTACACGAACTCCGGCGAGACGTTTTTCGCCTCGGCGGGAAAGATGTGTTCCGTGAGCCATCGGTCGAGCGTCAGGTCGTCCGCGAGCCCTCGAAGCAGGGTCATGGCGGCGTGGCCGTGGGTGTTGACGAGGCCGGGAAGAAGGATCGAGCCCCGCGCGTCCCAGGCCGGCTTCCCGGGGTACTGCGCCTTCAGATCCGCCGACCGCCCGACGGCGACGATCCTTCCGCCCGAGAGGAAGAGCCCGCCGTCTTCGATCACCGAAAAAGACGCGTCCATCGTCACGACCCGGCCGCCGACGACGAGAAGGTCCGCGGCGGGGACCGCGGCCGCGGAGCGCTGGCCGGCGGGCCTGGCCTTCCGGCCGGGCGCCGCCCCCGAGAGAGCCATCGCGACGGCCGCCAGGATCGCGGCCACGACGAGCGGACTGCGTCGCGGGCGCCCCATCAGAAGTCGAAAGGCTCCGGAAAGAGGGCGGACAGCTGGAGCCGCCTGCGCTTTCCGCTCTCCGTCGCCATGACGACGGGCACGTCTCCGGCGAACTCCCACAGAATCTGCCGGCACGCCCCGCACGGCGGCGTCGGCTCGTCGGCTCCCGTCACGACCGCGACCGCGCGAAAGGAGCGGACGCCCTCCGAGAGCGCCTTCCAGATCGCCACGCGCTCGGCGCAGACGGTCAACCCGTAGGTGCTATTCTCGACGTTGCAGCCGCCCCAGATCCGGCCGTCCTCGTCTTCGAGGGCCGCGCCGACCGAAAACCCGCTCCGTTTGGAGATCGCGTTGCGGCGATAGGCCGTCGCGGCTTCGACGAGCCGATCCTCCCGATTCTCCGGGGCTCCGCTCATTTCAGCGCCTCCGCGAGGCGCGGAATCGCTCTGGTCAGGAGGCGCACGAACCGGTCACCGACGCGGCGGGTCGTCTCGAGGACTTCGCCGTGCTCGAGCGGCTGCTTCAGGATCCCGGCCGCCATGTTGGTGATGGTCGAGATTCCCGCGACGCGGACGCCGGCGTGGCGCAGCGCAATCGCCTCGGGAACGGTGGACATGCCGACGGCGTCGGCGCCCATCCGGCGAAACGCCCGGATCTCCGCGGGGGTCTCGTAAGACGGCCCGGAAGTGCCGAGATAGACGCCCTCGCGCAGCGGGACCTTCTCGGCGCGGCCCGTCGCCTTCAGGATCCGCCGCAACTCCGGGTCGTAGACGAAGCTCATGTCGGGGAACCGCGGCCCGAGCTCCTCCTCATTGCGCCCGATCAGGGGATGGTGGCCGAAAAAGTTGATGTGGTCGGTGATGACCATCAGATCGCCGGGCTTGAACGTCAGGCGCACGCCGCCGGCCGCGTTCGTCAGCAAAACCGCCTTCACGCCGAGGCGCGCGAGGACGCGGGCCGGAAAGACCACGTCTGTCATTGAGTGGCCTTCGTAGAAGTGGACGCGGCCCGAGAGCACCGCGACGGAGGTCTTTCCGACCCTTCCGAGCACGAGCTCGCCCGCGTGGCCCACGACCCCGGTCGACGCGGGGAACTGCGGAATGTCCGCGTACGGAATCGCCGTCCGGTCTGTCAGCCGCTCGGCGAAGGCCCCGAGGCCCGACCCGAGGACGAGGCCGATGAGAGGCTCGGCCGCCGCGCTCCGGCGGATGCGGGCGGCGGCGGCGTCGAGGGCCTGCACGAGGGCCGGCGCCTTCATTTGACGGGCGCTCCCGCGACTTCCCAGATCAGGCCGGCGATCGACGCCGTCATGAAGCTCACGAGCGAGCCGGCGAGGAGAGCGCGAAACCCGAGCCGCGCGATGTCCGATTTGCGGGTGGGAGCGAGTCCGCCGATGCCGCCGATCTGGATCCCGATCGACGAGAAATTGGCGAACCCGCATAGCGCGAACGTGGCAATCAGCTTCCCCTTTTCGGAGAGCTGCCCCACCATGTCCTTCATCATCGAGAACGCGAAAAACTCGTTGATGACCGTCTTGTTCGCGATCAGGTTGCCGACCTTGTCTATGTCCTGCGTCGGCGTGCCGAGGATGAACGCCAGGGGCGCGAGAACCCAGCCGAAGATAGTCTGGAGCGCGAACGTCGGCTGCCCCCAGAAGCTGCCGATCCACCCCAGGAATCCGTTCAACATCGCGATCAGGGCCACGAACGCGATCAGCATCGCCGAGATGTTCAGCACCAGAGACATGCCCTGCGTGGCGCCGGAGGCGGCCGCGTCGATGAAGTTCGCGCTGGTCTTCTCGACGTGCATCTTCACGGTCCCCATCGTCACCGGCGTCTCGGTCTCCGGCCAGAGGATCTTGGCGATGAGGAACGTTCCCGGCGCGGCCATGACGGAGGCGGTGATCAGGTATTTCAACGGGGCGCCCATGGTCACGTACGCGAGCATCACGGCGCCGGAGACGTGCGCCATGCCGCCGGTCATCATCGTCAGGAGCTCGGAGTGCGTCATCGCGGGGATGTACGGCGCGATCAAGACCGGCGCCTCCGTCTGACCGATGAAGACGTTCGCGGCGACGCACAGCGCCTCAGCGCCCGACACCTTCATCGTTTTCTGCATCACCCACGCCATGCCCTTGACGAAGATCTGGATGATGCCGAAGTAGTAGAGCAGGGAGAAGAAGGAGCAGATGAAGATGATGATGGGGAGGACCTTGAAGGCGAAGATGAATCCCCCGATGGGAAGCCCGGTCTTTCCGCCGAGCTCGTTCATCGGACCGGCGAGCCAGCTGAAGAGAAAGGCCGACCCGCGGTCCGCGTATCCAATGGCATTCGAGACCTTGTCCGAAAAGGCCTGGATCGCGTTCTTGCCGGTCTCCCAGTAGAGGACCAGGAACGCGAAAGCGAGCTGGAGCGCGAACGCCCACCCGACCGTGCGCCACCGGATGGCGCGGCGGTTGTTCGAAAGAGCGAACGCAATCCCGAGAACAACCGCCATGCCGACGAGGCCTATCCAGCGCATGATTTCCTCCTCCGACGCGTTTTCCGCGGGCGAGGGGGCAAAGGGACGTTGATGGCGGGCGGGATGTTAGCGCAGAAGCGAGTTGTCAGTCGTCAGTTATCAGTTCTCAGTTCCGAGGCCGGACTGAAAACTCAAAACTGAAGACTGAGAACTGCCTAAAATCCCGCCTTCCTCGCGTCGAAGTGCCGGCCCCGCCACGGGACCGTGCGGCGGACGAGACGCTGGTAGACAGACCGGAAGAGGAGGCCGGCCCAGACCGCCGCCATGAGCGGATGGGTCAGCGACGGCCAGACCGGGTCCCCCAGCGCTCTTGAAAGAACCGCGCGGGCGAGGACGAGCAGCCCGAAGGTGACGCCGGCCAGCGCGACGTCGGCCGCCGGAAGGGAGGTGCAGAAGATCGCCGCCACGAGCACCACTGGCGGAAGAATCGCCACGGCGGTCCACACGAGCGAGAGCGCCGCGAACGCGACACCGGTGATGCCTCCCATGGCGTAGGCGATGTTCTTCGTGAACCCGTTCCATACCTCGCGGAAGCCGTGGTACATCCGCACCGCCACGAGATCGTGCGAGAGCACGGCGCGCGTCGCGAATCCCGCCTGCTTCGACGTGACGGCGAGGCGGACGTCGTCGATGACCGACGCCCGCAGAGATTCATGTCCGCCGATCGCGTCGTAGGCCGCCCGCCGAATGAGGTTTCCCGCTCCCCCGCCGGCGGCGAGCCATCGGGGCCACGGGCCGTTGGCGAGGATCGCGGGGCCGAAGAAGATAGCGCACAGGAGATTCGGCATCAGCACGCTCTCCCAGAAACCGGCGGTCTCCAGTTTCGGCAGGAGGGCCGCGAAGTCCGCCCGCTCGCGGAGGACGTACCCGATGGCCCGTGAAACCGTGTCCGGCCGGTACGAAACGTCCGCGTCGACGAAGAGGAGCCACTCCCCGCGCGAGGCGCGGGAGCCCTGGAAGAGAGCGTGAGGTTTGCCGAGCCAGCCGGGGGGTGGCTCGGCCCCGTCGATGACGCGCAGGCCCGGATCCGTCTCGACGCCTCTGAGAACCCGCCGGGTCCCGTCGGTCGAGCGGTCGTCGACGACGATCACCTCCCGCCTCGATCCGGGATAGTCCTGCGCGAGAAGGGATCGCAGGGCCGGCCCTATCGCGCGCTCCTCGTTGCGCGCCGGGACGACGATCGAGACAAACGGAAGGTCTCCGACCGCGGGCGCCTGGCGGGAGAGACGCGGGAGCACAGCCAGGTTCAGGAGCAAGGAGACGAGGCAGAAGGCGGAGTACGCCGCGCAGAAGGCGAGGAGCGCGTGGAGCACCGGCGGGCTCAGCGGAGGAGAAGACCGAGCGCGCTCGTCCCGCGAGGCGCCGCCACCCCGAGCCACTCGCCGGCAGTGGCGGCGAGATCGCAGAAGCCCTCGCGCACGCCGAGATCCGCGTGGTCCCGGACGGCGGCTCCGGCAGCGAGAAACGGGACGAGCTCGCGCGTGTGATCGGTCGACGCATCGGTCGTCTCGCACCCGTGGTCCGCCGTCAGCAGGAACAGATCGCCGGGACCGAGGGCCGCGAGCACCCCCGGCAGAAGCGCGTCGAGCGAAGCCAGGTTGCGCACGAAGCCCGCCGGGTCGTTGCGATGGCCGTACTTGCTGTCGAAGTCCACCAGGTTCGTGAACACGCAGTCCGCAGGCCCCGCGGCGAGTGCCGCGACGGTTTTCGAAACGCCCTCGGCGTCGGATCCGGTGTGGACCGAGTCGGAGATCCCGCGCCCCGAGAAGATGTCGACAATCTTGCCGATCCCGTACACGTGGCGTCCGGCGGCGACCAGCCGGTCGAGCCAGGTCTCGCCGGTGGGCTCGACCGTGAAGTCGCGGCGGTTCGCCGTCCGGGCGTACGCGCCGGGGCCGCCCGTGAAGGGGCGCGCGATGACGCGGCCCACGTTGTGGTCGCCGGTCAGCAACCCGCGCGCCTGGCGGCAGAGGTCCCAGAGTCGCTCGGGAGGCCAGAGATCCTCGTGGCACGCCACCTGGAAGACCGAGTCCCCCGAGGTGTAGAGGATCGGACGCCCGGTCGCCTGGTGCTCGGCACCGAGCTCTTTCAGGATCTCGGTGCCGGAGGCGGCCTTGTTGCCGAGAACGCGCTTGCCGGCAAAGGCCTCGAAGGGCCGGACGATCTCGTCGGGGAACCCGTCGGGGTAAAGAGGAAAAGGCCGTTCCGTGACGAGGCCCATCATCTCCCAGTGTCCCGTCGTGGTGTCCTTGCCGGCGGAGAGCTCCCGCAGGCGCCCGCGCGCTCCGCTCTCCTCACCCCGTCCGACGAGCGCGAGCAATCCCAGGCGCTCCAGGTTCGGCAGCGGCGCCGGATGCGCGGCGAGCGCGTGCCCGAGCGTGTCGCTGTCCGCGTCGCCGTACGCGGCGGCGTCCGGAGCGGCACCGACTCCGAGACCGTCGCAGACGAGGACGACGACGCGGCGGCGGGCGGGCATCAGAACCTCGCGGGAACGCCGGGCGTTCCGCGCCTCCTCAGAGCTTTTGCCGGGCGTCGGCGCGATACGGCGAGTTGGGGTAATCGCTCACGAGACGCTGGTACGTCGCCCGGGCGTCGGCGGCGGAGCCGGCCTTCTCGTAGATCTCCGCCAGCGTGAACATCATCGCGTCCTTGGGCGCGGCGGAGTCGGAGGACTCGATGGCCCGCTTCAAGCGGTCGATGGCTTCGGTCGTCTTCCCGGCCGCGGCGAGGAGTCGCGCCTGGTTGAGCTCGGCCGCCGCCGCCACTTCTCCCTTGCCGGACCGCGCGGCCCGGGCGAGCCGGTCGATCGCGTCCGCCGATTTGGAGTCGCGGGCCGCTATGATGACGCCCGCGGCGCGACCCGCCGAGGTGCCGGCGCTCCTGGCCGCCCTCTTCAAATGGTCGTCGGCTTCGCGATCGCGCTCGGCGGCCGTCGCGAAGGTGCGCGCGGCGCCCGTCGCGGCGGGTTGACCGGCGATCGGGGCCTCGAGGGCGGCCAGTCCCGCCGAGAGCTCGCGGCCGGCTTCGTTCTCGCGGTAGCTTCGGTAGGTCACGAACGCGGCGGCAAGCAGGACCACGCCTCCGAAGATCACCGCCCCCTCGACGACGCCCCGCCGGTGGTGCGAGACGTAGTCGACCGTCTTGCCCATCGTGTCGGCGAGGTCGTTGCGCTTCAGGTCCCTGCGGCTGATCTTCTGGGTCATGAAATCTCCAGCCGGCGATTATGTCCGACCGGATCGGGGGGTTCAAGGCGGCGCGGCCGCGCCGGGATTCAGCTGCCGCTGTTCCAGCGCCAGGGGCTGGGGACGAAGTTCGCCTCTCCCGCGTTTCCCCCTTCGGAGCTGGGGAGCCATTTCAGGAGCGTCACTCGCCCCGTCGAGCCCGAATCATCGACGCTGATGCGGAACACGTTGCGGTTGGGGAAATCGCCCGTCGAGTCGTTGTCGGCCATGTAAACCCCGCGGCAACCGGCGGCACAGTTGACCGAGCCGGCGGGCACCGTCGCGGTGTAACCGGAGCCGGGCGGGCTTCCGGGCAGGACCGGGCGGATGGAGTTTCCCGACTCGGGAGGCAGGGTCGTCCCGTCGGGGCGAAAGACGATCATGTCGACGCGCGTACCGATGCCGAGGTACGTGTCGAACGCGACGGCGTCGGCGTCGTTGACGGCCCCTCCATTCGGCGCGGCGCGAAAGACCACCTTGTCGGGAACGTGGAAGTCGGCGAGGAGAGGCTCTGCCACGTCGCGGACGTAGTTGTACGGCAGATTGTCCGCCCACGACATGACCCGGTGATTCGGGAGGTCGAACAGGACGATCACCTGCTGGTTGCGTTTGGCGGCCTGCATTCGTGCGGCCAGGACGATCGAGTGCACTTCCCGGACGGGGGCGCGGAGGTTTTCGCGGCGCACGAACCGCATGAAAGTGGGGATCCCGATCGCGACGACCGTCGCCATGATCGCGAGCACGATCAGCATCTCTGCCATCGTGAATCCCCGGGACCGCCGATGGCGTCCGCGCGGGGCGGGGACCGAAGAGATCGAGGGATGCAGGGCTGGCCCGAACATCAGGTCTCCAAAAATGAAATTTTGTTCATTTTATCCCATTTCGGGCCCTTTCCCGGGGCGGGCGGAGCGGGCCGGAAGCCCCCGGGCGAAAGTCCCGCACGTATACTCACTCCATGCAGGACGAGATCAAGATCACCGGCGAGCCTTCTGAGCGCGGAGACCGTTGCAAATACACGGTCGACCGGCCGCTCGTCCCGGGCGAATCGGCATTTTTCGCCTCCCCGGCCGAGCCCGGCGTCTCCCCCCTGGCGGAGGAGATCCTGGCGATGGAAAGCGTCGAATCCGTGCTCCTGGCCGAAAACGTCATGACGGTGTCCGCGGTCCACCCGGTGGACTGGCCCGCCCTGTCGCTCGGGAACGTAATCCGGAAGCACCTCCGGGCCGGCAAGCCGATCGTGGCCGATCGCTACTTTCAGGACCTCCCCTCCGAGGGTGACCTCAAGTGGGCGATCGGTGATCTTCTCGCGCGGCAGATCAATCCGGCGGTCGCTTCCCACGGCGGCTTCGTCGAGCTGATCGACGTGAAGAAGAACAACGTTTATCTGCGGCTCGGCGGCGGATGCCAGGGCTGCGGCGCGGCGGACGTGACGTTGAAGCAGGGCATCGAGAAGGCGATCCGGGAGCTGGTGCCGCGCGTCGGCGAGATCCTGGACACGACGGATCACGGCGCGGGAAGGAATCCGTACTACTCGCCGGGGAAATGAGCTTTCAGCTGTCAGCTCTCAGCTGTCAGCTCTCCGTTTCCTCTCGATACCCTTCACGCTTCTTCCCGCGTCTCGACCGTCAGTTTCGCGTGCGCCTGGCGCAGCGCCCGTTCCGCTTCCGCCGGTGTCTCCGCGCGGCTGAAGAGGAAGCCGAGATAACGCCAACCCTCCGGGAGCCGGACGAGCTTCTGGCCAGGCCGGAGCGTGATCGTGGCTTCGACGATTCCCTTTACTCCTCGCGCCTCTTCGAGGCCCGTCACCCGTTCTAAAACCCCGGCGCGCGGAATCGGGATCATCATCACGCCCGCCGCCGCTTCCTCTCGTGAGGCCGCCGCGGGCATTCCCAGGGCGTGTCGCACGATCAGCTCCTCGAGCGACAGGCCAGTGCCGAAGCGCAGCGTGCGCGAGCAGAGTCCTCCGATCGAGCGCGCGGCCGCTTCGATCAGGACGGGACCGCGCGGACCCAGCCGGACCTCGGCGTGCACGGGACCTTCGCTCAATCCGAGAGCCAGCGCCGCTCGCGCGACCAGGTCGCCGATGGCGTCCTGTGTCTCCTGCGGGAGGCGCGACGGCGTGACGTAGATCGTTTCTTCGAAAAACGGGCCGTCCAGTAGATCCGGCTTGTCGAAGAGAGCGAGGACGCGGAGCTCGCCCGCGGTCAGCAATCCTTCGATTGCGACCTCCGGTCCCGGTATGAATTTCTCGACGAGAATCTCTCCTGCGGCGTCTCCGCCCCGCGCTCGGACTTCCGGTTCGTCGAGAATCTTCCCGATCCGGTCCCACGCCCGCCGGAATTCCTCCGCGTCTCGCGCGAGGATGACGCCGCGGCTCGCCGCGAGGAACGTGGGCTTGAGCACGCACGGGTACTCCGCCCCGCGAGCCGTCTCCTCCGGGTCGGAGCTCCGCGGTAAGACGCGGTGTGGCGGGACGGGGACGCCGGCCGCGGCCAGAACATCTCGCATTTTGCCCTTGTGGCGAGCCGCCGCCGCGGCCGCGGCGGGCGAGTGACGGAGCCCCAGCGCCTGCGCGATCGACGCGGCGGCGACCGCGGTGTCGTCGTCCACTCCGAGCACCGCGTCGAGCGGCGCTCCCCCGGCCGACAGCTCGAGGACGCGTCTGGCGGCGCCCTCGGGATCGCGGAAGTCGAGCGTCCAGAGTCCGTCGGGGTTGATTGCGGCGACGGCGCTCGTCTCCTCCGTCGCGACGACCACCTCCGCGCCAGCGCGCTCGGCGGCCTCCAGGAAGTCCCGGGCGCGGTAGCTCGACGTGGGAAGGAGGAGGAGGAGGCGCGGCACGGTTGGAGGATACGCGTTGACGAAGCAGTCGAGCGTTCAGCGTCGAGCGTTGAGCGTTGAGCGGTCCCGCGTTGAGCGTCATGCCCCCGGGACGTGGACGAACGGTCGGGATCGCCACGCCCCCTCATACGATGAGGATCGTGCAACGCGTGCTTTTGACCGGGGCGACGGGGTACGTCGGCGGACGGCTGCGGCCGGCGCTCGAGGCGCGCGGCGTGGCGCTTCGGTGCCTCGTCCGCCGGCCCGACGATCTTCGCGGGCGCGTGCCCTCTTCGACGGAGATCATCGCCGGGGACCTGCTCGAGCCAGAGACGCTGGAGCCCGCCCTCGAAGGGGTCGAGACGGCGTACTACCTCGTGCACTCGATGGGCTCGGGCGAGGACTTCGCGCGGCGGGACCGGAATGCCGCGGCGAATTTCGGCGCGGCGGCGAAGGCTGCCGGCGTCCGACGGATCGTGTATCTCGGCGGCCTCGGCGACCCGTCGGCGGCTCTCTCCGAGCACCTCCGGAGCCGGCAGGCGACCGGCGACACGCTTCGGGCTTCGGGCGTTCCTCTCGTCGAGTTTCGCGCGTCCGTCGTGATCGGCTCGGGCAGCCTGTCGTTCGAGATGATCCGCGCGCTCGTCGAGCGGCTCCCGGTGATGATCTGTCCGCGCTGGGTGTCCGTCTCGACGCAGCCCATCGCGGTCGAGGACGTCATCGCCTATCTCCTCGGCGCGCTCGATCTCCCGGCGGGTGGGGAGGGAATCTACGAAATCGGCGGCCCGGATCGGGTGAACTACGGAGACCTCATGCAGGAGTACGCGCGGCAGAGAGGGCTGCGCCGTCGGCTGATCCCCGTTCCCCTGCTAACGCCGCGCCTGTCGAGTCTCTGGCTCGGCCTGGTGACGCCTCTCTAAGCGCGCGTCGGCCGCGCGCTGATCGACAGCCTGCGCAACCGCACCGTCGTCGAGCACCCGGAAGCCGCCGCGGCGGCCTTCGCGGTCCGGCCGCGCGGAGTGCGGGAAGCGATCGCCCGCGCGCTCGTCCGGGAAGAAAAAGACCTCGCGGAGACGAGATGGAGCGACGCCTTCTCGGCTTCCGGGCTTCCGGAGGGCCGCGGCGGCAGTCGCCGGGTCGGTTCGCGCCTCGTCGACAGCCGTGCCGCCGTC
The DNA here is from genome assembly GCA_038203955.1 of Thermoanaerobaculia bacterium. Taxonomy (GTDB): domain Bacteria; phylum Acidobacteriota; class Thermoanaerobaculia; order UBA5066; family Gp7-AA6; genus JALYUA01. The sequence continues at coordinate 6,703 of JBBRDK010000025.1, read as the reverse complement.
GCTCCCGTGGACCCGGAGGCGGCGTTCTCCGCCGCGCGCCGGATTGGCGGCGACACGGGCTGGTATTACGCGAACTCGCTGTGGAAGCTCCGCGGCTTCCTGGATCTCCTCGTGGGAGGTGTCGGCTTACGCCGCGGACGCCGGCATCCGGACACGCTCTATCCGGGCGACCCGCTCGATTTCTGGCGGGTCGAGGCGGTCGAGCCCGGCCGGCTGCTGCGCCTCGCCGCGGAAATGAAGCTTCCGGGCCGCGCGTGGCTTCAGTTCGAAACCAGCCCGACGGCGGGCGGCACCGAGATCCGTCAGACGGCGATCTTCGATCCCTTCGGCCTGCCCGGGCTCGCGTACTGGTGGGCGCTCTACCCGATCCACCGCCGCATGTTCGCCGGGATGCTCCGGGCAATCGTCCGTCAGGCCGGGCGGATCGGGGCGCCGGCGCTAACGGACACGATCGAGAGCGCGCAGGGAGAGGACAGAGTCGCGCCGCTGAAGACAGATGGGGAAATCGACTCTCGATGACCGATTCCGGCGGGTCAGGAGGCGGGCGTCTCGCGGAAATAGCCGTGCAGATCCCTGAGGGCCTGACGATCCACGTTCTTGTGTCTCACCGATTCCTGGAGCAGCGCAAAGGCCGCCATTCCCTCCGGGACCATGTTCTCCGCCTCGATGATGGGCACTGCCATGAGAACGTGGCGGGTCGCATCGCCCTGATTTCCCATCTCCAGAAGGACGTCCGCCAGAAGAAGGTGAAGAGCCGCGACGTCCGACCGCATCTGCAGCGCCAGGAAGCCATCCTGGGCGGCTTGGAAGGCCTCGACCGCGGCCGCCAGGTTCCCCTTCGTCTTCAAGAGAATTCCGATGCCCCACTGAAGCTTGGCCAGGCCCACTCGATTATCGAGTTTGTAGAGCAGCTTCAACGTGTCCTGCGCAAGCGACAGGGCCTGATCGGAGTCGCCGAGATACCCGTGGACCTGGACGAGGTTGTTGCATCCGATCGCCAGGAGTCGTTCATTGCCCAGGCGCTGTGCTTCGTCGCAGATCTCCCGGAAAACCGTCACGGCGGGCTCGAACTGTTCCAGGTTCATCAGAACGACGCCCTCGAGAAACCGAGCCTTCAACGCGTCCTCGTTCATGTTGAGTTTCCGGAATGTCAGGGTGAGAGACGGGACGAGCTCCAGCACGGCGTCGAAGTCGCGCTCTTCCACTCTCAGCGCCAGTCGCTGATACGAGACCCGTGCCCAGTCGGCGAGTGCATTGATCGTTTGTCGAAAATGGGATTCAGAACGATCCAGCCACCGCGTCGCCTCGTCACGGCGGAAGAGCATCCGGCAGGCGGCACCCGCGAGAAGCGCCAGCTCACCCAGAAAATATTCTCTTTCGTCGAAGAGCCCGATAGGTCTCTCCGGCGATTCGATGAAGTTGTAGAAGAACTCCGACTCTTCCCGGACGAGGGCGGGGTTGATCTCGCCGAGGCCGCGCAGGGCGCCGCAAACGGCCAGAAGCGTTTCCGGCTCTTCGAGGGTTAGCTCGAGAGCGCGAGGACGTCTTTCTGAAAGAGGGACCGCGAGAATTCGGGACGCCTCTTCGCTCGCACCAGTGTCAGGAACCGTCCGATGAGGGAAACGAATCAGGCGTCCGGTCATGATTCCGACCTCGGGAGGAGTTCGTCCAAATTCGAAAAGCATCTTCCGCACCGAAGAACCGGCGGAGACCCGATCTCCATGGAGTCGAACTCGCGCATCATGCTCCGACGGCTTTCCGGACCGCGAATCATATGTCGTTTCGCAGCCCGGAAACGAAACTCGTTTCTATTTTAGAACGGAATCTGCCCGGTAACCTTGATGATGAATTTCGAAGGAGTGTTTGTCGTAGGCGTCTTGGGAGCCGGATTGGGGGCGCTCGACGCAGGCTGACGCTCCGGAACACGGGCGGGGGTGGGGTTCGACGACATGATGCATCTCCTGTTTCGCCAAAGACCCGGGGGTACCGGGTGAACTCGAATCAGGGAATATTGGATCACAAGCGTGAATCTACCGTCCTGGACGCCTATTCGGGCTCCCAATTCTCGATTTCCCCGGGGTTCCGCCGGTGAGGTCATCACCAGCAGGGCGTCCCGGAGACCCCCGGTGGAGCTCCGGTCGACGGGCCGGCCGAGATCAACCTCCGTTCGGAACGTGGGAGACAGCGGTCGAGGCGACCGCGCGCCGCGGCTTTCTTCCGGCTCAACGGTGATTGCCACGGTCGGAATGCCGATCATTTCTCAGGTGAACGAAGTTCTCAGCGTTCTGTTTTCCGTGATCAGTCGGAAAGGCTTCGAGCGCCCTAATGGAGTGCTTGAAGCGCTCAGAGCCGACAGCTGAGAGCTGATAGCTTCTCCCCTTCCGATGGGAGCTTTCATGCGGCGATTCCGCGCGCTTGCCTTTATCCTGCTGGCCCTGATGGCGACGAATGCGTCTCCGGCGCCCACGACACGCGGCAAGAGGATCTCGAAGACGGCCCCGAGCGACGTGCTCCCCTTCGCGGCAGTCGAGAAGACCCTGCCGAACGGCCTCAAGGTCATCGTCGTCCCCACGGGTTTTCCGAACATCGTGTCTCTGCAGATTCCCGTTCAGACGGGTTCTCGCAACGAGGTCGAGCCCGGCAAGTCGGGATTTGCCCACTTCTTCGAGCACATGATGTTTCGCGGGACCAGGGCGTATCCGGCGGACAAGTACCAGGCGATCCTGACCCGCGTCGGGGCACGCCAGAACGCGTCGACCTCCGACGACTTCACCAACTACTACACGACGTTTTCCAAGGAAGACCTCGAGACGATGCTCGAGGTCGAGGCGGACCGCTTCCAGAACCTCGACTACTCGGTGGAAGGATTCAAGACCGAGGCGCGCGCCATCCTCGGCGAATACAACAAGAACAGCGCCAACCCCTTTTCGAAAATAGAAGAAGTGCAGCGGGAGAGCGCCTTCTCGACGCACACCTACCGGCACACCACGATGGGCTACATCAAGGACATCGAGGACATGCCGAACCAGTTCGAGTATTCGAAGACCTTCTTCAAGCGGTGGTACCGGCCGGCATACACCACTGTCATCGTTGCCGGGGACGTGAACCCTCCCGAGGTCCTCAGGCTCGTCGAAAAGTACTGGGGCGGCTGGAAGGGCGGCCCGAATGACGTCGCCATCCCCGCCGAGCCGGCGCCGCGCGGCCCCGTCTACGCGCACGTTCCCTGGAGCAGCCCGACGCTTCCCATCGTCTGGGTCGGCTTCCACGGTCCCGCGTTCTCCGAGACCGAGCCGGATTTCGCCTCGATCCACATGCTCTTCGACCTCTATTTCGGTCCGACGTCGGACCTCTACAAGCGGCTCGTGCAGCAGGAGCAGATCGTCGACCAGCTGGGAGCGTTCAAGCCGACCAACATCGACCCGGAGCTGCCCGTCATCTCGGCTCGGGTGAAGAAGATCGGAGACGCGGCCGCCGTCCGCGATGCAATCCTGAAGACGATGGCGGCGGCGAAAGCGGCGCCGGTGTCCGAGGACCGCCTGCGCGATGCGAAGTCCAACGTGCGGTACTCCTTCGCCCGCACTCTGGACAACACGGACACGATCGCTTCGACCCTCGCCCGCTTCGTCCGGTATCGCCGCACCTATTCGATGTTGAACGCCTTCTACGCGCGGCTCACCACCCTGACGTCCGCCGACCTCCAGGCGGCCGCCAACAAGTACTTCACCGACTCGCGCCTCGTCGTGACGACCCTCTCTCAGGAAGCGATGCCGGCGGGGATCGCGACGACCCCGCCGCTCGCGTCGTTCGCGCCGACGGATTCGCGAGGGGCCGCGGCGGCCGTCTCGGATTTCCCGGTGATCTTCCAGAAATCGGAGCTGCCGCAGCTGATGCTCAAGCTCCAGTTCCAGGCCGGTTCGGCGCGCGACCCGAAGGGCAAGGAGGGCCTCGCGGCGCTCGCCGCCTCGATGGTGTCCGACGCGGGGTCGAAGGCGATGCGGATCGACGAGATTCGAAAGGCGTTCTATCCGATTGCCGGAAGCTTCTCCGCGCAGACGGACAAGGAAACGGCGACGTTCACGCTGCGCATCCATCGCGACAACTGGAAGCCGTTTCTCGACATCGTGCTGCCGATGCTCCTCGATCCCGGAATGCGCGACGACGACTTCCAGCGCGTTCGGGACGGACAGCGCAACACCCTGAGACAGGATCTCCGCTCGGACAACGAGGAAGAGCTTGCCAAGGAGGCCCTTCAGAACGACCTCTTCTCCGGGACCCCGTACGGCCACCCGGTCCTCGGCACGATCGCGGGGATCGGGGCCCTCACCCCCGACGACGTCCGAGCGTTCTGGAAATCGTTCTACACGCGAGGCAACCTGACGATCGGCGCAAACGGCGCCGTGCCCGACGAACTTCTCGCGCGCCTCCGGCCTGAGCTCTCGAAGCTGCCAGACGGGGCCGCGCCTCCCGGGATCGAGATCGCCGGGCGCAAGCCGAGCGGCCTCGAGTTCCAGATCATCGAAAAGGACACGCGCGCCACCGCGATCTCCTTTGGACGGCCGATCGAGGTCACCCGGTCTCACCCGGATTTCGCCGCGCTGTCGATCGCCCGCGCCTGGCTCGGAGAGCACCGCTCCTCCACCTCCCACCTCTACCAGCGGCTGCGCGAGGCGCGCGGAATGAACTACGGCGACTACGCGTACATCGAGGCGTTCCCGGGGGGAATGTTCGCGATGCTTCCCAATCCCAACGTCGCGCGGCGCGCGCAGCTCTTCGAAGTCTGGATCCGGCCCGTCGTTCCGGTCAACGCCCACATGGCGATCCGCCTCGCCTTGAACGAGCTGCAGAAGCTCGTGGAGAACGGGATGTCGGCGGAGGACTTCGAGAAGACACGAGGCTACCTGCGCAAGAACGTCTTCGTCATGACCGCCACGCAGAACCAGCAGCTCGGGTACGCCCTCGACTCGAAGTTCTACGGGACGGGCGAGTTCGCCGGGACCATGCGCGAAAGGCTGGCCGCCCTGAAACTCGAGGAAGTCAACGCCGCCATCCGCCGGCACTTTTCTTTCAAAGACCTTTCTTTCGTGATCGTGACCAAGGACGCGGCCGGGCTGCGGGATCGCCTCGTGGCCGACGCGTTCTCCCCGATCCAGTACGACGCGGACAAGCCGAAGGAGCTGCTCGACGAGGACAAGGCGATCGGGGCGCGGAAGCTGGCCGTACGCGCGGAACAGGTCCGCGTCATTCCGGTGGAGGACGTCTTCGCGCGTTGACCGCGATGGAAGATCCCCGCGTCGTCGTAATCGGGTCGGGCTTCGGAGGTCTCACGGCGGCGCGCGCGTTGAACGGCGCGCCCGTCCGCGTGACCGTCGTGGACCGGCGCAACCATCACCTGTTCCAGCCCCTCCTCTACCAGGTTGCGACCGCGGTCGTGTCGCCGGGGGACATCGCGTATCCCATCCGCGCGATCCTCCGCCACCAGAGCAACGCGGAGGTGCTCCTCGGCGACGCGGTCTCGATCGACCCGGACAGGCGCGAGGTCGTCCTCCTCGACGGACGGCTCTCCTACGACTACCTGATCCTCGCCACGGGCGCCCGGCATTCCTATTTCGGACACGACGACTGGGAGCCCTGGGCCCCGGGCTTGAAAAGTCTGGAAGACGCGCTCGAGATCCGGCGGCGGATTCTCCTGGCCTTCGAGCGCGCGGAGCGGGAGCCGGACCCGGAAAAACGGAAATGGCTCCTCACGTTCGTCGTGGTCGGGGCCGGTCCGACCGGCGTCGAGCTCTCCGGGGCGATCGCCGAGATCTCGCGGGAAGTTCTGGTCCGGGACTTTCGCACGATCGACCCCCGCGAGGCCCGGATCGTGCTCGTCGAGGCGGGTCCGCGCATCCTCCCCGCCTACACGCCCGAGACGTCCGCGAAAGCCGAGGCGGTCCTCACCCGCAAGGGAGTGGAAGTGCGCACGGGGCACTCGGTCGAGGACATCCGCGAGAACGAAGTCCGGGTCGCGGGCGAGTCGCTGGCCGCGGGGACCGTGCTGTGGGCCGCCGGCGTCGCCGCCTCCCCCCTCGCGCGATCGCTCGGAGTCCCGCTCGACCGGGCCGGGCGCGTCCTGGTACTCCCGGATCTCACGATCCCCGGGCGTCCCGAGGTGTTCGTGATCGGGGACCTCGCCGCCTTTCTCCACCAGGCTGGGACGCTGCTTCCCGGAACGTCCCCTGTCGCCATCCAGCAGGGCCGGCACGCGGCGAAGAACGTCCTGCTCTCGCAGTCGGGCCAGCCCCTGCGTCCGTTTCACTTCCGCGACAAGGGGAGCATGGCCGTGATCGGGCGCGCCCAGGCGGTGGCGGAAATCGCGGGGGTCCGCCTCTCGGGCCTCGCCGCGTGGCTCGTCTGGTGCTTCGTCCACATCTTCTTCCTGATCGGCTTCCGCAACCGCTTCGTCGTGATGTTCGAGTGGGCCTGGGCCTACCTGACGGACCAGCGCGGCGCCCGCCTGATCACGGGCCGGCTCGAAGAGGCGCGGAGGAAGTAGCCGTCAGCTGTCAGCTCTCAGCTGTCGGCTCGGTACAGACCGGGCGCATGGGTAACAGATGGGCCCGGGAGGATAGGTGACAGGTTCGCGGAGCATAGGTTCCAAGGGGGAACCGGATGCCGTGGAGCGAGACGTCACCGATGAAGGAGCGAGCTCGGTTCGTGGTCG
>JBBRDK010000024.1:0-42230 GCA_038203955.1 Thermoanaerobaculia bacterium | reverse complement strand
CTGCAAAACGCGTCCAAATACACGCAAGACGGCGGTGTGATTGGCCTGCGGGCAACAGGTCAGCATGGCTCGGTCGTTATTCGTGTCATTGACAACGGAGAGGGCATCACGGCCAAGGTGTTGCCGCACGTCTTCGACCTTTTCGCTCAGGACGAGCGCACGATGGCCCGCAGCCATGGTGGCCTGGGCGTCGGTCTGACCATAGTGCGGCGGATGGTTGAGCTGCACGACGGTACTGTCGCGGCACGCAGCGACGGGCCGGGAAAAGGCAGTGAATTCATCGTCACCCTTCCGCGCATAGCGCCTGAAAAGGTCGTCGAGAGTGCTCCCCTTGCCGTGGCCGGGTCGGCGCCCGTGTCCGCGCGCGTCTTGTGCATCGAGGACAACGTCGATGCGGGCGAGATCCTCTCGATGTTCCTGCGTACATCGGGGCATCAGGTCGAAGTCGCTCTCGATGGACAAACAGGCCTGGAGCTTTTTGATCAGTTAAGGCCCGATGTCGTGATCTGCGATATCGGTCTGCCCGACATCGACGGCTATGAGGTGGCCAGGCGGATGAGGGAGCGCCGTCCGTCGCGGTCGCCGACAATGATCGCGCTCACGGGCTATGGGAACGCCGGAGATCATGAACGTTCCCTGGCCGCCGGTTTCGAGCATCATCTCGTCAAGCCTACAAACCCTGGCGCGTTGCTGCGTCTCATTGACGCCGCGATGCGAGCCCAGGAGTGGGCTGAATCAGGGCGGGGGTCGTTCAGCCGCCCCGGATCTTTTGCGGAGAAGGATCGGCGTGAACCGCCAGCCTGACAAACGAGAGGTCACGGTTGCAACGAAGACGGTTGCTCTCCTAAATGAGCAAGCCAAAGGATTGCGGGCGGAAATCGCTCGCTTGCGGAAGGAGCTGGCGGCCGTCCAAGAAAAGTCCGCCAAGGCACAGAGCGCCGACATCGTCGAAGCGAACGAGGCGCTAGTCCTGTCTGCGCTCCACGCTGACACAGTTGCCGAATCGGTGATTGGTGAGATGGACGAGCTTACGCGGGTCAGTCAACGCGATGCGCTGACTGGTACACCCAATCGGGCACTGATGCTCGACCGGCTGGAAAGCGCCATCACTCTCGCGCGACGGCGGGGCACGCGTCTCGCCCTGCTCTTTGTAGACCTGGACCGGTTTAAGCAAATCAACGACACCTTTGGCCACTCGTCTGGGGACGCCGTGCTGCGGCTCGTTGCGCGGCGCATGGAGTCAGTCGTCCGCGACTCCGACACCGTCAGTCGCCATGGCGGCGACGAGTTCTTGGTCCTGCTCGCGGAAGTGTCCCATCCGACGGACGCCGCACTGATCGCTGCCAAGATGCTGCTGGCCATCGCTGAGCCCGGACGGCCCTCGGTGCCGGAGCTCTCCGCAAGCATAGGTATAGCTATCTATCCGGATGACGGCATTGACGCTGCTGTCCTCATAGGCAACGCGGACGCGGCTATGTACAGGTCAAAGGAACGCGGACGTGGAGGCTTCACGTTTCACGGAGACCAGTTACCAAGCGAGCCAGCAACCTGAAAGTGTCCGTCAGAGAAAAACCGGGCAGTGCCCTCGCAACGGCAGGCCCTCTTGTGCGAAGCGGCTGCGGATGCGACTGACCAATTCGAAGTCTTCGACAGATCTTGGAGAAACTGTGCTCCGTCTTCGATTGATGGAAAGACCCTCGTGGGCTGGAGCGTCAGCACGACCGTCTTGATGGCGAAGCGATACGGACACTTCTCGGACAACATCCTCTCCACGGCCATCGCCTCGCTGGACGTCAAATCGGTGTCGAATTGAAAGAGACTCCCCCGAGAACTACCCCGAGCAGTTACGGTCGGACGACTGCCGATTTCGTAACCCTTTCAATTTAATTGGCTGTGGGGGAGGGACTCGAACCCCCAACCTTCCGGTTAACAGCCGGGTGTTGTACCAATTCAACTACCCCACAACAGCGAGTCAGTCGTCAGCGAGTGGGTCGTCGGCGAGTCGGTCGTCGGAAGGGATTCTAACGCGTTGCCACGACCGTTCCGACGATTCCGAGTGGATTGACCGAGGCGCTCGTCCTGAAGCTCGGCGCGCAAAGTCTCCCGAAGTCACGGTACGGATTCGACGCCGGTCTTTCGCAACGGCATCCTCAAGTGAGAGCTCCGCGGGTCGCGGATCAGCGCCGGCCCCGGACGAAGGCGACCTCCCGGGGCAGATAGCGCCGGTCGATCCCGACGTCGCGAAACCCCGACGCGGCGAGGAGGTCGGCCGCCGCCGCGATCTCCTCTCGAGTGAGCCCCGGGAGAAGCGGCCGGCACGGGCCGGCATGCCGCGCAGGCCGAGAACGAGCCATCCCTCGAAAGCCAGCACGCGCCGGACCTCAAGGATGTCCCGCTCCGGGTCGGACCAGTGGTGAAACGAGTTCACCGCGAGGGCGCGGGTGAAAAGACCGTCCTCGTAAGGCAGACGGGAGGCCGATCCCTCCCGCAATTCGACGCGATCGGCCAGAGAGAACCCGCGCAGACGCGCCGCGGTCGACCGCAGCATTGCGGGGGAGGGATCGACGCCGGCGACGAACCCGCGCGTCGCCCGCGCCGCCGCCATCTGGATGGCCGTGCCCGGGCCGAAACCGATCTCCAGGACCCGGTCGTCGGGCCGGACGTCCAGAAGCTCGACGGCGATCTGGTTCATCCGCAGGTTCTTGACGGCCATGACCTGACCGATCAGCCGGCCGAACCAGCCTTCCGGCCGGCCGAACTGTCCCCGCCAGCCCCGGGACGGACACGCGCCGGTTACCTCGGCGCCGCCGTGAAGCGTCGCGCTCATGCATTCCCCCAGGCGCGCTTTTTACGCCGCGTCTGCCGCTCCACGGACTCCGCCCAGGCGCCGCCTTCGAAGTGGAGCCTGACCCGATCGAGCACCTCCGCCGCGCGATGGACGTCCCTCGCCGAAATGCCGGTCGGGAGGTCCCGCAGCAGCGCCGTCTCGCGCCGCTCCATGGCCCGGACGAGCCGCCGGCCTGCGCCGGTGAGCGCCACGAGGCGAGATCGCCTGTGGGCGGGATTGTCGAGCAACTCCACCGCGCCCTCCTTCAGGAGCCGGTCGACGATCCCCTGCATGTACTGGCGGGAGACGGGCCTCGACCGCGCGATCTGGGGCACCGTTCGGGGAACCTCGAGGGCCAGCGTCCGGAGAACGCCCCGACGCGCCGCGGACAGCTTCCCCCGGCCATGAACCTCCTCCACCACCACCCTCAGCCGGTGAAAGAGCGCCACCGTGGAGCCGAAGAGCTCGTGGAAGGCTGCCTCATATGTCAACTTGATTGTCATAATAGCATCTTAGTTGTCATTACGAGGGCGGGCGCGAAAAGTTCGGCGGAGCGACTCGTTCCTGCAGAACGCCGGTGCGATCATGGGGAAATCGGCGCCGGCATCCTCGCGCGCCGTGAGGAGGATCGATGCGAAAGCGGATTACGAGAGCCGATCTCGCGTGGGTGGTTCTGGGAGTCCTCGCGGCCGCTCGTCCCGCCCCGTGCCTGGAATTCCGCCCCGGGAGCGTCGCCGTCGGCACGGGCGCCGCCCTGCCCCCCGACGTCGCGACGATCGGCGGGATCGTGCGGGCCTACTACGAAGTCATCTCAGGCCCCGCGGGGCAACCCCGTCAGTGGGCGCGAGATCCACCGCACCGTTCTCCGGTTCGGCGAGATCGCCAGCGTCTTCAGCACGTACGAGAGCCGCCGGGCGCCGACCGGACCCGTGATCGCGCGCGGCATCAACAGTCTCCAGCTCTTCCACGACGGCAGCCGCTGGTGGATCGTCTCGGCGACCTGGCGAGACGAGAGCGCGGCGCGGAAAATACCGAGCGAGTATTTACCTTAGCCGGAACACGGTCGAGCGTTGAGCGTCATGCGTCGAGCGTTCGGAACCGAGTCGAGAGTTGAGAGTCCAGAAATGGACCGAGAACTGAGGACTGAGAACCGACAACTCTTTTGACTCAACGCGCCGCCAGCGACGGACTCCCGCAGCGGTACGCGACCCCCGTTCTCGCCTCGTCTGAGGTGACGAGGACCGTGTTCGCGCCGCCGCGGTAGGCGGCTTCCGCGAGAGCGAAGTTTCGCCCGCTGTCCGGGATCCCGGACGGGACGTCCACCTGGGCGACACGGGAGCACGACGAGATCGCCTCGCCGTTCTTCGTGATTGACACGGTGTCCGAGGCGTTGATGGCGCAGCGCGCGGAAGTGAGCAGCATAGCGGCCGACGCGAGTGAGAGCGAAAGTCTCTTCACGTGACCTCCTGTCGCGAGTGGCGGTTTTGTTTCGAGGATCGCCACGCGCCGACATCCGATGAATGAGACGAGCGCATCGAAGGAAAGTTTCTAACCGGAGCCGTTTGCCTCGCGATTGGAAGCGCGCTCTGCCATCACGATGCGGTGAGTGTCGCCCGATGACTCACAGCGCCGCGAGCGAGAAAGAAACCGGATCTTCGCGATACAGGAAATGGGGACGCGGGGATACGGAAGTTAAGAGTTAAGAGTTAAGAGTTAAGAGTCAACTACGACTCTCCACTTCCTCACCTCTCGAGTCGGGCATCCAGCGTGATTCTCGCCTTCAGCAGCCTGGAGATCGGGCAGCCGGTCTCGGCGGCGTGCGCCGCCTTCTGGAATGCCTCGTCGGAAGCGCCCGGTATCTTCGCGACGACCTCCAGGTGCGATTCCGTGACTCCCCAGCCGCCGTCCACCTTGTCGAGCGTCACGGTGGCGGACGTCCGGAGGCTTTCCGCGGTCAGGCCGGCTTTGCCGAGCTCCGCCGAAAGTGCCATCGTGAAGCATCCGGCGTGGGAAGCGGCGATCAACTCCTCCGGATTGGTGCCCTTCTCGTTTTCGAAGCGAGTGGTGAACGAGTAGGGAGTCGAGGAGAGAATGCCGCTCTCCGTCGAAATCTTTCCCTTCCCCGACTTCAAGTCTCCCTGCCATTCCGCCGATGCCTTCCGTTTCATGCGAGACCTCCTTAGCTTGTAGGGACGCCGAGGCTAACGCACTTGTCAACGGGCGGGAGGCGGGAGGCGGGAGGGAACGGCGAGGGTGGAAGGGCGAGGGTCAATGGGCGGCGACGAGAGGCCAAGCTTATCGTCGTCTGGTTTCCTCATTCGGTGGCAGTCGATAAGATGGCGGCTCTCAAAACATCAGGAGGAAACGATGAGGAAAACCCTGTTTCTGCTTCTCGCTGCCGCGTGGCTCGCGGCGCCCATGACCATGACCGCGCTGGGTGCGCGGCCGGCCGCCGGCAAGGACGCCGCCCGGGCGGTCGATGAGGCCTGGGCCGCCGCCATGAAGGGGAACGACCTGGACGCCGTGATGCGCTGCTACGCGCCGGATGCCGTCGCCTGGATGCCGGATTCCCCGGAGGCCCGCGGAGAAGCCGCGATCCGGGAATCGTACCGGGCTCTGTTCGCGGCGAACCGGATCGAGGACGCGAAATTCTCCGACGCGCGCTACGAGATCGCCGGCGACCGCTCGCTCGCGTGGGGGAAATTTCAGCTGACCCTGGTGCCGAAAGCGAGCGGCACGCCGGTGACGATGTCGGGCCGCTTCTCCGAGGTCGCGGAAAAACGCAACGGCCGCTGGGTCTACGTGCTGGACCATGCTTCCGCGGAGCCCGCTGCCGCAGCGGGCCACAACTGAACTGAAAACTGAAAGCTGATGAGTGACTGCTGACAACTCTGCATGCTTCGCACCCGCGCAACAGAGCTCTTCGGAATCGACCATCCCGTGGTCCTCGGGGGGATGGGCGCCGCCACCGGTACGGACCTCGTCGCGGCGGTGTCGGCGGCGGGCGGGCTCGGCATCATGGGTTGCGCGGGCCGCGATGCCGCCTGGATCCTCGACGCCGCGCGAGGGATTCGAGCCGCGACGGATCGTCCGTTCGGATTGAATCTCCTCCTGTTCGAAGTCCAGGAAGAGGCGTTGACAGCCGTCCTCGAAGCGAGGCCCCGTGTCTTTTCGACGGGCTGGCCCTGGCCGGACCAGGACCTTCGGGGCTGCTTCTCGCGAGCCCATGAGGCCGGCGCGCTCGTCGTTCACATGGTCTCCTCCGTTTCCGAGGCGCGCCGGGCCGCCGCCGCGGGCGCCGACGCGATCGTGGCGCAGGGCACGGAGGGCGGGGGACACGTCGGGTTGATGACGACGATGGCGCTCGTTCCGCAGGTCGTGGCGGCGGTCGCCCCGATCCCGGTGCTCGCCGCCGGCGGGATCGCGACGGGGGAGGGGCTCGCCGCGGCACTCGCGCTCGGAGCCGAGGGCGCGCTCCTCGGCACCCGTTTTCTCGCCACGCCGGAGGCTCCGATCGCTGCCGGTTTCAAGCAGGCGGTGCTCGATTCGGACGGCCACGACACCCTGCTGACGGAGATTCCGGACATCGCCCGGGGCCGGGTCTGGCCGGGCGCCTGGTCCCGGGTCGTGCGGAACCGCCTGATCGAGACGTGGGCGGGACGGGAAGGCGACCTTCGGGCGCGCCGCTCCGAGGCCGGCCCCGCCATGCAGAAGGCCTTTCGCGACGGGGACGCGGACGGGGCCCCTCTCTTCATCGGACAGGAGGCGGGCTTGATCGACGCTCTCGAGCCGGCCGGGGACGTCGTCCTACGGCTCGTCCGCGAGGCCGAGGCGGCGATCGCGCGGCTTCGATCCCTCCAGGCTTCGCCGGTCTGACTCGAAAGAAGCCGGCGGAAGCTCTAGCGCCTCACGTCTCCCGCGTCGCGTTTCTTGACGCCGACGACGACGCTCCAGGTGTGAAGGAACATCAGCCGGTCCTGGCGGAGGAACGGGCGCATCCCGGTCGGGGGACCTTCGTCGAGCTCCGCCTGGAGGTCCCGGACGATCTGCTCCCGCACCGACGCGGCGGTGGAGCTCCGATCGAACCAGTCCTCCAGCACGTTCGGGACGTCCCGTAGAAATTTCCCGCTGATCCGGATCCCGCTCTTCTGGACGAGCCGATCGAGCTCCGCGGCCGAAAGGGCGCGTGTATGCGAGGGATCCCGGAGGCGTTCCAGGTCGTTGTAATGCGCGGCGAGCTCCGGATCGTCCGGCGCCACGATGTCGATGACCGCGACCCGCCCCCCCGAGCGACAGACGCGGGCCATCTCGAGAAGCACGGCGGCCGGTTTCTGGAAGTGGTGGACGGAAAACCTCGTCACGACCATGTCGAACGAGCTCGGGTCGTAAGGAAGATCCTCAGCCGCCCCTTTTTCGAACCGGACATTCGAGAGCCCCTCGCGCTCGGCGGCTTGGCGCCCGTGCTCCATCATCTCGGGCGTGAGATCGATCGCCACCACCGACCGGACTCTCGGCGCGATCGCGCGGCTCAGGAGTCCCGTGCCGGCCGCCACGTCGAGCACGTCGTCGTCCTTGTCGAGCGCGAGGCGGTCGACCGCCCAGCGAAGGTCCTCGGAGATCGGATCCTTGCTCCAGCTCGGGGCCTGCCGGCTGAATTCCGCGCGGATCGCCTCATGCTGCCGCTGGAAGTCCGTGAGGTCCTTCGTCACGACATCAGTGAATCATAAGGAGGGGAGGTTGAGAGTTGAGAGTTCAGAGTTGAGAGCCTGATGGAAAGTTGAGAGTCGAGAGTTCAGAGCCGAGAGTCTGACCTCGGTTCTCTCTCCCGCCCTCCGAATCGCCGAATCTTGGGTTTAATTTTGACGGACTAGGCCCGGGGTCGGCGTTTCCCGCCCCCGGGCGCTTAACTCTCGACTCTTGACTCTCAACTCTCAACCGTCAACTTTTGACTCTCGACCTTCCGGAAGAAAGACACCCCTGAAGCCGACTCTGCTGATCGGGTGTCAGTTTTGCCAGGACCTGGTCCCGGACACCGGCGATGTCGGCGTGAAGCTTCTGCGCGCCGGCATGTCGCGCGAGGACGTCGTCCCCGAGGACGGATTTGTCGGCCCCGCTGGCGATATCGGCCTCGATCTTCTGCCGCGCCGCCTTCAGCGCTTCCCTGTCCGCCTGAAGGGAGGGCCGCGCGGCGGCAAAGATTCCGTCGATGGCCGCCTTCGCATCCGAGGTCAGATCGAGGAGGGCCGTGCACCGATGCAGGGAATGGAGAGCCAAACCGCCGCCCCCCGGCCGCGGATGACCGGCCGCCCGGAGACCGTCTCCCTCGAGGGCCGGGGCGGCGGCGGCCGAAGCGAACAGAGCGAAGGCCAGGACGAAAGCGATGCGATTCAGGCGTTTCATGGGACTCCTTTTTGTCGGGAACCAGTTTTCCCGACAATGGAGAGACGAGCCGTGGTGCCGGGAGGATTACGGCCGCGCGCGATCGGAACCCGATCGAGCGCGACAGCACGGCCAGCGGCGGGAATAAATGCGCCGACGCTTGCGCCCCGCGGTGCGACGCTAGACTAAGCGATGCGCTTTTCTCTCTCGCTGCGGGCGCCGTGCGTGGCGCTCCTCCTCCTGATTCCCACCGCCGCCGCCCTGCCGGCGCAGATGCGTCCCGTGACGATTCGCGCCAGGACTCTCGCGGACGGCCGCGGAGGCCGGATCGACAGGCCGGTTCGCCTGACCGTCTCCGGAGGAAAAATTCTCTCGATCGAGCCGGAGAGCAAGGCGGTGCCTCCCGCCGACTACGACCTGACGGGCGCCACCGTCCTGCCGGGGCTGATCGACACGCACGTCCATCTTTCCTGGACGTTCAACGCCGAGGGGCGGCTGCATACGGAGAAGGACCCCGACACGCCCGCGCAGACGGCGCTCGCCCAGGCCGGAAATCTCTGGAGCACGCTGCAGGCGGGAATCACGACCGTTCAGAGCGTCGGCTCGGCGTCGGAAAAAGACCTTCGCGACGCCGTTTCGAGAGGCGCGCTGCCCGGCCCCCGGGTCCTCACGTCGCTCGAGCCCCTCCTGGACGAGAAGGCCAGCCCCGAGGCGCTCCGGCAGAGCGTGCGGGATCGCAAGCGCGAGGGGGCCGACGTCATCAAGCTCTTCGCGTCCAAGAGCATCCGCGAGGCGGGCAAGCAGACGCTGTCGTCCGAGCAGCTCGAGGCGGCCTGCGGCGAGGCGCGGACTATCGGACTCCGCACGCTGGTGCACGCTCACAGCCCCGAGAGCATGCGCGCCGCCGCCCTCGCGGGCTGCAGCCAGATCGAACACGGAATCTTTGCGACGGCCGAGGCGCTCGAGACGCTCGCGGCGAAGGGGACCTGGTTCGATCCCCAGGTCTGCCTCGTGTTTCGGAATTACCTCGACAACAAACCGCGCTTTCTCGGGATCGGAAACTACACGGAAGAGGGTTTCGCCACGATGGAGCGGGTCCTTCCGACGGCGGAGGCGATGTTCCGCCAGGCGCTCGCCACCCGGGGCTTGAAGCTCGTCTTCGGCTCGGACGCCGTCGCGGGTGCGCACGGGCGCAACGCGGAGGAGCTCGTCTGCCGCGTTCGGGCCGGTCAGCCGGCCCGCGACGCGATCGTCTCCGCCACCTCGGCGGCGGCACGGACGCTCGGTCTCGACGCCGAGCTCGGCTCTCTGGCGCCGGGGATGCAGGCCGACATCATCGCCGTCCAGGGCGACCCGTACCGCGACATCACGGCCCTGACGCGCGTGGTCTTCGTGATGAAGGGAGGAGTGGTGTACCGGTACGGGGCGGGAGGCGCCGGGCCGGGAAACGGGAAACGGAAAACGGGAAACGGAAAGACGAAGACGTCGGGCGATTGAGGAAGGGCTGAGAGCTGACAGCTGACACCTGACAGCTTCCCTCCCTACCGCCCCACTACTCCCAGCGGCTTAAGTTCTTTTGTCTCCAATGCGTCCAGCTCCGTGGCGACGTCGTTCAACTCGCGTCGAAGAACCTCGACTCGATCGACCTGGTAGCGCGGAGGGCGGCCTTCCCAGCCGTTCAACGCTCCGTACACGGTGTCGAGGTGCTCGCGGATCCGTTCCTCTCCGGTGATCGCTCCTCCCTCCTTCGTGGCGACGATCTTCCGCTTCACCTCATCGAGGGCCCGTACGGCGGCCCGCAGCCTCTTACCGTCCGGCGACGTTTCCGCGGCCGTCTTCGCGCGCTCGGCCGCCGCCCGCCGTGCCGCGTCGATCCGGTCGACGATCGCGCTCATGTCGTTGAAGAGCGCGTGCGCCTTCATGACGGCGTCGAACTGCTCGCGCCGCTCCGCCGGGCCGTACGAGGCGCGCCGGTCGACGCCGATCTCGAGCTTCGTGTCGATCGACTGATCGCCTCGCGTCAGACGGACCGTGTACGTGCCGGGCGGAACGCGCGGGCCCTGGGAGGCGTTGAAGGCGATCTGCGCCGCGCGGGGGACCCGCGGAGGCTTGACCTGCATGCCCCACGCGACGCGATTCAAACCCCGGCGCTTCGTCGCCGAGATGGTGTCGACGGTCTTCCCCGTGGAATCGAGGATGTCGAGCCGGATGGGGCCGAAGAGATGGCGCGTCTTCAGGTAATAGGTCACGACCGCGCCGGCCGCCGGGTTCTGCCCGAGAAACGTCGCGTCGCCTTCCGGCCACCCGCCGTTTGCCGGCACGCGCTGCTGGACCGGGCGTCCCGGAAGAAAAGACGCGTCGCGCGCCATGACGTCAGCGGACAGGTTCCGCAGCGGGGTGAGATCGTCGATGATCCAGATGCCGCGTCCGTGGGTCGCGAGCACGAGGTCGTGATCGCGCGGATGCACCTGGAGATCCTTGACCGCGACCCGCGGGAAGTCGTTGCCCCTGAATTCTCCCCAGGTGGCGCCCCCGTCAGGGGAGATCCACAGGCCGAGCTCGGTGCCGAGGAAGAGAAGTCCCGCCTTCACGGCGTCCTCGCGGATCACGTGCGCATACCCGCGCACTCCCTGCTCCGGCCCGGCGATCCGCGTCCAGGTCTTGCCGAAATCGGTCGTCCGGTAGACCCACGGAGTCATGTCGCCGAACGTGTGGCGGTCGAACGCGGCGTAGGCCGTCGCCGCATGGAACCGGCTCGCCTCGACCCAGCTCACCCAGGAGGCCTTCGGCAGGCCGGTCACGTTCCCCGCCGCGTTGTTCCAGGTCTTGCCCGCATCGCGTGAGAGCTGCACGTTGCCGTCGTCGGTCCCCACCCAGAGAACCTTTGCGTCCAGCGGAGACTCCGAGATCGAGTAGATCGTGGTGTGCATCTCCGCAGAAGAGTTGTCGACGGTGACGCCCCCCGACTGCTCCTGCTTCTGCTTCTCCGGGTCGTTCGAGGTCAGGTCGGGCGAGATGCGCTCCCACGTGTCTCCCCGGTCGCGCGAACGGAAGAGAAACTGCGCGCCGATGTAGATCGTGCCCTTCGCGGTCGGGCTCGCGTAGATCGGCGTGTTCCAGTTGTAGCGCAGCTTCTCCCTGTACCCGGCCTTCGGCTGGATGTCTCGCGCGGCTCCGGTGCGGCGATCGATGCGGGAAATGTAGCCGCCCTGCGACTCCGCGTAGACGGCGTCCGGGTCGGTGGGATCGGGCACGGTCCAGAAGCCGTCGCCGCCGTACAGGTTTTCCCAGCGCGCGTTGCTGATGCCGCCGGGGTGCGCGGAATCGCCGACCCACGAGCTGTTGTCCTGCAAGCCGCCGTACACCTGGTACGGATCCCGGGAGTCGACGCTCACATGGTAAAACTGGGAGATCGGCAGGTTCTGGGACTTGACCCACCGGTTGCCGCCGTCCTGCGAGATCCAGAGCCCGCCGTCGTCGCCGGCGATCACGGACTTCGGATTGCCCGGGTCGATCCAGACGTCGTGCCAGTCGCCGTGCGAACCGCGGCCCGCGCTCGCGGAGAAACTGCGGCCGCCGTCTTCGCTCACCGTGAGCCCGCCGCCCGGCTTGAAGATCCGGTCCGGATTAGCGGGATCGACGACGAGCCTCGCGAAGTAGAACGCCCGCCAGATCATCGACTGGCTGGCGTCGCGCCGCTCCCACGTTCTTCCGCCGTCGGCCGATCGATAGAGCGCCGAGTGCTCGGACTCGACGAGCGCGTAGACCACCCTGGGGTCCGAGGGCGCGGTCACGACCTCGACGCGCCCCCACGGCTTCGCAGGAAGGCCCGCGTTCGCCTTGTCCGTCAGCTCCGTCCACGTCTTTCCGCCGTCGCCCGAGCGGAAGAGGCCGCTCCCGCTGGCGGCCGACGGTCCGTCGCCGCCCGAACGGAACGTCCAGCCCTTGCGCCGGAAGTCCCAGAGTCCCGCGAAGACGACGTCGGGATTTTTCGCGTCGAGGGAAAGGCCGGAACAGCCGGTCGACGGATTCGACCCCTTGAGAACGAGCGACCACGTCTTGCCCCCGTCCGCCGTCCGATAGAGCCCGCGCTCCGCGCTGTCGCTCCAGAGCCTCCCGGGAACGCACGCGTAGACGACGTCTCCGTTCTTCGGGTGGACGACGATACGAGTGATGTGCTCGGAATCCGGCAGTCCCGCGTTGGCAAACGTCTCTCCGCCGTCCGTCGACTTGTAGATGCCGTCGCCAATCGACACCGAGTTGCGCATCCACGACTCCCCCGAGCCGACCCAGACGGTCTTCGGATTGGAAGGATCGATCGCGATCGCGCCGATCGACTGCACCGCCGCCTTGTCGAACACCGGTTTGAAGGTGGTCCCGCCGTCGGGAGACTTCCAGACGCCCCCGCTGGCGGCACCGACGAAGAGCGTGGTCTTTCCTCCCTCGGTGCGCGCGGCGACGGCGGAGACGCGGCCGCTCATGGCGGCGGATCCGATGTTTCTCACCCCGAGGCCGGAGACAACGCCGGAGTCAAACACCGGTTTTCCCGCGGCGGCGGGCGGAGCGAGTTTCGCGCCGGCTGCGGACGCGGCCGCCGGGCTCGCCGATGTCACGATCGAGCGCACGATCGCCGTTCCCGCCGCGGGATAACGAAAGAGGGCGTCGTCCACGTCGACGTTGGCGACCGCGCGATCAATGGTGATCCGCGACGACCGCGGCGCTCCCTTCCGGCCCGTCTCGACCGAGAACGGAACCCAGACCCCTTCGACCTGTTCGTAGCTTCCGAAGTCGGTCTCCGTGACTTTTTCGGCGCCGCGGATGTGAACCGTCGACACGACCCGGATCTCCAGAAAGTAGTCGGGGTCGAGGAAGACTTCCTTGATGTCGCCGTCCTTCAGGGTCACGCGAAGCTTGTGCGCAGGAGTCCCGTCGACGTCTTCCATGCCGAGGTATTCGGCGCGATGTCCCTTCTCACGCCAGCCGACCAGCGGTCCGTCGATGTCCGCATCCTGAGCCATTTCCTTCGCCTCGTCGGCGGAGTTGCGCTGGGCATCGCGCCGGCCCTGAAACGGGTCGAGGCTCCAGCTCTCCCTGCCGTCCCAGGCGTCCACTGCGGTCAGACCCTGAAGGGTGACCTCCGTCCGGATCATGCCCGGCCGCTTCTGGATCTGACCCCATCCCGCCTCGATCTGCGTGTCGCCGAATCCGAACACCGCCTTCCCGGTCAGTCGGAGCGACCGCATCGCCTGCAGGCGGGTCACGCCGCCGCGCGCTTCGAGGTTCTTCGCGAGTACCTCGTTTAGAGTGAGCGCCCGGGCGGATCCGGTGGCAAAGAGGACACCGGCGGTCAGAAGCGCGGAGAGCAAACGCATTGAAGAGACCTCCTGAACGGGTCGAGATTATAGGAGGGGGGTCCGGGAAGGAATGTGGATGAGCGTGACGGCGGTGACGTAATCCCTTCGATTTCCGATTCCAGTTGACCGCGGAGTACCGCGGCCGTCTCGCTCCCGTTGGTCGCTCGGCTCCTCAGCGCGGCGCGGCGATCTTCCAGTTCGGGTCCGCCACGCCGGGGATTCCCACGGCGGCGGTGACGGAGGTGCCGGTCAGCACCCATACGGTGTCGGCGCCGGTGGCGGCGTTTCGCCACAGAATGTCCGAGGAGCCGTCACCGTCAAAATCTCCAGCGCCGCCGATTCCCCAGTTGAGATCGACGACGGGAGGCAGAGCCGCCTGGCCGATCACGGCGGTGCCGTTCAAGAGCCAGATCGTGTTCTGCCCGGAAGCGGTGTTGCGCCAGAGAAGATCCGGTGAGCCGTCGCCGTCGAAATCTGCGGCGGCGGCGAGCTGCCAGCTCGTGTCGGCAACGGCCGGGAGCGGGGCCAGGGACCCGACCGCCGTTCCGTTCATCCGCCAGACGAGGTTCTGACCGCCGGCCGCGTGTCTCCAGAGGATGTCGGGACGCCCGTCGCCGTCGAAGTCCGCGGCGCCGGCGATGCGCCAGTCGAGGTCGAATACCGGAGGCAACGCGATCTGCGAGGCCACCGTGATCCCGTTCATTTTCCAGATCACGTTCTCGCCGGTCGCCGCGTTCCTCCACAGGATGTCGGGCCTGCCGTCGCCGTCGAAGTCGGCCGAGGCGCCGATCCGCCAGTTGAGATCGAAGACCGGGGGCAGGGCCGCGGTCCCCTGGGCGATCATCCGATTCATCAGCCACAGCGTGTTTTGACCGGTGGCGGCATTGCGCCAGAGGATGTCGAGCCGCCCGTCGATATTGAAGTCGGAAGGGAGCCCGCCGAACTCGTACGCGCCCGCGTCCCACACGGCTCCGACGGGACGGCGGCGGCCGTCCAGATCGGAGGGAGGAGCCGGCGAGGACGCGCCGGCGTCGATCGCGGGGCTCGTGCCGGAGAGGTGGTAGTCGTTGCCCGCCGCGTTCACGAACAGGGCCGCGGGGTCGGACACGAGAGAGGTCAGGTCCTGGCCGGTCGCGGCCCGCCACTGCGCGAGGTTCAGAATCGTGTCGCCGTCGTCCGCCGTGAACCGCTGCATGACGACGTTGTGGTGGCTCACGAAGCCCGGGAGGCTGTCCGCCACGATGCTGATGCTTCCGCGCGTCGGGTGAAAGTTGTAGAGGATGTTGTTGAAGACGGCATTCCCCTGCTGCCATCCTTGATGTTGACCGCCCACCGCCCGTCCGACGCCATCACGACGGTGTTGTTCACGACGACGTTGTTCTTCGCTCCGTCGGAGGCGTCGATCCGGTAGAGCGAGATGCCGCTGGCATGATTGCCGTAGATCAGGTTGTTGCGGAAGATCGAGCTCTGCACGCCGTCGCAGTTGATCGCCGACCCGCCTCCGACCCCGTTGTCATAGATGACGTTGCGCTCGACGAGCGCTCCCGTGATGACGCCGACTCCGCCCTGGCTCACGTCTCCGTTGAAGTGGAGTCCGTTCGCGCGATTTCCCCAGACGACGTTGCGGCGCACCACGGGGTTCACGCAGGAGTTCGAGACGTAGATTCCGTGCTGGGTCCCCGATCGGCTCGTCACGTTGTTCTCGATGAGGATGTTGTCCGCGAACCCGGTCAGAATCCCCCAGACTCCGTTCTGGTCGCACCAGTTGTTCCGGATCACGACGCCGGTGTTCACGACGGAGCGGATGCCGGCTCGAGGGACGCCGTCGACCCGGAATCCCTCGATGACGACGTAGCTCGCGCCTTCCAGATTGATTCCGTCCGGCGTCTTCGGATTGCGCGCGTTGATCCGGGCCCCCGGTTCTCCGTGAAACGTGATGGGGCTCATGAGCGTGCCGTTCTGCGGAAAGTCCCACCCGAGAACGAAGCCGGCGTACGTTCCCGCGCGGACGTTCACCGTGTCCCCGGCGGAGACCCGATCCGCGGCGTGTTGCAGCGTCGCCCACGGCGCGTTGCTCGTCCCCGCGCCAGAGTCGCTGCCGGCCGGCGCGACGTAGTAGGTGACCGCCCGGAGAGAGGCGCCGCATCCGAGAAGGGCCGTCGCGAGGGCGAGCCTCGCGAGAGCGTGGGCGACGCTCCGGTGCCCGCTCGGAGGGCGGCGAGGGGGCACTTGTGCCCGCGTCCGGGTGGAGAGAAGAGAGCGCCGCTCGAGAGCGGCGTTCTGCACTCCCCACCGGGTGGTGGAGAACGGCATGGGGTGCCTTCGATTATAAAGCCGGCGCTTCCCTGCGGGCCGCGCCGACGGGAAAAACGCCTGAAACTACCCTCTTTTCAGTCCTTCCGGTGAGGGGGCACTCCGATACAAGACTTGAGACTGAGAACTGAGAACTGAGAACTGAGAGCTACTCCCTCATCCCGGCGCCGACGACACCGCCGTCGAAATCTCCGAGGCCGCGCGCTCGAGCAGAACGCGGTCGGAATCGCCGAACGCCTCCGGGCGGTCGCTCTCGACGTCGATCAGGGCGCGGGTCCGACCCGTCACGGCGTCCAGGACCGGGACCACGATCTCCGACCGCGTGCTCGCGAACGCCTCGAGATACCGGGGATCCTTCGAGACGTCGCCGACGATCACCGTCTGCCTGAGGCGCGCCGCGTCCCCACAGAGACCGCGGGAGACGGGGAACCGTGGATGCGAAGGAGGCTCTTCGCCGCCCCAGGCCAGAAGAGAGATTTCCTTTTCGCCGACGCGATAGAGACCGACCCAGCGATACCCGCCGGCGTCACGGAGGGCGTTGGCGACGCGCGTGAATTTCTCGGACAACTCTCCGCTGCCGTCCAGAGCGCGCCGCACCTGCTCGAGAGCTTCGGCTTCGTCTTTCATCGAGCGGCATTCTAGAGCGAGGCGAAGATCGGGCGCACGGCGATCCCGAGCCCGGGGCACGGGGCTTGCAGCCCGAGCGGACGGCCGGGGTCCGGCGCCCGGCTGGTTCCGGAGAGCTCAGGGGGAGTCCTGAGCCGTCCCGAGCCGCACCCCGGGCCGGAATGGAGGCTCGCAGGAGAGGGGAGACGAGGGCCGGGAATCGGGAGCCGAGCGACCTACGGGAGCGAGACGCCGCGGTACTCCGCCGTCAACTAGATCGGAATCGAAGGGGAACCGGACGGGGACGCCGCCGCTCCTCGCCTTCCTCCCCTAGACTAGCCCGCACGGAGGACGCTGATGCGCATTCTCGACGCCCGGATCCACGGTGTGCTCGACCTCGCCACGGTCGCGGCCTTCCTGCTCGGCCCCCTCCTGTTCGGCCTCGGAGGGAACCCGGCGGCGATCTCCTACGCGCTCGCGGTGGTGCACCTCCTCATGACCCTGCTGACACGATTCCCGATGGGGTACTGGAAGCGAATCCCGTTCGTCGTGCACGGAATCGTCGAAATCGTCGTCGGAATCTTCCTGCTGATCCTTCCCTCGATCGCCGGCTACGCGCCGGGCTCACCCGCTCGGCGCTTCTACATGATCATGGGCGCCTTCATCCTGGTGGTCTGGGCGCTGACCGCGTACGGGACAAAAGAGCGGGAGGTCTGAAGTCACCGCTCCGTCTCGACATCGCTTTCTTTGAGCATACGACGCGGCGACCTTCCCGCGGGTACGCGGGGCGTCGCCAGGGAATCTGGTACGCAACTGCAGGGCTGGGCTTCAGTCGAGGCTTAGCGGGCGCAACGCTTGATCACGAGGCAACTGCTTCTTCGTCAGACGCGTGAGAGGTGGTCGAGCATCCCGCGAGCCGCGGAAAGGTACACGGGCCGGGGCGCGATCGCGTATTCGCGAAGGCAGGTCTCCACGAACTTGAAGGCGTGCTCGTCTCCCGTGCGGACAGCCCGGTCGACGAGGTCGTCTCCCCGGTCTTCCCGACCCCGTTCGAGCCGCGGAACGGGAAGCGAGAAAGCCGCATGGATTCCCGCCGCGCCCTGCCAGGCGTAGCGCGCGAGTGACCGGGCGGTCGGCGGATTCACGTGCGGCAGGAGGAGCCGCACCGCGCTCGGCCCCGTGACCGTGTGCACCCAGGCGATGGCGGATGCCGGCGTCGCGTGCGCTAGGCAGGCTTCCGCGAATGCCTCCGTGACCCGGGTCAGGAAGACGGAAGGTTCTGACGACGTGTCGACCAGATCCGCAACGCGGGAAAAAGAGGGCAAGTCGCGCAGCGCCTGCAGCTGTTCGTCGATCAAGCCTCCGCCGCGGTGCGATGCCGGGAGAGACTCGAGCGTGCTCAACACCTCCGACGGGCTGCGCAGCGTCTCGGCGTGCTTGTGCGTGGGCCGCTCCGGGAGCCTCCTGTATCGGGCCGACCAGTACGCGAGTCCCTCGGCGAGCTCTCTTCGCCTCGCCGGCGACTCGCCCCGCCTCATGTTGCGGGCGGCGTACGCGGCGCGCAGCACGCCGTGAAAGGCGGCGGCTGAGATTCCGGGCGCCAGCCGCTCGCACCAGATCGAAAGGACCTCCGTCCAGGGCCGTTCCAGAAGCTCCCTCCGGAAGAACGCCGCCCAGTCCCCGACCCGGTCGTACCGGCCGAGCGCCTCGCCCCAGTCCCCGGCGCCGATGGAGCGGCGGACCCCGGGAGCCGAGTCGAGCCCGCGCCGATAGCGCTCGAGCCAGGGGACGACCGCCTCGCTCCGGCCGAGGACGATGAGCGCGTCCGCCGCCATCGGGCCGTGGTTGGACAGTCCGCCCCCATACTCGGGGCCGGTCCCCTCCAGCAGATCGAGCGCCGATTCCCGGGCGGCCTTCTCCCTTCCGGATTCGGAGGGAAGAACTTCGGGCGGGGGATCGGGCGCCGGCGATCGTCCTGCGGCCCGCGGGGGTGGATCGAGTCCGACGGCGGCGGCCGCGGAGCCGGCCGCCTTGCCGAGGATGCCGAAGAGGCCGCGCCGCGAGTAGGTCACCGGGGAATCTTGCCACGGAGGGCGGAGGCGAAGGGCGAACGCCTCGCGCGGCGGCGCCCAGCGACGATGAACCTCGTAATCAGAATGGCCCGGCGCTCGTCCTTAGACTGACCGTCCTCTTCGGGCGGCGAAGCCCTGGAGGCCGGATGTTCGGATTTCGAAGAATCGGCGCGGTCTGCGTGCTGCTGTTCGGGGTGATCGGCTGCGCCGGGACGTCCTCTTCACCGCGTCCTGTCACACCCGCTGGAAAGCCGCAGGCGGAAACGGCCGCGAAAACCGTCGCTCCGGAGGCTCTCGCCGGCTACTGGCTGTTCGAGATGAAGGCCGGCGGCCGGTCCATTGAGGCGAGCCTGCACTTCCGGGCCGAGCACGGCGTGCTCGCGGGGACGTTCACGGGCCCGGACGGAAACGAACGGGAGCTCTCCGACCTCGCGTTGAAGGAAGACGGCGTCTCCTGGAACTTCGAAGGGCCTCTCGGACGGCAGCACGCGGAGGGGAAGCTTGACGGCACCTCGATGAGAGGGACCATGAAACGGGCGGCGCGGGCGCGCCGCGCGCAGGGAAGCTCGGGGAGCGACGATGAGCCGGATCCTCGGGAGTCGCCGCGGGGAAGCGGGGGAGGCGCGGCAGGACCACGAGGCGGCGGAGGGCGCGGCGGCGGCGGACGGGGAGGACGGCGAGGTTCGGGTTCGGGCGCGGCGGAGGTGACGTGGAGCGCATACAAATCGGCGCTGCCGCCGTCGGAGACGCCCGCGCCCGCGCGCACGCCGGCCTGACCGGGGACGCGCGGGTGCGGTGCGGGTCAGCGCCCGTACTCGAGCACCTCGACACCCCGCTTCGCGAGCTCGCCCACGACGTCCCCCCCGAGAAAGCGCTCCGCGTCCTTCCGCCCCCTCAACACGGCATCCATGTGAGCGAGCGTGAGGCCGCGGACGAACAGGTGGGCGTCGTCCCCGGAACAGAGCTCCGCGATCGGCCGCATCTCCTTCGGCAGCCAGGACAGCTCGCCGCCGAACGGCATCGTGCGCACGGCCTCGTGCATCCCCTTCACCTCGTCCAGGAAGTGCATGTGGTCCGCCCGGCGGAGGATCGCCATCCTCCGGGTCCCCGGAGTCCTGTCGAAGATCTCCTTCATCCCTTCGAGCGGCAGTGAGGTGTCGTTCTCGGCCACCAGATACAGCGTGGGCACATCTCTGTCCGACGCGAACGCGAGAGTCGCGGGAATGATCCCCGGCTTCCGCCTCGATGCGCCGCCGGGCGCGAGAGCCACGACGGCCCGGATGCGGGGCTCGACGTCCACCGCCGCGAGGGCCGTCCAGCCGCCGAAACTGTGTCCTACGATTCCGATCCGGGACTCATCCAGACGAATTTCGGAGTCGAAGCGCGCGCCGGTCAAGAGAAGATCCAGGAGAAACCGCACGTCCGGGACGCGGCTGGCGATCAGGGCCTTCAACCGCGCCGCCTTCTCCTGGTCCGTTTCGGCTTCCCGGCGCGCGAGCTCCGGCGCGACCACCTCGGAATGGTCCATCGCGGCGACGACGTACCCGTGGCTGCTCAGGTGGGTGCAGAGGAAAGTCGCCATGCGCCGGGGCCCGCCGCCGTGATGGGAGAAGAGAAGGAGGGGCCGGGTTCCCGGATCTCCTGCCGCGTCGCGCACCGCGCTTTGACGCCGCGGAGGACCTCCAAACGGAACGGCGAAAGAATCCTGCGTCGCCGGCGCCAGGTCCTCGCCCGCGTGCTCTGCCTCCGCCGGATACCAGATCTCCACGGGGAACAGGCGGTTCCGCTCCGCATCGCGCGCCTCGATGGTTCGAACGCCGACCGCGTGGGGGCCTCGAGCGAAGGGATCGTAGTCGGAGCTTCCGGCAGTCATCGGAAAAGGAATCCTGGCAGATTGCCGCTCGTTTGTCCGCGCGTGAGAATTCGGCGAAGGGGAAGGCTCGGAGTTTTCATAAGGAGCAGCCATGAAGATCGGGGTCTCGCTCCCGTTGGTCGCTCGGCTCCCGATTCCCGGCCCGGGTCTTGCTTCGGCCTGACTCCATGAAAACCGTGATGATCTTCGTTCTGTTCGGCGGGCTCCTCGGCGCGATCGCGGCGTCCCTGATCGTTCCGCCGTCTCTCAGCTGGTACAACGAGTCGGGATTTCTGTCGCAGGGCCAGAACGGGCAGGTCCAGGCGCTCGTCAACATCCCGCAGGTGATCCGCTACACGACCAACCGTCTGATCAAGGGCCAGCTGATCGGAACGATCGCGGGCGCCGTTCTCGGACTCGTGGTCGGGATCATGGCCGCCCGCGGTGGATCGCGCCGCGCGGTCCCCGCCGCGTCGCCGTCTGTCCCGCACCCCCCCGCCTAAGGAGCCTGTCCTCCCAGTCTCCTGCTGCCCGAAGGCGTGCCTTTCGTGCGACGGAATGCTCCGTCGGACCTTGAGCAGGGGACTTCGGCGGTCCCCTCGGCCGCTGGGCTTGTGCGGCGTAGCTTGGCTATGCCTCCGAGCCGCCGGGGGTTCGGGGGACCGCAAGGTCCCACGCGAAAAGCCCGATCTGCGCTCCCGCTCTCGCTTCGGCCTCGCCGCGCTCGCGACGGACATGACTCGGACAGGCTCCTGGCGCCCGGTCAGCGCCGGGCGATCACGGCGATCGAGACGTCGTCCTCGGGCGGCTCGTCTCCGCGAAAAACCCGCACCTCGCGGGCCAGGGCTTCCACGAGATCGCCGGGGTACAGACCGGCGCCCGTGCGCGCGATCGCTTCGACGCGCCGTTCCTCGAACTCGGTTCCCGCGGCGTTGCGCGTCTCCGAGACTCCGTCTGAGTAGAGCAGCAGCCGCTCGAGCGGCTCGAGCCTCCCCGTTTCGACGTCCCACGTGAGCGGAGTTCGGATGCCGAGAGGGTAGGCGCCCTTTCCGAGGCGCCCGAGCACTTCTCCGGCTGCCGACAGCTTCAGAACGGGAGGGTGGCCCGCCACGGACCCCCGGAAGGATCCGTCCGGAGCGAGCAGGAGGTAGACGCAGGAGAAGAACGCGCGAGGGCCTCCCGTCCGGGAGAGGATGCGGTTCAAAGCCGCGAAGACCGCTTCGGGCGCGGGGTCGATGTCGAGCTGAGTGCGGAACGCCGCGTGCGCCACCGCCATCACGAGACCGGCCGCCATCCCGTGGCCGGAGGCGTCGCCGAACAGCACGGACAGCCGCGCGTCGGGAAGCGGGACGAAATCGTAGATGTCTCCGCCGACGGTATTCGCGATCTCGTTGTGCGCCCCGAGCTCCCATCCGCCCATGTCGGGAAGCTGGCGGGGAATCAGGCTCGCCTGGAGGTCCCGCGCGAGCTCGAGCTCGTCGCGGAAGTTGATTTTGTCCACGAGCTCTAAGGCGAGCAGGAGGACCACCACGACCAGCGCAAGGAAGAGCCAGCCGTTGTCGAAATAGACGTGGTACTCGGTCGTGCGCACGAGCTTTCCCACCTTCTCCGTCGACCGCGAAAACGAAGGGCCCTGCATAGCCAGGAGCAGGCAGACGAGGGCCGTCGCGAAGAGGACCCGCCGCGCGGGCGCGAGCCGTCGGGACAGCCCGAACAGGACCGCGTTGGTCGTTCGGAGGAAGCGCCTGATCCGACCGCCCTTCCGCGCGAGCTCTTCGGCGTGGTCCGCCGTCAGCCGGGCGCGGGCATGCCGCCACTCCCGGCCGTAAAGGCCCGAAATGTCCTTGCGCCCGACCGCCCGGAAGGTGCTCCGGACCAGATCGAGCCAGTCGCGTCCGGACGGCATGGGGCAAGAATACGGGAGGCGGGGAACGAGGTCGGGAATCGGGAATCGGGAGCCGAGCGACCAACGGGAGCGAGACGGCCGCGGTACTCCGCGGTCAACTAGATCGGGAATCCCAAATCGAAAGACTTGACAGCTGAAGCTCCATTCATGGCCCGGTTCTCGCTTGGCGGGGAGGCATGATGGGGCCCGATCAGTTCATGGGACGGGGGAGGGTTCGCACCGCCCGTATGGTGGCGATGGCGGCGGATGCGCTTCAGCTCGGCATCTTTCCCCTCTTCGCGCCGGGCGCCGCGTCTCCCGTCAACGACGCCCTCGACGTCGCCGTCGCCGGAGCGATGACGTGGCTCGTTGGCTGGCACTGGGCGTTTCTTCCGTCGTTCGTCGCGGAACTGGTGCCCGGGCTCGACCTGGTGCCCACCTGGACCGCGGCCGTGTTCTTCGCCACCCGGGGAGAAGTGGGGGGCCGGGCTCCGAGGCCCGGCTCCATCGACGCGGAGGTGATTTCCTCCGAGCCGGCCGCGCCGCCCCCGCCTCGCCGCTGAGGCCCTCTTTCGCCTCCGCCGGAAACGCCGTCCGGGATTACGCGATTGAGAGCGCGCGCTCGACGGCCGCTCGAGCGAGCAGGCGGGTCGAATCGAGCGTCGGGAGGACCGATTCCTCCGGCCGCACGATCAACGGGATCTCCGTGCAGCCGAGGACGGCCGCGTCGCAACCCTCGTCGCGCAGCTTTCGAATCTCCTCGTTGAACATCTGCCGGGTCGAGTCCGTGAAGATCGCGTTGACGAGCTCGTCGAAAATCGCCCGGTTGATCGTCTCGCGCGCGGGAGCCGAGGGGGTCCGCATCTCGATGCCGCGCCGGGCGAGCACGTCGCGGTAGACCGGCCCTTCCATCAGATAGCGCGTGCCGAGCACGCCGAGCCTTCGAAATTTCTGACGTTCGGCGGACGACGCGACGACCTCCGCGATGTGCAGCCAGGGGATCGGCGAGCGGGGCAGCATGGCGGGAAATGCCTCGTGGACCGTGTTGTCGGGACAGATCGCGAACGCGGCGCCGGCACGGGCCACCTCGTTGGCGCCGTCCAGAAGAAGGTCCGAGACGCCGCCCCAGTCTCCGGCCCGGATCTGCTCCATGTGCCTCGCCATCGGGATCGCCGAGAGCGTGATCCTCGGGTGGTCGTGCTCTCCCATGAGCGGGATGGCTTCGAGGCAGATCGTTCGATAGCAGAGCGCGGCGCCTTCGGCGCTGCACGCGACGATTCCGATATGCGCGGCGTTCATTCTCCGGATTGTATTGTCGTGTCGATCCGGGGCGAGCCTGCCCGCTTTGAACGCTCGACGCTGAACGCTCAACGCTCACGGGTCCGTCCTGATAGTTTTGGTGTCGAAGAAGGGAAGTCTCCATGACCCCGTCTGTTCCCGCTCTCGCCGGCCGATGGCTCCCCGCCGCGGCTCTCGCCCTGTTTGTTCTCGCTCCCGCGTGCTCCAGCGCTCCCGCTGACCGTCCTCCGGCTCCGACGTTTCCCGTGAGCGGCTCGGCCGTCGACCTGAAGGGGCTCGAGGGGCGCTGGGAGGGGGAGTACAGCAGCGCGGAGACCGGACGAAGCGGGACGATCGTCTTCGAGTTTCGCAACGGCGAGGGCTCGGGGGACGTCCTCATGATGCCGAAGGGCGCGACGGAGGCTCTGCGCCCCAACCGGCGCGAGGCGGTCGCCGAC
This sequence comes from Thermoanaerobaculia bacterium, assembly GCA_038203955.1. Classification (GTDB taxonomy): domain Bacteria; phylum Acidobacteriota; class Thermoanaerobaculia; order UBA5066; family Gp7-AA6; genus JALYUA01. The sequence goes on along the minus strand of JBBRDK010000024.1, from coordinate 18,206 downwards.
ACGCTCCGGACGATGCCGGCGGTTTTGACGATCCGCTTTGCGCAGGCCTCGGGCGGTGCGCTCGTCGGAGACCTCGCGCCCTACGTCGATCCGGATTGCGAGTGCGAGGCGCGGACGACCTTCCATGGCCGCCGCGCGGGCGATGCCATCGAAGGCTCGTTCACTTCGACGACGATGCAGCCCTCCGAGCGGCGCGTGAGCGGCAAATGGAGAGTCTCCCGAAGCAACCGCAAGACGGAAAAACTGAAAACTGATAACTGACGACCGAAAGCTATTTCCGCCTGTCCTCGAGGCCCTTCAGCCGCTTCTCGAGATCTTCGATCCGGTCGCGGAGCCGGCGGATGTCGTCCCGTCGGGGGAGGCTGAAGGCCTGTGTGTCGAAGTCGAAGTGAAAAGGACGGGAGCGCATCTCCCGCCGGATCTCGCGGCCGAGCTCGCGTCCCATCCGGCCCGCGTCGCGGCCGATGTCGCGGCCGATGTCGCGGCCGAAATCACGGCCGAAATCCCGGAGCTCGCCCGGAATGAGGTCCGCCTCGCGGCGGGAACGCTCTTCGACTTTCACCTGGACCGTCCTCAAGGCCCGGTTGCGAACGAGCTCCACCTTCAGGGAGTCCCCTTCCTTCGTACGCCCGACCATCCGCGCGAGCTCCCAGGCGGAGGAGACCTTTTCTCCGTCGACGGAGGTGACGACGTCGCCGACCTGGAGGCCCGCCCGGCTGGCCGGGCTGTCCTTGTCGACCTCGCCGATCAGAGCGCCGGCGTCCTTCGGCGCCCCGAAGTGGGCCCGCAGCTCGGGGGTGATGTCCACGAGCCGGACGCCGATCGCACCCCGCCCCTCCATGTGCCGGAGCCGCGCCCTCGGGCGCGCCGCGTCGACTTCGACCGTGTCTCCGTCGTCTCGAATCCGGACGCGCGACGGAGCTTCTCTGCCCTCGCGGGCCAGGACGGGGAGAGGAAGGGCAAGCGCCAGACCCGCCGCCGCGATCATCGATCTCAATTTCATTCGCTCCTCCGGTTGGTTAGGGGAACCCCCTTCTCCGGGGCCCTCTCAGACGGAGACGGAGGCCGGGAACAAAGGTTTCGGCGGCTCGAGGTGCTGGGAGGGCGATGCGGAGTCGTGGCGGCCCGCCGCACCGGCTCGCCATATGAGAGGGGCGCATTAGGATTCCCTCCTTCGAGGAGGAGTCGATGACGCCGACGGATGAACGGGAGCTTTCCCGGCGGACCGCGCCGCTCGACATGGACGCGGAGGAGTTTCGGGCGGCCGGCCACGCTCTCGTCGACCGGATCGCCGGCCTGATCGGCTCGTTCCGGGAGAGAAAGGTGACGCCGGGAAGGCCGGCCGCCGAGCTGCGCACGCTTCTCGCCGGCGGGGGACTTCCCGCGCAGGGCGCGCCGGCGGAGGAGATCCTGGAAGAGGCCTCCCGGCTCCTCTTCGACCACTCGCTCTTCAACGGGCATCCCAGGTTTTTCGGCTACATCACCGCCCCCGCCGCCCCTCTCGGAGCGCTCGCGGATCTCCTGGCGGCCGCGGTCAATCCGAACTGCGGCGCCTGGGAGCTCTCCCCGATGGCCAACGCGATCGAGGAGCAGACGATCGGCTGGATCGCGGAGCTCCTCGGGTACCCCAACGATTGCGGGGGTCTCCTCGTGAGCGGCGGAAACGTCGCCAACTTCGTCTGCTTTCTGGCGGCGCGGCGGGCGCGTGCCGGCGCATCGGTCCGCACCGGAGGGCTTTCCGCGAGCGACGGTCCGCTTCTCGTCTATGCCTCGACCGAAACGCACACCTGGATCCACAAGGCCGCCGACCTCTTCGGGCATGGCACGGACGCGATCCGCTGGGTGCCCGTCGATTCGGCGCAGCGGATGGACGTCCGCGCTTTGCGGGATTCGATCGCCGCCGATCGGTCGGCGGGTGCCCGGCCGTTTCTGGTCGTCGGAGCCGCCGGGACCGTGAGCACCGGCGCGATCGATCCTCTGCGGGAGATCGCCGCGATCGCGCGGGGGGAGGGCCTCTGGTTTCACGCCGACGGGGCCTACGGGGCGCCTGCCGCGGCGCTTCCGGACGCGTCCGAGGACCTGCGCGCGATATCCCTCGCCGACTCGGTCGCCGTCGATCCGCACAAATGGCTGTATGCGCCGCTCGAGGCGGGATGCGTTCTCGTGCGCGACGCGGTGGCGCTGCCCGACGCCTTCGCGTACAGCCCCGCCTACTACGCGTTCGATCAGGGCGACGAGAGCCCGCCGCCCAATTACTACGCGCTGGGATTTCAGAACTCGCGGGGATTCCGCGCGCTGAAAGTCTGGATGGGCCTGCGGCAGGCCGGCCGGGAAGGATACGTGCGGATGATCGGCGATGACTGCCGGCTCGCGCGGATGCTCGCGGAGGCCGTCGGCGGCGAGCCGGACCTGGAGCTTTTCACCTGCTCGCTCTCGATCGTCACCTTTCGATATGCGCCGCGGCATCTGAGAACGGGCCGCCCCGAGGAGGAGGAGATCCTCGACCGATGGAACGAAGCGCTCCTCGCCCGATGCAAGACCGGCGGCGATCTCTTCGTCAGCAATGCGCGGGTGGCGGGCCGGTTCGCGCTCCGCGCCTGCATCGTGAACTTCCGGACGACCCTCGCCGACGTCCGCGCCGTTCCCGCGATCGTGGTCCGGCTGGGCCGGTCGATCGCGGCTTCCGCGCCGGCCTAGCTTCTTTCCGAACCGGCTTCCACGCCGGGGACGGAGGGGACCAGGGCCTTCGTGAAGACGTGCTGGGTCTTCGAGCGATCGAAGCCGAGCCGCTCGTAGAAGCGATGGGCCCGGTCCCTTTCGATCCGGCAGCGAACGCGCATCGCGCCGAGGCCGCGCGACCGGGCCCACGCCTCCGCGGAGGCGACGAGGGACGCGCCCAGGCGGCGGCCGCGCGCTCGCTCCTCGACGACCAGGGAGACGATCTCTGCCTCCGAGGCATGAATGAGCGCCGGCGAAGCGGCCACGTGGACGAAACCCGACGGGGACTCTCCCGGCGCGGCCGCCACGAGAAGCGCGTGGAGTGGAGAGTGCGCAATGGCCTCGAAACGATCGGAGAGATCGGGCGCCGACGCGGAATAGCCGAGCTGCGCCGCCAGCTCCCGCACGGCCGGGAGGTCCTCCGCGGCCATCGGCCGCACGGGCGCGCCGCCGCCCGTCACTCGCTCGGTTCCGGGACGATTTCCGTCGAGGTCGCGACCTGGAACTTCCGATAGTCGGAATATTCGCTCAGGGCGTCCAGGCGGAGGCCCTTGAAGAGGAGAAGACGGGCGCTGCCGGAGAATCGGGCCACCGCGGGAAGCCAGATCTCGCCGTTGACCTTGCGGCGCAGCAGGGAGGCGCGGCTTCCCTTGTGAAGGCGGGCGAGCACGCCGAGGCCGAACGACAGGTTGTCGATCAGCTCCGCGTCCACGCGCACGAGCTGGCGATCCTCCTCGTCGATCCAGGCTCGCCCGGCCAGGGACTTTAAGACACGGCCCGTCCGCCCGCTCACCTCGACGTCCGGACGCGGCTTGAACGTCACCACGATCGCGGGCCTTCCGTCGAGCATCTCCCGGCCGGCCAGCGCGATGTCGTAAATCCGGAAGACCTGCTGGACCCCGGACTCCTCCCGCTGCCGCGACTGCGCCAGCCGGGCCGTCCTCTTTTTTTCCATCTCCTCCAGGGGGCCGTCGTCGGCCACCTTCTTCTCGTGCTTCCGGTCCTCCGCGGCGAGCTCCTTAGCGTCGAGAGCGCGGCCCTCCTTCTCGACCAGACGCCGGTAGGTATGGCCGGGCTCGAGCGAGGGATAGACCTCGTACGTCTCCGTCTTCACCTTGCGGACGCCGCCGCGGGCGTCGAGCTCGCGCTCCGTGTGGCGCTCGGTGAACGTGTACTGGTCGAGCAGGACCTCATCGCTGTGAAGCCGGGCCCGCACGTCCTGCAGGAAGGGGCCGAGCTCCGGCAACGGCTTCTCCTCCACGATCGAGGACGGACCGGAGACGGCGGGCGGATCCTGAGGCGCCGCCGCCGTTTGAGCGAGTGCGGACGCGTTCCCGCCGAGGAGGATCGCCGAAGAAAGCAGAAAGGGAAGACTCTTCGCCAGCACTGGAATCGAAAACCCGAGCCTTCCCGCGGGAATTTCCGGGCTGAAATTCGCCCGCACGTCCCTCCCCGGTCCAGGCTGACAGCTGAGAGTGACAGTCGACAGCAGCGCGGCAGCGCCTTCCTGTTGACATTCGACAAGAGCGCGCGTAGCGTCCTCCCGAGGTCGAACAGAAGGGGGCTCCCATGAAGCGTCGTGAATTCCTGACCGGATCGGCCCTGACCGCGGCTGTGTTTGCCCTTTCCCGCGTGGGGCGCGCCTTCGCCGGGCAGGCCCCCGCCTCTCCGGGGAGAAGACTGCAGCCCCCGCCGCGCGGACCGATCACCGTGGCCGTCGCGATCTCCACAGGCGTGACGGTGATCGACTTCTCCGGTCCCTGGGAGGTCTTCCAGGACGCCATGACGACGGAACGGGGCTCGGATCGCGGGGAGCAGCCTTTCCGGCTCTATACCGTTTCGGAATCCCTGGCTCCCGTTCGCGGCTCGGCGGGACTGCAGCTCGTTCCCGACCACACGTTCGAATCGGCGCCGGCGCCGCACGTCGTGGTCGTCCCCGCGCAGTCGGGCAGCGAGGCGCTTCACGAGTGGCTCCGGAAAACGAGCCGGACGGCCGACGTGACGATGTCCGTCTGCACCGGGGCCTTCCATCTCGCAAAGGCGGGGCTTCTCTCGGGCCTCGACGCGACGACGCACCACGACTTCACCGACCGCCTGGCGAGCCAGTATCCCGATGTCCGCGTGAAGACGGGCTTGCGCTATGTCGAAGGCGCGAGAATCTCGACCGCCGGCGGTCTGACCTCGGGCATCGACCTCGCGCTTCGGGTCGTCGAGCGTTACTTCGGGCGCCCCGCCGCCGAGCGCACCGCGAAATACATGGAGTATCAGAGACGGGGAGAGAGTTGAGCGTCGAGCGTCCAGCGTTGAGCGTCTGGAGACGGCAGAGGGATGAGGGCTCCGAGGAACGAACGCTTGACGCTCAACGCTCGACGCTGAACCTTCCCTCGAATAAAATATCTTTCCCTAAAAAGATGCCCGTCCATCGCCGCGATTTCTTGAAGCTCGGAGCGGGAGCTCTCGTCTCTGCGGCCGCTCCGGTAGCCGCCCCGGCGCGGCCCGCCCGGCGCCCCGCCGCCGCCGCCGGGGGAATCAAGACCGGCGGAATCCGCCTGATCCAGGTGGACGGCAAGTACAACGTGTGGACGAAGAAGGTCGGCGAGGGACGGATCAAGGTTCTGACCCTCCACGGCGGCCCCGGCGCGACGCACGAGTACCTCGAGTGCTTCGAGGACTTCCTCCCGCAGCAGGGAATCGAGTTCTACTACTACGACCAGCTCGGGTCGGCGTACTCGGACCAGCCGGACGACAAGAGCCTGTGGACGGTCGACCGGTTCCGGGAGGAAGTCGAGCAGGTCCGCTCCGCTCTCGGCCTCGAAAACTTCTATCTCTTCGGCCACTCCTGGGGAGGGATGCTCGGGATCGAGTACGCGCTCAAATACCAGAGGCACCTGAAGGCGCTGGTCATCTCGGACATGACCGCGAGCGTGGCCTCCTACGTCGAGTACATCAACGAGCTGCGGAAGAAGCTGCCTCCTGACGTCATCGCCGTGCTCGAGAAGTACGAGGCGAAGGGCGAGTTCGAGGCGCCGGAATATCAGGACGTGATGCTGAACCGGATCTACGCGCAGCACCTCTGCCGCCTGGACCCATGGCCGGATCCCGTTGTCCGGACGTTCAAGCACCTCGCGACGCCGGTCTACAACACGATGCAGGGTCCGAACGAGTTCGTGGTCAACGGGACGTTCAAGGATTGGGACCGTTGGAAAGACCTTCCGAAGATCCGCGTTCCAACGCTTCTCTTGGTCGGGCGGCACGACACGATGAGCGTGACGGACATCCAGAAAATGGGACGCGCCATCCCGCGGTCGCGCGTCGCCGTCTGTGAGAACGGAAGCCACATGGGGATGTACGACGACCAGGAGGCGTACTTCCGCCACCTGCTCGGTTTCTTCCGCGACGTCGCCTCCGGAAAGATGGCGTAGGGAGCGGAGCCGGCCGACCGCTCTTAGCTCTCAGCTGTCAGCTGTCAGCTCTCAAGTCTTTCGATTTGGGATTCCCGATCTAGTTGACCGCGGAGTACCGCGGCCGTCTCGCTCCCGTTGGTCGCTCGGCTCCCGTTTCCCGTTTCCCGACTTCTCCCCTCATCCCGCTCTCGCGCCTTCCGGCACTCGCCGCTCCGGCATCGCGAGGGCTGGCAGGATTCCGTCGGCCGCGCCGATGTCGAACAGCATTCCCTCGGAGATCTCGCCGGCCATCGTTCTCGGCGCGAGGTTCACGACGAAGAGCGCCTGCTGTCCGACGAGCCCGGCCAAGTCGGGTCGCTCGAGTCGCATGCCGGAGAGAATCCTCCGGGTGTGGTCGCCGAAGTCGACCGTCAGACGGACGAGCTTTTTCGACCCGGCGACTTCCTCCGCCGCGAGGATGGTGCCGACGCGCACGTCGATCCGCTCGAGCGCGTCCAGCCCGACGGCCGGCTTGACCGGCGCCGGAGTCATCGGGCCTCGGGCAGGAGCCGTATGATCGAGAACCAGGCGCCCTGCGGGTCCGCCAGGACGGCGAAACGCCCGACGTCGGGGATGTCGGCTGGAGGCTTGTAGACCTTCCCCCCGAGCGAACGCGCTTTTTCGGCGGAGGCATCGCAGTCGGTCACGGCGAAGTACACGCCCCAGTTCGACGGCATCGGCCCCATCTCGGGCGAGATCGGCATCATGCCGCCGACCACCGTCTTCCCGAGATAGAGCTCCGTGTAGTCGCTCTTGACGGGGTCCTGCTTCGTCGTCCAGCCGAAGACGTTCCGGTAGAACGCCGCCGCGGCCGCCGGATCGCGCGTCAGGTTCTCGACCCAGCACGGCGCGCCCGGTTCACCCACGAGCGTCGCGCCGATGTGCTGCTTCGGCTGCCACGCGCCGAAAGCCGCGCCGGCGGGATCCTGCAGGACCGCCATGCGCCCGAACTCCATCACGTCGAACGGCTCGGCGTGAACCATCCCGCCGTGCTCCCTGACCTTCCGCGCCGTTTCGTCCGCGTTCTCGACGGACACGTAGCAGTTCCAGTGCGGAGGGATGCCGCGGCCCGCCTCTTCCGGCGGCATCTGGTACAGAGCGCCGATCTCCGATCCGCGCAGCCGCAGCATCGTGTAGACCGCGTCGGGACCCATCGGGTTGTCGGCGGCCTCCCATCCGAACAGTTCGGTTTAGAAACGCTTCGCGTCGCTACCGTCGCTCGTCGCGAGCTCGGCCCAGCAGAAAGTTCCTGGTTCGTAGCGTTCCTTCTTCGGCATGCCTCCTCCACGACTTCCGCGGGCGAAGCGCCCGCCGTTTCCTTTCGAAACCTATACTGAGAAGGTGCGTGCCGTCATCGCCTGGATTCTCTGCGGGCTCGCGGCGTCCGCCGGCCCGGCGGTGTCCGGGGGCGCTCCCGTCCGCCGCGCCCGCGAGGTCGCGGTCACGTTCGACGATCTCCCCGGAGTCTCGGTGACGAACGCGGGTTCGCCCGGCGACACGGCCGCGCTCGTCGCGATGACCTCGAAGCTCCTGCGGACGCTGGGCGACCGGCATGTCCCCGCGGTCGGGTTCGCCAATGCGGGAAAGCTCGGGCCCTCCGGTTCGCCCTCGCCGGAGAGGCTGGCGGTCCTCCGGTCCTGGCGCGCGGCCGGGCTCGAGCTCGGCAATCACACGTTCAGCCATCCGGACCTGCACCGCGCCGGGCTGCCCGCCTTCGAGCGCGACGTCGAGCTCGGCGAGCCGGACCTGCGAGCCCTCCTCGCGGAAACGAGCGGCCGGCTGCGGTGGTTCCGCCATCCGTTCCTGCACACGGGCTTGAACCTCGCCGACAAGCAGGCGCTGGAGGCCTTCCTCGCCGGACGCGGTTACCGCATCGCCCCCGTCACGATCGACAACTCCGAGTGGATTTTCGCCAGGGCCTACTCGAACGCCCTGGACTCTTCCTCGCGTGCGCTCGCCGCCCGGGTGGCGGCCGCGTACGTGCCGTACATGGAGGCGAAGGTCGAGTACTTCGAGCGGCAGTCGGCCGCGTTCTTCGGGCGCGAGATTCGCCAGGTCCTTCTCGTGCACGCGAACTCCTTGAACGCGGATCATTTCGACGAAATCCTCGCGATGCTCGCGCGCCGGGGATATTCGCTGGTGACCCTCGACCGCGCCCTCGAGGATTCCGCCTACGCGGCTCCGGACAAATACATCGCCAACAACGGGATCACCTGGCTCCACCGCTGGGTCCTGTCGGCCGGCGGCCGCGTCCTTCCGGGGGAGCCGACGACGCCCCCCTTCGTGCTCGCCGCAGCCGGCGTCGCCTCGGAGTAAGTCTCCGCGCCGCTCGGCGGGGTGCAGCGGCCGATCGACTGATTCCTTCTGTCCCACGTTGAGAGATTCGGTCGCAACCCGGTCGTAAACGCCGCCGGCTGAGCGAGAAATCGCCGGACCCGTCGAACCTTCGACGAAGCGCGTCGTAACAAATGTCGCGCGCCGGAAACGCAGGACGCGCCAGGGAAAACCGCTTTTTCAGGAGGCACATTCATGATCCGGACGAAAGCTCTCGCTCTTTGCGCTTCGCTCCTCGTGGTGACGGCCGTGGGCTGCTCGCAGTACAACGCCGGCGCCCCGGTTCGCGTCACCCGCAGCTCCGCCGACGTTACCTCCTGTCAGAAGGTGGCGGACGTCGACGCCGGCCGCCGCACCGCCGACAACGAGATCGTCGGCGAGATCGCGAACCAGGCGCGCGACAAGGGCGCCGACACGGTTCTGCTCGCCGAAGGCGCCCGGACCGGCGCGGCCTACCGGTGCGCCTCGCCGAACGTCGCATCGCGATAGGTTCTCAGCCTCCGCGCGCCCAATCGGCCCGAGAACGGGCCGCGACAATAAAGAGTCGCGGCCCTTTTTTTCTGGGCCGGGGAGGTCGCATGGGCTCATTGAAGACGGGGGAGTGCGTCCGCGTGCCGGACGGACGGCCCGGCCGCGTGCGGGCGCATCGTTCCGGGAAGTTCTCCGTGCGCGTGCGCCGCAAGGGAAAGTCGACGGACGAGCTGCTGACGTTTGCCGCCGCGGAACTTCAGAGAATCGAACCGCCCGCCGGCTGGATGAGCGCGGAGGGATACAACCGCCGGGTCGCCGCGCTGCGCCGGAGGATGAGGGAACGATGACCGGGGCGGGCCGGGAATCGGGAGCCGAGCGACCAACGGGAGCGAGACGGCCGCGGTACTCCGCCGTCAACTAGATCGGGAGCGGAGCGACTTACGGGAGCGAGACGGCCGCGGTACTCCGCCGTCAACTAGATCGAGAATCGGCAATCGAAAATACCAAAGGACTTCGTTCCGGACTCTCAACTCTCGACTCTCAACTCTCAACTTCACTTCGGTTCAATCGTGAAATTACCACTCCCCGCCTGAACATCGATTTTGGCGGCTCCGTCGCCGCGGCGATAGGCGATCAGGTCGCCGCTGCGCACCGTGGCCGTGCCATCGGTGAAACCGACGTGCATGTCGCCGGAGCTCAGGGTGGCGTGGGCCTCGAACGACGCCTCGCGCGGCAGGCGGACTTCAACGTCTCCGCTCCCGGTCCTCGCGTGCAGCCGGGCGAGGCGCCGGCCCCGCGACTCGATCCGAATGTCTCCGGACCCGGTGTGGAGCGACACGTCGCCGATCTCCGCGTCGGTGATCCTGAGGTCTCCGGAGCTCGTGTCGAGCGACAGGCTCGCCGCGTCGATGGAGCCGATCCGCACGTCGCCGGAGCTGCTGTGGAAGTCGGCGCGCTCGCCCGAAAAGCGCTCCAGGACGATGTCCCCGCTCGAGAAATCCGACTTCCAGCTCCCCCGGATGTCGCCGGCGAGCACGTCGCCGGAGGATCCGTTCAGGCGGATGTCGCCCCGGAGATGATCGAGCCGGAGGTCCGCGGAGGCCACGTCGAAGGAAAGGCGGCCCGAGAGGCCCGTCGCGGAGACGGCGCCGACCCGGTTGCGGAACGCGGCCTCGAGCTCGCGAGTCGGAACCTCGACTTCGACGTCCGCGTAGAGCAGCGTGCCCCGCGCGCTGCTCACGTGCATCGACCGGCCGTCGTAGGAGAATTTCCCCCGGAAGTGGTCGGTGAAGAGGCCGGCCAGGAAGGAGTCGTCGTCGGAGCCGCGAGATCCGCGGTACCGGATCGTGTTCTCCCCCACGGGGTAGCGGACGCGAACCGTCGACCCTGGCCCCTCTCCCTTCACGGTCTCCAGGCGGAACCCGGCGGCCAGCGCCTCGGTCTCCGCGTGGACGGTCGCGATCACGAGCGCGCGGTCACCGGCCCCGGCCCGGATCGTCATCCGGCCCGCGAGGTTCTCGACCGCGAAGGGGCCGGCAGGCGCCTCGAACCGGAGCGTGCGAGTGTTTTCGGCGGCGAGCGGGAGGGCCGCGCCGGCAAGCAGAGCCGCGAAGAGAAAGGGCAGCGGAACAGTGCGCACGGAGACCTCCCTGGATTGCCGCCGGAGAGCCGGCGCTGCCGGAGCCGACGGTGAGTTGTCCTGTTCACGGGTACGCGCTCCTCCAGGAAAAGTTCCCTCGGCGCTTTACGGACGGGCGATGAGGATCATGGCGCCGGCCGGAAACGCCACCAGGATGCCGACGACCACGACCAGTCCGCGATCCGCCTTCGCCTCTCCCCGGTCGATCGACCGGTCGACGACGTGATGACGCCACGCGGAGAGGAGCGCGAGGGCGCCGCCGAATCCCATCAGGAGGATCCCCCACGAGAAACGAGCTGACCGCCGTGAGAGAGACGGACGTGGGCCGCGCCCGCTCTCGACCCCGATTCGCGGAGGAACAGGCCGAACCGGTCGACGACGAATCCGAGGCTCATCATCGCGACGCTCGTCCGGATCCAGGCGAGGAACGTGCGCTCGTTCGCCAGGTACTCGGACCCCGCGCTTGTCGGGCGCGACCGGAGCCGTCTTCGGCTGGAGCTCGCCCGCCACGGCGGCAAGGGCTGTAAGTCCCGTTCCGATGCGCTCCCGTCCGGAGGACGGCGACCTGCTACGATTTCGCCATGAGGTTGTCACGCGCCTTGCTCGCGGTGGTCCTCCTCTCGGGTGCCCTGGTCGCCCTTCCCGCGCCGTGCGGCGCCGGTACCTACAAGGCCGGCGGCCTGCCGTTCATCGAGGACGACTATGCGCGGGCTCTCGCGGCGGCGAAATCGAGGCACGTCCCGATCTTCGTCGAAGCCTGGGCGCCCTGGTGACACACGTGCCGCTCGATGAGGGCGTTCGTTTTCACGGACAAGACCCTCGAGCGGCGCGCCGGACAGTTCGTCTGGCTTTCGATCGACACGGAAAAGCCGGGCAACGCCGCCTTCACGCGGCAGTTTCCCGTCGAAGGACTCCCGACCTTTTTCGTTCTCGACTCCGCGACCGAGACGCCCGCCCTGAAGTGGCTGGGGGGCGCGACGGTCCTGCAGGTGCAGAAGCTGCTCGACGACGCGCTGCGGACGGTCGCCGCCGGCAACCACGGCGTCGATGAGATTCTGGCCCGGGCGGACCGGGTCTTCGGCGAAGGCAGGAACGCCGAAGCGGCGCGCCTCTATCGGGAGGCGCTGACCGCGGCACCGCCGGCGTGGCCCCGATACGGGCGCGCCCTGGAGTCCCTTCTCTACACGCTCGACGCGACGAAAGACGCGGAGGGCTGCGCGCGGACGGCGCGCGACGGTTTCGTCCGGCTCAAGTCGACGCCGTCGGCGGCCAACGTGGCGGGGAGCGGCCTCGGCTGCGCGCTCTCGATGAAGCCCGACAACCCCGCCCGGCAGGAGCTCCTCGATGCGCTTCGCGCCGATGCGCTCTCGGTCGTGCGATCGAAGCGACGGGATATCGCCGCGGACGACGTGTCCTCGGTGTTCCAGGCGCTCGAGCAGGACCGCGAGGACGCGAAGGACGCGGCGGGACGCCGAAGTCTTCTCGAGCAGCACGCGTCGTTTCTCGAAGAGCGGGCCTCCCGCGCGAGAAAGCCTGAGGAGCGCGCCGTTTTCGACTCGCATCGGCTGGGCGCGTACCTCGATCTCGGGCAACCCGAGCGCGCGATCCCGATGCTCCAGCAATCCGAGAAGGATTTTCCCGACGACTACAACCCGCCGGCCCGTTTGGCCGTCGCGTACAACGCCATGAAGAAGCGGGACGACGCGGCGGCGGCGTCCGACCGGGCCCTCGCGAAAGCGTACGGGCCGCGCCGCATAGGCATTCTCCAGACGCGAGCAGACATCGAGGCGGGCCGCGGCGACGCGGCCGCTTCGCGCCGTTACCTCGAGGAGGCGCTTCGAACGGCAGAGGCGCTTCCCGAGGGCCAGCGATCGGACCGGACGATCGCCTCGCTCAGGAAGAAGCTCGGCTCCTGAAGCACCGGTCGCTCACTTCGGAAACGGCGAGCCGTCGATCCCGGGTATGACACGGAGCGCTTTTTGTAGTAGAGCTTCTTCAGAACTTCGTCCGGCAGGTCGAGGCCGTACATCTTCCAGAACGCGTGCCTCCTGCGGTAGTAGTCGAAGTACTCGTCGGATGTCTCCAGCACGCGGAAATAGACGGGATACTCCTCGGGAGCCCACGTGTCTTTCCCCATCATCACGCGGTCCTGATAGCGGACGAACCAGTCGCGCGCGAAGCGCGGCTGCCGGCCGAGCTCGGCGAGCACCGCGCCGATCTCCGTCGTCACGTTCGGCAGCCGGTCGAGGAGCCTGCCGAGTGCGGCGAGGTCCCCGCCCATCCATCCGAGATGCGCGTCGATGAACTGCGTCCGCGGGTGCCGCGCGAAGAGGCGGTGCTGCTCGCCCATGACCTGGTCCCACGTCCGGAACCGGTCGGGGGGCCGCGCACGTTGAGGAAACTGTTTCAGCTCCAGCCAGCGCTCGTTGTGCGCGTCCTGAGGCTCGAAGAAGGACCGGGGCTCGCCGGTGTGGATCAGCACGGGGATCTTCAGATCGGCGCACTTTTCGAAGACGGCGTCCAGGCGCGGGTCGTCCACGGCGACTCTCCGGCCGGCGCGGTCCTTCACCGTGAGGCCGAAGTTCTTGAAGATCTTCAAACCCTTCGCGCCGCCTTTCCGGACGTCCCGCTCGAGCTGCGCCGCAGCGCGCTCCCCCCAGCCGGCGTCCTCGATGCCGGAGAAGTCGAGGTTCGCGAACGTCACGAAGCGTCCGGGGTGGCGGCCGCTCCAGTTCGCCACCCCCGCCGCGAGGGCGTCGGACGAGCCGCCGCTCAGGTTCACCATCACCCGCATGTTCACGGCGTCCATGTCCCGGACGATGCGGTCGATCTCCTCGGGCCGGGCGGCGGTCTCCTGATGGTTGTGGACGTCGACGAAGGGAAACCGCGCCCTCGGGACCCTGTGCTCGGGGACGACGAGGGTCGACTTCGGGTCATATTCCTCGATGGAAAGCGTGTGCCCGGGAGCGGACGTCTGCCCGGCCGCCGATCCCGGAAAGAGCAGCGCCGCCAGGGCCACGGCGCGGGAAAAACGCCTGAGGAGGGAGGGGCTGGTCATTCCTCCAAGGTACACGACGTCGCCGACTTGGCCGGCGCAACAGGAGGCTCAACCCGCCCCCTGCGGCGTCCGTGCTTCCGCGGGGGGTTATATGATTTTGGCGTGGCGAAGCGTCTGACGGTTATCTCGGCGAAGACCTCCTCGAGCGGAGCCAAGCCTTCGAACGGGGGCAAGTCCGATCCTGCCGCGCCCAAGACCAAGGAACGCAGACGGAGACAGCGCCGGCTCTCGATCGGCCGCCGCTTGAACGAGCGCCGAACCGGCGATACGCCGTCCGAGCTCGCCGAAGACATGCGCCGCGTCAACGAGAGGCGAGGCCTCGCGCAGCGCCGGCGGCTGCTCGACCGGCGGTCCGGCATCCGACTCCTCGACCTGACGAATATTGATTTGTCGGAGCTCGACAGCTGAGTTGAGAGTTGAGAGTTGAGAGTTGAGGGTTCTGCGTTAGAGCCGAATCCCCCCCGGCTCTCTTTCGATTCCCGATCTAGTTGACCGCGGAGTACCGCGGCCGTCTCGCTCCCGTTGGTCGCTCGGCTCCCGATCTAGTTGACCGCGGAGTACCGCGGCCGTCTCGCTCCCGTTGGTCGCTCGGCTCCCGCCTCCCGCCTACCGCCTCCCGCCCTTTCCCTGTGCGCCCGGCCCCGGCGCAGAATCCCATCGAGCTGGTGTCGCGCGCCGGGTCGTCCGGGAGTCTCGAGCCAGCGCGACATCCCGGTGATGACGTGATTGAAGAACGTGAGCTCCTCGCGCCGCGCTTCTTCGAGGGACCGCGGCATGGTCGACCCCTCGAGATCATCGCGAGCGGCCCGCGCCGCCCGCAAAGCCGCCCGGGCGTCGGAGCGCGAGCGCGTCCGCTCGAACCGCTCGAGGTGCGGAAGCAGCATCGCATCGCAGCGGGCGATGTCCGAGATCGCCGGGGAAGACGTCGAAAGCGGAAGAGGGGCGGGCGATGGAGACGCGAAGAAAGCGGCGGCCGCGGCGAAAAAGACCGGAGTCAATGAGCGGGAGCGGCCGACACGCCGGCGGCCCACTCTTCGAGCGTCCTGCGGTCCGTTCCGGCCAGCCGCCCCGCCATCCGCGCGGCATGCAGCGCCACGACCGAGGCGTTGTCGAACGGCATGCGGCCGTACATCCTGCCGCCCGGCTCGTGACAGGGGGTACAGCGCGCGGCGAGAACGGGACGCACGCTCGACTGGAAGAGCGCCAGGGAGGCGGGAGGGATCACGGCCGCGGCGGATGGCGCGAGTGCCGGAGCGGGCTCCGTCTCCGCGGGAAGGCTGACGCCGGCCGCCGCGCGCGCGGCTTCGCGCCGCAGGAACCCGCCCGGGTGTGTGCCGCGCCCGCAGGAGCGATCGGCGGGATGCGTGAAGTGAACGAGATCCCGGCCGGAAGGCGTGTGCACGTACTCGCCCTTCAGTTCGACGCGGTCTCCCGGCGCCAGATCGACCCAGGCGCCCCCGCAGGTCAGGTCGTGCACGACGTGAACCGGCCGCCGCGTGTCGAACGCGAGGCCGAGGCCGGACTCGCGACGCGGCTCCGCCGACTGCACGGAGAGAAGGAGAACGTCGAGCTCTTCGAAGGCGCGGCCGTTGCGGTGTCGCGTCCTCCTGGGGGCGGTCTCGACCCGAGCCACCGCGGTGACCTCTTCGTGGGGATTCTTGTGCTCCGGCCGCCGGCGGGCCGACCCGACCGCGGGCACGGCGAGAAGTCCGGTCAGAAGGATCCCGATCCAGCGGCGGGGGCGCATGGAGTCATCAGTATAGCGAGCGCCGCCGGCTCCATCGAAAAATACCCCGGCCGCTGATAGCGTCGGGCCGTGCCCGACGTGCTTGCGGCGATCGACCAGGGAACGACCGGGACGCGCTGCTTCCTTTTCGACCTCTCGGGCCGGGTGGTGTCCTCCGCGTACCGGGAGCACCGGCAGATCTTCCCGTTTCCGGGATGGGTCGAGCACGATCCGATCGAGATCCGCGACAACGTCGATCGGGTGGTCTCGGACGCGCTCGGCGGCGTGCCCTCCTCCCGCGTGCTCGCCGTCGGAATCACGAACCAGCGTGAGACCGTGGTCGCCTGGGACGGATCGACGGGGGAGCCGATCCACAACGCGATCGTCTGGCAGGACACGAGGACGGAAGCGGACTGCCGGGCTCTGATCGAAAGCGGCATCGAGGACCGCGTCCGCGCTCGCACCGGCCTGCCGATCCGCACCTACTTCTCGGCCCCGAAGATGCGGTGGATCCTGTCGGAGGTGCCGGCCGCGGAAGAGCTCGCCGCCGCCGGGAAGCTGTGTTTCGGAACGATCGACGCGTGGGTCATCTGGAACCTCACGGGCGGCCCGGCGGGCGGCGCCCACGTGACGGACCCGACCAACGCGTCGCGAACGCTTCTCTGCGCCCTGGAAACGCTGGCCTGGGACTCGGAGCTCATCGACCGCTTCGGGATTCCCGCGGGCGCTCTGCCCCGGATCCGGGCGTCGATACCCGAGGAGCCTTACGGATGGACGCTGACATCGGGACCGTTCGGAGCTCGCGTTCCGGTGTGCGGCGATCTGGGCGATCAACAGGCCGCGCTGTTCGGTCAGGCGTGTTTCACGCCGGGAGACGCCAAGAACACGTACGGCACCGGGTCCTTCCTTCTCCAGCACGCCGGAGAGGCGCCCATCGCGAGCCGATATGGGCTCCTGGCGACGGCGGCGGGCGCTCCGTCCGGCTCCCGCGCCTATGCCCTCGAAGGCTCGGTCGCCGTCACCGGCTCGGCCGTGCAGTGGCTGCGGGACGGCCTCGGCATGATCGCGAACGCCGCCGAGACGGAGCCTCTGGCCCGCTCTGTGCCCGACACCGGAGGCGTCTATTTCGTGCCCGCCTTCTCGGGTCTCTTCGCGCCCCACTGGGACATGACCGCCCGGGGCGCGATCGTCGGCCTGACCCGGTTCGCGACGCGCGCGCATCTCGTTCGCGCCACGCTCGAAGCGATCGCCTTTCAAAGCCGCGAGGTGCTCGAGGCGATGCTTTCGGACACCGGGCGCGTGCCCGCCGAGCTGAAGGTCGACGGGGGAGCGACCTCCAACGATTTCCTGATGCAGCTGCAGGCCGACGTGCTCGGGCTTCCCGTCGTCCGGCCGAAGGTCCTGGAGACGACAGCGCTGGGAGCGGCGCAGGCCGCCGGCCTCGCGATCGGCGCGTACCGCTCTCTCGGCGATCTCGCGCGGCTCTGGCGTCGAGACCGTGTCTTCGAGCCCGAATGGAGCTCCGCGCGCCGGGAAGAGGCGTACCGCGGGTGGAAGCGGGCAGTCGAACGCTCCCGAGGCTGGATGGAACCGTGAAACACCCGATGGCGGCGCGACCCTCGCGACAATCAGATCTCGGAGGCGGTTCGAGTCGGTCCCGGGCGTAAGGCCCTGACCCGTAGGGGAAAACGAGGACCCGCGCGGCGCCGTCTGTCATTTGGTGCGCCGCCGGACACCGCCTCCGGTTATCCTCTTCTGCACGATCCCCGGAGGACGCAGCCGATGCTGGAGCCCAAGGAGCTGAGTCTCGAAGATCTGGTCCGCCGGGGGAGGATCGCCCTTCGATCGGGCCAGTACGAGGTCGCCAACGCGTGCCTGTCGGAGTATTGCGACCGGCAGATCCGCGACGAACAGCCGATCTCGGGAACCCTGCTCGCCGATTACGCCCTGGCGGTCGCCTACACGGGAGACCTCAAGGAGGCCGCCGAGATCTGTCACTCCGCCCTCGCGCACGAGAGGAAAAACCCCGACGTTTACGCGGCGCTGGCGCGGGTCTACGGGATGTCGGGCGCGAGGAAGAAGGCGGTCGACGCGATCGAGCGGGGGCTCGCGCTCTCTCCGCGCCATCCCGGACTTCTGGCGGTGCGCGAGGACCTCGGTGTGCGCCGCCCGCCGCCGATTCCTTTCCTCTCCCGCGACAACCGGTGGAACGTGTGGCTCGGCCGGGTCATGGGACGGGCTCGTCCGCGCCGCGGCTCGATGGCGTAGAGTGTTCGGTTCTCAGTTCTGAGTCTTCAGTTTCGTTTCCAGCCTCCCTCCGGCATCAGAACGGATAACTGATAACTGACAACTCATCCCTTTCTGTCCCAGAATCCCACGACCCGCGCGAGCCGTCCGTCCCCGGCGAGGTCCCCGAAGTTGGTGCCCGTCGCGAACGCGGAGCCGTCGGGCCCTTCCGCCCGCCACGAGAAGCGGACGTGCCCGTGGCACTGCTCGACGGGTCCCGACCGCACCAGCCGCGCTCCCGGCGGCGACATGGCCAGGACCTCTTCGATGTGGGCATCGAGCGCCTCGCGGCCGTTGACGAACGCGAACGGATCCCGAAAGGACGGATCCGCACTCCAGCTCTCGTCGAGGAGCTTCGCCCGCCGGTCGCGATCGCGCTCCGACCAGGCCGCGAGAGACGCGTCGGCCATCCGGTCGAGCCTCCCGACCGCCTGATCGGCCGCCGTCGCCATCGACAGGCTGGCCAGCAGAGCGCGCCATCCCCCGAGGTGCTCGCGTCGTGCTTTCTCGGAGGGGATACCGGCGTGCCGG
>JBBRDK010000023.1:0-42962 GCA_038203955.1 Thermoanaerobaculia bacterium | reverse complement strand
TTCAGCTCGCGACCAGCCTTTCACCGGATGGCCATCTGCTCGCCTTCGACGAACGAAGCGCGGCCGGGTCCTCCGAGGCGTGGACGATGCGGCTCGGTGGGGACTCCCGGCCTGCGCGGTTTTTTCCCCCCGGCACCGCCGCGGCAAGCGTCCGCTTCTCTCCCGATGGCCGCGCCGCGGCGTTCCTGTCGAGCGAATCCGGAACTCTCGAGGCCTACGTGATTCTCCTGGGGTCGCCCGGCGAGAAGATTCGAGTCTCGACGAAGGGAGCATACCTCCTGAGCTTCGGCCGCGACGGGAAAGAGCTGTTCTACGTTTCGCCCGCGAACGAGGTCGTTTCCGTTCCCATCCGAACGGCGCCGTCGCTCGAGCCGGGCGAGCCGCGCCCGCTCTTCCGTCTCACCGCGGGTCGCGAATGGAGTGCATTCGACGTCGCGCCGGATGGGCGTTTTCTGGCTGTCGTCCAGGAAGTCTCGGGCAGCGCGCAGCCCGCGACCATCATCGTGAACTGGGCCGCGGAGCTCCCGCAGAAATGAGTCTTCCAGCCGGTACGCGCCTCGGTCCCTACGAGATCCTCGCGCCGATCGGCGCGGGCGGGATGGGCGAGGTTTACCGGGCGCAGGACACGCGGCTGGGGAGGACCGTCGCGATTAAGGTTCTTCCCTCTCATCTTTCTCAGAGCGCCGAGTTCCGCCAGAGCTTCGAGCGGGAGGCCAAGACCATCTCGCAGCTCTCACATCCCCACATCTGCGCGCTCTACGACGTGGGCTCGCACGAGGGCACCGAGTACCTGGTCATGGAACTGCTGGAGGGGGAGACGCTGGCGGATCGCATGGTGAAGGGACCGCTGCCGACGGAGCAGCTGCTGCGCTTCGGTGTCGAGATCGTCGACGCTCTGGACAAGGCGCACCGGCAGGGGATCGTGCACCGGGACCTGAAGCCCGGCAACCTTCTCGGGCAAGAGCCAGGCCTCGGTGATCGCGGCAATCATCGAGCGCGAGCCACCGCCACTCACGAGCCTAGCGGGGGTGTTGCCACCCGGGTTCGAGCGCGCGGTCATGCAGTGCCTGGCCAAGGACCCGGACCGGCGCTGGCAGTCGGCGAGCGACCTGCGAAGCGAGCTGCAGTGGATCGCGGAGGGCGGATCGAAGCCCGGTTGCCCGCTCCACACGTCGGCGGCGTCCGCCGCCTCCCGCCGCGAAAGGCTCCTTCTCCCGCTGGTCGGGAGATTTCTTCCGCGGCGAGCGATTTGACCTGGCGCGCTGCGGAAGCCGGGACCTTTATCGGACCTGGGGCGCGCGGAGAGACGACTCAAGCTCGTGGAGGTACTCGGCGATGTACGGAGCGTAGGCGCGGCGCGCCGACTCCGGCAGATCCTTGTAGCCCGTGACGCTGCCGCGGCAGAGCGCCGTGTCGCACAGACAGGGCTTCGGCATGAACTCGATCTGCCACTCGAAGCTCGCGTAGTCCGTGCGCAGCTCCTCTCCCGCGGCGATCGGGCGGCGCGCGTAGATCTGAAGCGTCTGGCGGCCCCGCGGAACGAGGACCCCGCAGTTGGGGTCGCACGAGTGATTGATCAGCTCGATCGGGCCCGGGATGAGGACGTGCGTGTCGATGTCGACCTGAAAGGAGTGCCGGGTCCGCTCGGGCAGCCGCCGGCCCCAACCCTCGACGATGAGGGTCCCCGTGGGGATCGGCGTCGTCGCGTGGACGTGGCGCCCGAACCGGCCATCTTTGATCTCGATCATCGGATTATGGTCGCTCATTTTGTGTGCATGGGACGAGGGCGACCGGAAGAAAGCACGAATCAGGCCAGAGGGCCGCGATTCGGAGCAGGAGCGGAGAGGCCGACGGCCGGGTCCGTTCGGCGGGCGGCGTTCGAGGCATCCGAACCCGGCGTGGCTACAATCCGTCTGAAGAATGCCTTTCACCCGAAACGATTTGCGGCTTCTTCCGCGGCGGCGGTCCCGCGCGGCGCCCTGGGCGGCTTCCGCAGGGATCCGTCGAGTCACGCGGCTCCGAGCGGTCGCCGCGATCCTCCTAATCCTCGCGTCGCCCGGCCGGACCGCCAGTTCGTCGGCGTCGAAGCCGCGGGAAGTGACAATCCTTTACACGAACGACTTCCACAGCGCCTTCGACCCGATCCCCGCGTACTGGCTGCCCGGGACTCCCAGGCTCGGCGGCGCGGCGCACCTCGCCGGGCTCGTCCGGCAGATCCGGCGCCGGGAGCCGACGACGTTTCTCTTCGATTCCGGCGACATGTTCACCGGGATGCTGTCGAACCTGACGCGCGGGGAAGCGCTGATGGAAATGATGATGAGCATGGGCTACGACGCGATGGCGATCGGGAATCACGAGTTCGACTATGGAAGCGAGAACTTCACGCGGCAGATGCATCGCGTGCCCTTCCCCGTGCTCGCGGCGAACGTCTTCTACAAGGGAACGAGGCGGTACTACAGCCGCCCCTACGCGCTCATTGAGCGGAACGGCTTCCGCGTGGCGGTGATCGGAATCATCGGGGAGGACGCGCGAAGCGTGGCGCTCCCCTCGGGAATCACCGAGCTCGACTTCACCGATCCAGTCCCCGAGGTTCGCGGGGCGGTGAAGGAGCTGCGGACTCATGCCGATCTCGTCGTCGTCCTCGCCCACCAGGGCAAGACCGGTCCTCAGCAGACCGACGCCGAAGCGCGGCCCGAAGTGCAGCGGGACTTCGACGAGGACATCCGCCTTTGCGGCGAGGTCGAGGGGATCGACGTCTTCATCGGCGGGCACGCGCACCGCGGCATCGAGACGCCGTTCGTCCACCCGAAGACCAGGACGCTGATCGTCCAGACGTACGGATACGGCACGCGGCTGGGCATTCTGAAACTCACCCTCCGGGGCGGGCGGGTCGTTGCGCACCGGGGCGAACTCCTCCCTGTCTGGAGCGACCGGATCGCTCCCGACCGGGCAGTGGCAGCGAAGCTCGCGGGCTACAAGCGGCAGACGGCTTCGGAGATCGGCGTCGTCGTCGGACGATCGAAGGTGCGCCTCGTGCGCGACTACAACCGCGAGTCGCCGCTCGGCTCGTTCGTCGCGGACGTCATGCGGGAGAAGGGCGGGGCCGACGTCGCGTTCGAGAACGCGGGAGGCCTCCGCGCCGACCTCCCGTCCGGGCCCGTGACCAACGGCAACGTCCTCGATGCGCTTCCCTTCGTAAACACGCTCGTGACGTGCGAGATGAGCGGAGACCAGATTCGCGCGGTTCTCGAACAGGGACTCACGCTCGAGCGCGGCCTCGTGCAGGTTTCGGGGATCACCGCCTCCTACGATCTCGGTCGTCCCGTCGGTCAGCGACTCGTCGCCGCCTCTGTCGGCGGCCGTCCTCTCGAACCCGCGCGCCTCTACCGGGTCGCGACCAACAGCTTTCTGGCGCAGGGCGGCGACCTGTACGCCACCTTTCTGACCGTGAAGCAGACGGACACGGGAAAGGCGCTCTCGGAGGTCCTGATCGAATTTTTCCGGAGCCGTGGAGAGGTGGCGGCGCCCCCGGCGGGTCGTCTGCTGCCCGCCGGCGGGGCCCCCGGGCGGACGGAGAAGCAGCCATAGTGTATAATAAAGACCTGACCCCATTGGAGGTTCGGGCGAGCTTCGGGCGGCAGACGTTCATGCAGGCCCTCGGCGCGACGCTCGATGGCGTGGAGGAGGGCCGCGTCGAGATATCCGTCCCGTTCTCGGAAGGGCTGTGTCAGCAGAACGGGTTTCTTCACGCGGGCGTCCTGACGAGCGTGGCGGACTCGGCGTGCGGTTACGCGGCGCTGACGATGGCGCCGCCGGGGCACGACGTTCTCGCCGTCGAATTCAAGATCAATCTGCTGCGGCCGGCCTCGGCCCCGCGCTTCGTTGCCCGCGCGCGGGTGCTGCGCGCGGGCGGCACCCTGACGGTCTGCGCGGCGGAGGTGTTCGGGATCACGCCCCCGACGGAAGAGCTCGTCGCGACGATGCTGTCGACGGTGATTGCGCGGCCCGTGCGCGGGAGTTAGGGCCGCCGCCTTGTGGCTGGCCCGGCGTTCTTCGGGACCGTTTCCGTCACGGCGCCTGCAGGGCCGACAACGGGTCGACGGCGGCGGCCCGGCGGGCGGGAATCCAGATGGCGGCGGCCGAGATCGCCAGGATGAGCGCGGAGACGGACGCGTAGACCGCGACGTTTCCGGGCGAAACGCCGAAGAGAGCCCCCGAGAGCAGCCGCGAGCAGGGGATCGAGAGCAGAAGTCCCGCTGCGACGCCGATCGCGGCGAGCGCCCCGCCCTCCTTCAGCACGAGCCGGAGGAGGGACGCCCTGTCGGCCCCGAGAGCCATTCGAATTCCGATCTCCTGGCGGCGCTGGGCGACCGCGTGCGCCATGACTCCGGAGATGCCGACCGCCGCGAGCGCCGCGGCGAGAGATCCGAAGACCAGCGTGACGTGCACGTTCAGCCGGCGCGGAGAAAGCGAGTCCGAGACCACGGCGGTCATCGGACGAAAGGGCGAGACGGCCTGCTCGGGGTCGACGCGGGCGAGCGCCGAGCGCGCCGCCGCCAGTGTCGTCGCCGGCGTTCCGGAAGAGAGCCGCGCGAGGAACGAGGCGGTCTTCAGGTGCGGCGCGAACGCGTTCTGCGGCAGTGGCACGTACAAAGTCGGGTTTGCCGTCTCCTCCAGGCCGCGGAGCCTCACGTCGCCCACGACCCCGACGACCTCCCGCCACATCGGCGCGTCCCCGTAGAGCTGGACACGCTTTCCGACCGGGCTCTCCCCCGGCCAGTGCAGCCGGGCCATGGCCTGATTCACCAGGACCACGTTCGGCGCCTGGGCATCGTCGCGGTCGGTGAAGGCGCGTCCGGCGACGAAGGGCATGCGCAGCGTCGCGAAATAGTCGGGCGTCGCGGCGACGTAATCCGCGTTGGGCTCGGTACCCTCCGCGACGGGGCGTCCCTGGATCACGAACGAGGTCGAGTTCGAGAAGCTGGCGAGAGGGATCCGTCCGACGACCGCGGCCCTGTGAACGCCGCGAACCGCGGAAAGCCGCTCCAGCGCTTCCCGGTAATAGCGAACCTGTTTTGCCGGGTCGGGATACCGGCCCGGCGCGAGCCCGACGGACGCCGTCCAGAGGCCTTCGGGGTCGAAGCCCGGCGGAACGTGCTTCAAACGCAGGAAGCTCGTCAGAAGAAGCCCCGCGCCGGCGGTCAGGACGAGAGCGAGCGCGACTTCCGCGATCACGAGCAGACGGAGGGCCCGGTGGTCGCCAGCGCCTCGCGTCGCTCCGCGGCGGCCGCTCTTCAGGTCTTCACCGAGCGTGCGTCCGCCGGCCCGCAGGGCGGGGGCGATTCCGAAGAGAAGCGCGGTGCCGACCGACACGGCGAGCCCGAAGAGGAGGACCCGGGCCCGCCCCGAGAGCCGAACGGATCGCCAGTTCGAGGCGTCGGCCGGCGGCCCGGACGAGCAGCAGGTTCGCAACGTTCACGCCCGCGATTCCGAGGAGGACGGCGGCCGCGACCTGCAGAATCCAGAGCGCCTTGCGGGCCCCTCCGATCAGCTCCTCCCGGAGCGGCTTCAGGCGGAAGACCCATCCCGCGTTCGTGTACGAGTACTGTGCGGCGAGCCTCCGGCCGAGCACTTCGAGCTCGGCATCCGCGCCCGAGGCCGTCGCGCCGTTCCGCAACCGCGCGAGCGCCCGCAGCGAGTTGTTTCCGCGGAGCTCGTCGGACTTCTGCGGCTGATACGGAATCCAGAGATCGGTCTCCGGGGCCGGGTATGCGAGGCGCGGCGGCAGGATCCCGGCGACCAGATAGCGCCGGCCGTCCAGTCCGAGAGTCCGTCCGACCATGGCGCGATCCGCTCCGAAGCGGCGCTGCCAGAAACCATGCCCGAGGAGAACGACGTCGGGCCCGCCGGCGTCCCCCTCGGCGGCCGTGAAACCGCGGCCGAGGAGAGGACGAGCGCGCAGGACCGAAAGGAGCTCGGGGCTGACTCGCGCTCCTTCGACGCGCTCGACGGAACCGCCTTCCGTCAGATTGAAGAGAGCCGTTTTCGAAATCGCGACGGCCTCGAAGCTCGACGCCCGTTTCAGGTCGATGAAGTTCGGGTACGAGATCGGAGCGTTTTCCGTCTGAAGCGCCGGCTGCGCTCCCCGCAGCAGGTACAGGTCCTCGGAGCGCGGATAGGGGAGGGGACGAAGCAGCACGGCGTTGACGAGAGAGAACACCGTCGCGTTGGCGCCGATGCCGAGCGCCAGCGTGCCGACCGCGACGAGGGCGAATCCTGGCTGGCGGAGAAGGCCCCGCGCGGCAACCCGCAGATCGCGGAGAAAGGAGCGCATGGTCCTGTTTCCTTCAGTAGAGCCGGACGGGAAGAAGAGAGGCCGGACCGGGGGAGTGCCCCAGGATCCGGCGGCGTTCGACGATCTGCTCGAGGTGGCGCTCGCCGTGGTCCGCGTATAGCTCGAGCAGCTGACGGAGGGTGACCGGTCCCCACTCCGTGTGCCGGCCTTCGCGGATCCAGTCGGCCGCCCTGGCCCCTCCCAGGATCGCCGCCGCGGTCTCCCGCAGGTTGCGGAAGGTGTGGAGCGAAGCGCGCCGGAAGGAGGCGTCCCGGTCCCCGTAGGCGAGGCCGGCCGCCCAGACCGACTCGTCGTAACCGGGAAGCACCGGGTCCTTTTCCATCAGGACCTTTCGGAAGCGGACCGCTCCCACGATCTCGGAATCCGAAACGTGGATCGCGATTTCCTGGATCGACCATTTCCCCGCGATCGGATGCGACCGCAGCTCGGCGTCCGTGAGTCCATCGAGCGCTCGAACCAGCCGGTCGGGGGCGGCCGCGTACGTCTCCAGAAGACTCGCCGTCGACAGCGACGCATAGGTCGAGGGAAATCCCGAATCCGACTGCTCTTCCGCGTGGCGCATGGGCGTTCCTCCCGCACGCACAGACTGGGCGTTCCCCTCCTATTAGTCCAATTCTTTGTTTTCATTGAAACGATGAACTATGCTCATGACATTGCGGAGGACGCGATGGAGCTCGAGATCCGTCACCTGAAGCTGCTCGTCACGGTCTCGGAGGAGGGGTCTCTGACCGCCGCGGCCCGCCGGCTGAACCTGACGCAATCCGCCTTGAGCCACCAGCTTCGAGACGCGGAGCGCGGGCTCGGCCGCGCTCTCTTCCTTCGCGACAGCCGCCGGATGGTCCTGACGAGCGCGGGCCGCCGGCTCCTCGCCACGGCGCGCGCCGTCGTCGACGAGCTCGACGAAGCGACGCGGGACATCCGGGAAAGCTCCCGCGCGCCGGAGGGAATTCTCCGCCTCGCGACGGAGTGCTACACCTGTTACCACTGGCTCCCCGCCGCCCTGTCCGAGTTCTCAAACGCGTTCCCCGAGGTGGACGTTCAGATCGTCGCCGACGCGACCCGCGAGCCCGTGCCGGCTCTCCTCGACGGCCGCATCGACCTCGCGATCGTGAGCGACGCGGTCAGGTCGCCGCGCGTCCGCCTTCAGCCGCTCTTCCGCGATCAGCTCGTCGTCGTTCTTCCGCCGGGCCACCGGCTGGCCGGCGCGTCCCGGATCGAGGCCGCCGATTTCGCCGACCAGACGCTCATCACCTACGGAGCGCCGAAGTCCGAGCTGACGATCTTCCAGGAGGTCCTGGGGCCCGCCGGAGTCAAGCCCCGGCGCTGGATCCCGATCGAGATCACGGAGGCGATCGTCGAGCTGGTCGCCGCCGGCCAGGGCATTTCGGTCATGGCGAACTGGGCCGCCCGGCCCTACGAGGAGGCTGGCCGGCTCGTCACCCGGCGCCTGACCTCTCGCGGGATCCACCGCCAGTGGAGTGCGGCGACTCGGAAACTGAAGTCCGCGCCCCCCTACCTCCAGGCATTCATCCGCGCTCTGGCGAACGGACGCAAAGACCCGCAATCCCCTCTCGCCGCGCTCCCGAACGCTCCGGCGGTCGCCACAATTCGCGCGGCCCGCCCGGGATGAACTGAAAACTGAGAACTGAAAACTGAGAGCTGACAGCTGAGAGCTGACAGCTCGACCGCTTTGCTAGACTGACGGCCCTTTTTCAGGAGGTGCTCCCTGTCTATCCTGGGTAAATCCGACGGCAGGAATGTTTCGGAGCCGGCCGCTCCCGCGCGTCCCGCGGCCGGCTCGGGTTCGACCGTCCTCGGCGCGGGCACGCGGTTCGTGGGGGAGCTCTCGGGGGATGAGGACATCGTCGTCAACGGCCGGTTTCACGGGACCCTCCGCGTCGACCGCCGGGTGACGATCGGCCCGGAGGGAGACGTCGAGGGGGAAATCTACGCTCGCCAGGTCGTCGTCGGCGGGCGGGTCAAGGGCGACGTCCATGCGGCCGAGCGAGCCGAGCTGACGAGCTCGGCCGCCGTCGAAGGCAGCGTCCACGCGCCGAAGGTGATCATCGCGGAGGGCGCGCGGCTCGAGGGAAGCGTCGCGATGTCGGGGGAGAAAGCAGCCACCCCTCCGGCGGCCGAGGGTCCGCCGGAGACGGGCGGAAAGGGGGCCGCGCCGGTCCCCTCGCAGTCCAACTGAGTCCGAAGGAGAGCTATGGCGACGGAGCTGGCGGTCGAGACGGAGCGGAATTTGATCGGCGGGCGATGGGTGCCCGCGGCCTCGGGGAAAACATTCGAGAACAGGAGCCCGGCGGACAAGAACGACCTCGTCGGAGTGTTTCCGGAGAGCGATCGACGGGACGTCGACGCGGCCGTCGCCGCCGCGAAAAAAGCGTTTCCGGCGTGGCGTGGCATGCCTGCGCCGCGGCGCGGGGAAATCCTCTACGCGGCCGGGGAAATCTTGAAGCGCGACAAGGAAAAGCTGGCGACACTCATGACCCGCGAGATGGGAAAGGTCCTGGCCGAGACCCGAGGCGACGTGCAGGAGGCCATCGACATGGCGTTCCTCGCGGCGGGAGAAGGCCGGCGGCTGTTCGGTTTCACGACGCCGTCGGAGCTGTCGAACAAGTTCGCCATGTGCATCCGGCAGCCGGTGGGGGTCTGCGCCTTCGTGACGCCCTGGAACTTCCCGATGGCGATTCCCGCCTGGAAGGGGATGGCCGCGCTGATCGCGGGGAACACCGTCGTGATCAAGCCGGCGACGGACACTCCCGCCTCGGTCGTGGCGCTCGCCCGCGTGTTCGAGGAAGCGGGCCTGCCTCCGGGCGCATGGAACGTCGTCATGGGCTCGGGGGGAGCGGTCGGCGATCCTCTCGTCTCGCATCCCGACGTCAAGGTCGTATCCTTCACCGGCTCGACCGAGGTGGGCCGCCGGATCTCGGTCGCGTGCGCGCCCACCTTCAAGCGGGTCCACCTCGAGATGGGGGGAAAGAACGCGATCCTGGTGATGGACGACGCCGACGTGGAGCTCGCGGTCGAGGGCGCGCTCTGGGGCGCGTTCGGCACGACGGGTCAGCGCTGCACCGCTTCGTCGCGGCTCCTCGTCCACCGCAAGGTCTATGACGGCTTCGTGACGAAGCTGGTCGAGGGAGCGAAGGCGCTTCGCGTCGGAAACGGGCTCGAGGAGGGCGTTGACGTGGGGCCCTGCGTCTCCGAGCGCCAGCGGGAGAGCGTGGCGAAATACATCGAGATCGGAAAGCAGGAGGGCGCGAAGCTTCTGTGCGGGGGAGAAAAGCTAGCGACGGGCGATCTGTCGCGCGGATGGTTTCTCTCGCCGGCGGTGTTCGCGGACGCCGACGCGAAGATGCGCGTCGCGTGCGAGGAGATCTTCGGGCCGGTGACGACGGTCGTCCCGATCGATTCGCTCGAAGAGGGGATCAAGATCGCCAACTCCGTCCCGTACGGCCTGTCGGGATCGATCTACACGCAGGACGTCAACAAGGCCTTCACCGCGATGCGCGAATTCGAGACGGGCCTCTTCTACGTGAACTCGTCGACGATCGGCGCGGAGGTGCACCTCCCGTTCGGCGGGATGAAGGACACCGGCAACGGCCATCGGGAGGCGGGGATCGCGGGCCTCGACGTGTTCACGGAGTGGAAGAGCATCTACGTCGACTTCTCGGGAAAGCTCCAGAGGGCGCAGATCGACACGTACGAGAGCGCGGACTAGAGAAGCTCTCAGCTGTCAGCTCTCAGCTCTCAGCTCTCAGCTCTGGAATCGACGAAGACAGAACCAATCACTGCGAACTGAGAACTGAAAACTGACTACTGACAACTGACAACTGACAACTGAGGACTCTTTATGCTCGTCGGACTGCCGAAGGAGATCAAGGACAACGAGAACCGGGTCGCGCTGGTGCCTGCGGGCGTTCGCACGCTGACCGGATTCGGCCATGAGGTCGTCGTCGAGCAGGGCGCGGGCGTCGGCTCGGGGATCGCCGATGCCGAGTACGTCTCCGCGGGCGCGAAAATCCTGCCGACCGCCGACGACGTCTTCGCCCGCGCCGGCATGATCGTGAAGGTCAAGGAGCCGGTGGGTCCGGAGTAC
The DNA here is from genome assembly GCA_038203955.1 of Thermoanaerobaculia bacterium. GTDB lineage: Bacteria > Acidobacteriota > Thermoanaerobaculia > UBA5066 > Gp7-AA6 > JALYUA01. The sequence goes on along the minus strand of JBBRDK010000023.1, from coordinate 32,502 downwards.
CAGAGGCTGCGGCCGGGACAGATTCTCTACACCTATCTCCATCTGGCGCCCGCCCGGGAGCTCACCTCGATGCTTCTCGAGCGCGGCGTCGCGGGCGTCGCCTACGAGACGATCACAGGCGCCAACGGATCTCTCCCTCTGCTGACCCCGATGTCGGAGGTCGCGGGACGGATGAGCGTTCACGTCGGCGCCTTCTATCTTCAGAAGAGCAACGGCGGCAGGGGAGTCCTCCTGTCCGGGGTCCCGGGAGTGCCTCCGGCGGACGTCGTCATCATCGGCGGAGGTGTCGTCGGGACCAACGCGGCGAAGATTGCCGCCGGCATGGGGGCCGACGTCACGATCCTCGAGATGTCGCCCGACCGGATGCGGGAGCTCGACGACATCTTCTTCGGCCGCGTCAAGACCGTGGCCTCGAACGCGCAGACCCTGGAAGAGGGCTGCCGGCGCGCGGACCTCTTAGTCGGCGCGGTGCTGATCCCCGGAGCCGCGGCGCCGAAGCTCGTCAGCCGGCAGCTGATCTCCCAGATGAAAAATGGCGCGGTCGCGGTGGACGTGGCGGTCGACCAGGGGGGCTGCTTCGAGACCACGCACGCGACGACGCACTCCGACCCCATCTACACGGTCGACGGCGTCATCCACTATTGCGTCGCGAACATGCCCGGAGCGGTCGCCCGAACCTCCACCTTCGCGCTGACCAACTCGACGCTGCGCTACGCGCTCGAGCTGGCGAACAAGGGCCTCGAGCGGGCGGTCGCGGAGAACGCGCACCTCGCGGCGGGGGTCAATACGTTCGCGGGCAAACTGACGTATGAGGCCGTGGCGCAGGCCCAGGGTCGTCCGCACACGCCGCTGGCCGAGGCGATCGCGGGGAAGAGATAGCTGTCAGCTCTCAGCTCCCCCGGGGAGGGGCTTTCTTTCTGATTCCCGATCCAGTTGACCGCGGGGTACCGCGGCCGTCTCGCTCCCGTTGGTCGCTCGGCTCCCGTTTCCCGACTCCGGCCTCCCATAGAATCTCCCCTCCGGTTCCATAAGGAGGACTCTTGAAGACTCTGCGTGTTCTCTCGGCCGCGCTGTGCTGTCTCTGGATGGCGGGCGCCCTTCCTGCCGCGGCGGCGAAGACGGAAAAAGACGGCGCCACCCCATTGCCGCTCAACAAGCTCTACGAGGGCCTCGAATTCCGCAACATCGGACCGTTTCGAGGCGGCCGGGTCACGGCCGTGGCCGGCGTCCGCGGCGAGCCCCTCGTCTACTACCAGGGGGCGACAGGCGGAGGGGTCTGGAAAACCGTCGACGGGGGCTCCAACTGGCAGCCGATGTCCGACAAGGACTTCAAGACGGGCTCCGTCGGCGCGATCGGGATCGCCGAGTCGGATCCGAACGTGATCTACGTCGGAATGGGCGAGGCGCCCATCCGCGGAAACGTTTCGCACGGCGACGGCGTCTACAAGTCGACCGACGGCGGCAAGACCTGGAAGAACGTCGGGCTGAAGAGTACCTACCAGATCTCGCGGGTCCGGGTGCATCCGAAGAATCCGGACGTCGCCTACGTCGCGGCGCTCGGTCACGTTTGGGGCAGCAATCCCGACCGCGGCATCTTTCGCACGAAAGACGGGGGACGGACGTGGGAGAAGGTCCTCTTCGTGAGCGACAAGACGGGCGCATCGGACCTGTGCATGGATCCGAACAACCCCCGCATCCTCTATGCCGGCCTCTGGCAGGTGTCGCGCAAGCCCTGGTCTCTCGAGTCGGGAGGGCCGGAGGGGGGCATCTACCGCTCGATCGACGGAGGGGACACCTGGAAGAAGCTCGCCGGAGGGCTGCCCGAGGGCGTCGTCGGTAACATCGGAGTTGCCGTCTCGGGGGCGCGCCCCGACCGGATCTGGGCGATCGTCGAAGCGGAGAAGGGCGGGGTCTTTCGGAGCGACGACGGCGGCGAGAAATGGACGAAGACCAACTCGGAAAACAAGCTGCGCCAGCGCGCCTGGTACTACTCGAGGATCTACGCGGATCCGAAGAACACCGACGAGGTCTACGTCCTGAACACGGGGTTCTACCGCTCGAACGACGGCGGCAAGAGCTTCAATGCGATTCGGGTCCCGCACGGGGACAACCACGACCTGTGGCTCGATCCCGACAACGCGGACCGCATGATCGAGTCGAACGACGGCGGCGCGAACGTGTCGTTCAACGGCGGCCGGACCTGGTCGTCGATCATGAATCAGCCGACGGCGCAGTTCTACCGCGTGATCACCGACGACCGTTTTCCCTACTGGATCTACGGAGCGCAGCAGGACAACTCGACGGTCGCGATCGCCAGCCGCGGACGCGGACGGGGAATCGACGTGAGCGACTGGCACGACGTCGGCGGCGGAGAGAGCGGCTGGATCGCGCCGAAACCGGGAACGAGCGGCAACATCGTGTACGCCGGTTCGTACGGCGGCTCGATCGACCGGTATGACCACACGCTCGGCCAGCGGCGGCAGATCGTCGCCTGGCCGGAAAACGCGATCGGGCAGGCGCCGAAGGACACGAAGTACCGCTTCCAGTGGAACGCGCCGATCGTGATCTCGCCGCACGATCCGAACACGATCTACCACGGCGCCCAGGTCCTGCTGCGCAGCCGCGACGAAGGCCAGACCTGGGAGGAGATTTCTCCCGATCTGACCCGCAACGACAAGGGGAAGCAGGGCAAGTCGGGCGGCCCGATCACCAAAGACGACACGGGCGTCGAGGTGTACGACACCATCTTCTACGTCGTCGAGTCGAAGCAGGAGGCGGGCACCATCTGGATCGGGACGGACGACGGGCTCGTCCAGATCACTCGCGACGGCGGCAAGAACTGGCAGAACATCACGCCGAAGGGAATTCCGGACTGGATCCGGATCAACGCGATCGACCTCTCCGCGCAGGAAAAGGGCACCGCGTACCTCGCGGCGACGATGTACCAGTTCGACGACTTCCGGCCCTACCTGTACAAGACCTCGGATTACGGGAAGACGTGGACGAAGATCGTGCACGGCATTCCCGACAACGCCTTCACCCGCGTCGTCCGGGAGGACCCGGGACGGCACGGACTGCTCTACGCGGGGACGGAGCTTGGGCTCTTCGTCTCCTTCGACGACGGCGGCAACTGGCAGCCGATGCAGCTGAATCTGCCCGTGGTCCCGATTACAGACATGACGGTCAAGGACAGGGACCTGGTCATCGCGACGCAGGGCCGGGCCTTCTGGGTCCTGGACGATCTGACCCCTTTGCACGAGTACAAGGACGGGATCGGCCGCGAGGCGGTCCACCTCTTTCCGCCGCGGCCGAGCGTGCGGATGGGCGGCGGTGGGTTCGGCGGCGGCGACGACGAGGACGCGACGAACAACGCGTTCGGCAAAAACCCGGCCAACGGCGTCCAGGTCTCGTATTTCCTGCGCTCGAAGCCGAAGGAAAAGGAAGTTGTGACCGTGGAGTTCTTAGAGGGCGACACGGTGCTGCGCAAATATACGAGCGAGAAGAAGGAGCGCGATGCGACCGACGCGTCCGCGCCGCCCGAGGATGAACGCGCCGACAAACCGATCGAGCCGAAGGAAGGGTTAAACCGGCTGGTGTGGGACATGCGGATCGTGAAACCGACGCTCGTTCCGAAGGCGATCATCTGGGGCAACAGCCAGGGCCCGCGCGTCGCTCCCGGCAAGTACACGGTCCGCCTGAAGTACGGCGCGGAGACGCTGACGTCTCCCTTCGAGGTGCGCGCGCATCCCGGCGTCTCCGCGACGGCGGACGACCTGAAGAAGCAGTTCGACCTCCTGCGCGACTCGCGGAACGGGCTGACCGCGGCCCACGAAGCCGTTGCCTCGATGCGCGACGTCCGCGCGCAGATCCGGGAGCTGAGCGACCGGGCGGAGAAGCTCGGCAAGGGCAAGGAGCTCAAGGACAAGGGCAAGGCGATCTCGGACAAGGTGATCGCCCTGGAGAAGAAACTCGTCAACCCGGATCTGAAGAGCAGTCAGGACGTCTTGAATTTCGCGCCGGCCCTCGACCACCAGTTCGCCGGGCTGGCGGGCGTGGCCTCGAGCTCCGACGCGAAGCCCACGGACGCGTCGTGGGTCTATCTGAAACAGATCCAGGGAAAGCTCGACGGGATCCTCGGGGAGTGGAAGACGCTCCAGGAAAAGGACCTCGCGGACTTCAACAAGGCGGTCCGCGAGAAGGACATCCCGCCGGTCGTGGTTGTGCCGAAGAAGGCGGAGGGCTAGGGCGTCGCTTCCGACCACTTCGTCAGGCGACCATGTCCGCGAGGGCGGGCGCGCCCGCGCGCTAGGCCGAGATCGCGTCCATCAACTCCGTCATGTCGGCGGGGATCGGCGCGACGATCTGGAGCGGCTCGTTGGATTCGGGATGGCGGAACTCGATCCTCTCGGCGTGGAGCGCCTGGCGGGGAAATTGCCGCAGCGTCTTTTCGAGCTTCGTGCCGCGGATACGCTCGTAACGCGGGTGTCCGTAGACTGGATCTCCCACGATGGGGAGTCCCGCCGCCGCCAGGTGAACCCGGATCTGATGGGTCCGCCCGGTGACGAGCCGGCAGCGTAAGAGCGTCAGGCCGCGGTCGAACCACTCCCGCTCGATCTCGTAAAGCGTCTTCGCGTCGCGCACCCCCGCAGGAAGCGTCTCTGCAGCCTCCTCCCCGCCGAGGGGTCGACGACTCCCGGGCCGATAGCTGACAGCTGACAGCTGAGAGCTCTTGAACGCCTTCATCTTCTTGCGGTCGCGCGGGTCCCGGCCGATCGCGAGGGTGACGTCCCCTTTGCGCACGCGGGGGACTCCCGCGACGATCGCGAGGTATTCCTTCCGCATCTGCCGCCGCTTCATCTGGCGGGAGAGGGACGTGTGGGCCAGATCGGATTTCGCGACGAGCAGGACGCCCGAGGTGTCCCGGTCGAGGCGGTGCACGATGCCGGGCCGGACCTCGCCACCGATTCCCGGGAGGTCGCGGACGTGGTGAAGAAGCGCGTTGACGAGCGTCCCCGACCCGTGTCCCGGCGAGGGATGCACGACGAGGCCCGGCGGTTTGTCGATCGCGATCAGGTGCGCGTCCTCATACAGGATCGACAGGGGGATTTCCTCAGGTTCGATCGCGATCGAACGCGGCTCCGGCACGTCCACCTCGACGCAGTCACCCGCCTTGACCGGGCGGGACCGACGGACGGCCGTACCCGACACGCTCACCGCGCCCTCCTCGATCAGCTTCTGAACGCGGGAGCGGGAGAGGTCCGAGCAGGTTCCAACGAGAAAGAGATCCAGGCGCGTGCCGTCCGAGGGCTGGCCGACCTGGAACCGGCGGATCAGCTGCGGACCTCCTGCACCCGGCCGCGACGGGACAGGAGGATCAGCATCCCGACGGACGCGAGCGCGACGAGCAGGCCGATGAACTGCGAGGTGGAGAGAAGGCCCGGCACCACGAAGCCCCGCACGAGGTCGCCGCGCCAGATCTCGAGGATTCCGCGGGTGATCGAGTACAGGAGCAGATAGGTCCAGAACACCTCGCCATCGAAGGTGCGGCGTTTGTAGAGCCACTGGAGGATCAGGAAGATCACGAACGCGTTGAGCGACAGATAGAGCTGCGTCGGATGGAGCGGCACCCCGAGCGGGGTCCCCACGGCCTCATGAGCGAAGGGGTCGGTGAAGGTGACCCCGAGGGGACCCGACGTCTCCTTCCCGTAACAACACCCGGCAGCGAAGCAACCCCAGCGTCCGATCGCCTCGCCGAGCGCGATCGCGGGCGCCCCCATGTCGGTGACCTTCCAGGCGGGCAGGCGATGCTTGCGCAGGTACCAGATTCCGACGGCCGACGCGCAGATCAGTCCGCCGTAGAATACGCCGCCTGAGCGAAGCACGTCGATCAGGTCCCGGGGCCGGTCCATGTAGTGCTTCCACTCGACGATGACGAGCAGGGCCTTCGCGCCGAGGATCGCCGACGCGAGGAGGTAGAGCGAGAGGTCGAAGACCTTCTGTTCTGGCAGTCCGGCGGCGAGGGCCTTCTTGCGCAGGAACCAGGTCGCAGTCAGATACGCGATCGCGAGCGTGACGCCGTAGGTCGGAAGATAGAACGACCCGATGTGAATCAGACGGGGAAACATCGGTCAGAGCCCGGGCGGTTCGGCGGCCCTAGGCTCCTGGCGGTCCTCGTCTTCGGTGCGGAGCATGTCGAGGAAGAGCAGGCCGACCCCGATGCAGATGGCGGAGTCCGCGACGTTGAACGCGGGCCAGTGATGCCCCGAGATCGAAAAATCGATGAAGTCGACGACGTATCCAAAGCGAACCCGGTCGAGGAGGTTCCCGACGGCGCCGCCGAGGATCAGCGCGAATCCGAGCTGGAGCCGGATGCTCTTGTGTGAGGAGCGCAGGGCGTACGCCGACACGACGAGGAACACGATCACGGCCACGCTGTTTAAGACGATCGCCTTGATCGAGGAATCGACGGACGCGAAGAGGCCGAAGGCGGCGCCGCTGTTGCGGACGTAGGTCAGGTCGAAAAGATTCGTGATCACGGAGGCGGATTGGTGGACCTCGAAGGAGCGCGTGATGAGCCCCTTGCTCCACTGGTCGAGCAGGAGAACGCCCAGGGAGACGAGAAAATAGCCCGTCCGGTAGAGGGCGCTCTCGCGAATCCGGGGAAAGCGCGTCATGCCGGTGTCGGGGCGATGTCGCGCGCCAGCCCGGAGAGGACTTCCCGGCACCGGTCGCAGAGCCCCGTGGCGCCCGCCTCGGGCGTGAGCTTCCAGCACCGGTCACAGCGTCGACCCTGCGCCTTCGAAAACTTGAGAAAAAGTCCCGGGTAGGCGGCGGAGGGCCGCCAGCCCGGATCTCCGGCGGCGGCCGATGCGCCCTCGATCACCGACGACACGATGAAGAGGTCGGCCAGCGCGCCGCCGGCCAAGCCGGTCGCGGCGCGGTCCGTGTCGAGCGCGGCGTCGCGCGTGATGCCGATCGCGCCCTCGAGCGACGAGCCGATCGTCTTGTCCTTGCGGGCCTGTTCGAGCACGGTCGAGACCTCCTCCCGCAACGCCATCAATCGTCCCCACGCAGCCTCGGCGGCGGGGTCTCCTGCCGCATCGTCCAGGCTCTCGAAACGCGCGAGGTGGACGGATTCTTCCTTCGCGCCCGGGAGGGCCTGCCAGACCTCCTCGGCGGTGAACGGCAGGACGGGCGCCGAGAGGGTCGCGAGAGCCCGGGCGATGCGATGGAGCGCCGTCTGCGCCGAGCGGCGTTCGAGGGAACCGGGCGCGGACGCATAGAGCCGGTCCTTGATGACGTCCAGGTAGAAAGCCGACAGGTCCGACGAGCAGAAATTCAACAGGGCGTGGTAGATGAGGTGGAACTCGTACGTCTCGTAGGCGGCTTTCAGGCGCCTCGCCAGCCGCGCCGCCCGGGACAGGATCTCGGCATCGAGAGGCAGCAGGCGCGCGGCGGGGACCGCGTCGGCCGCCGGGTCGAAGTCGTAGAGGTTCGAGATCAGGAAGCGCTCCGTGTTGCGGATCTTCCGGTAGGCCTCGGCGCACCGCGAGAGGATCTCCTCCGAGATCGGCTGGTCTTCGCGGTAGTCGACCGAGACCACCCAGAGCCGCAGGATGTCCGCGCCGTACTTGCGGATGATCTCCGCCGGCGCGACGGCGTTTCCGAGCGACTTCGACATCTTGCGCGCGTCGACGTCCAGGGTGAACCCATGGGTGATCACCCCGCGGTAGGGCGCCTCCGCAAACAGGGCGACGGAGGTAAGCAGCGACGACTGGAACCAGCCCCGGTGCTGGTCGTGACCCTCGAGGTAGAGGTCGGCGGGGGGACCCGGCCGGGAGACGGCGAGCTCCGGCCACTCGCCGGACCGGAGAACGGCGAGGTGCGAGACCCCGGAATCGAACCACACGTCGAGAATGTCGGATTCCTTTTCGAACTCGGTGTAGCCGCGCCGGTCCGCGCCCTCCGGCAGAAAATCCGTCCCGGGGCGGGCGTACCAGGCATCGCCGCCCTCCTCCCGGAAGACGTCGACGACGCGGTCGAAGAACCGGCGCTGCTCCTCGGGAGAGTCCTTCCAGGGATAGACCTCGCGCCGCTCGCCGTCTCTCACGGCATAGAGAAGCGTGATGGGAGATCCCCACCGCCGCTGGCGTGAGATCACCCACTCGTGCCGGTTTTCGACCATTCCCGCGATGCGGGCCTCGCCCCATGCGGGGAACCAGCGGACCTTCGCGACGGCCTGAAGCGCCGCGGCCCGGACGTCGATGTCGCCGGCGTCGAGCCGGACGAACCACTGCACGGTCGCGCGGAAGATCACGGGCTTCTTGCAGCGCCAGCAGTGGGGATAGTCGTGGCGGAAGCTCGCGTCCGCATGCAGCAGCGCCCCGGCGGCCGAGAGGTCCTGCACGATCTCCGCGTTGGCCTCGAGGACCTTCTTTCCGCGATACTTCTCGACGCTCGTGTAGCGCCCCGCTTCGTCCACGGGGGAGAGGATCGGGAGGCGCTCGCGTTTGCCCGTGAGGAAATCGTCTTCGCCGTGTCCCGGGGCGGTGTGGACGAGGCCGGTTCCCGTGTCCGTCGTCACGTAGTCGGCGAGGACGATGCGAAACGCGCCCGCTTCCTCCTCGGGGGCCAGTTCTCCCCGCATCTTCGGCGCGAGCGGATGCCGGTAACGCAGGCCCGCGAGGCTCGATCCCGCCACCCGGGCTTGCTCGGAGACCAGCGCCCATCCTGCGGACTTCGCGACGGCGCCGACGAGCGGTTCCGCCACGACGAACAGCCGTCCCGAGGCCTCGACCAGCGCGTACGCGACGTCGGGATGCGCGGCGATCGCGACGTTGGACGGGATCGTCCACGGGGTCGTCGTCCAGATGACGGCCGAAACGTCGGCCTGTCCCGGAAGAGCGCCGGCGGCGAGCCCGAAGGCCTTCGCGACGGCGTTCCGGTCCGTAAACGGGAACGCGACGAATATCGCCGTGTCCTCCCGGGACTCGTATTCGAGCTCCGCCTCGGCTAAGGCCGTCTGGTCCGTGAAACACCACCGCACCGACTTCAACGCCTGCGTCACGAGGTTTTTCCGGTAAAACTCGCCGAAGGCGCGGGCGATTTCGGCCTCGTACGAGGTGGCCATGGTGGCGTACGGGCGGTCCCACTCTCCGCCGACTAAGAGCCGCTGGAACTGCTCGCGCTGCACGTCGATGAACTTCGCGGCGTACTCGCGGCACGCCCTGCGAATGGCGAGCGCGTCCATCTCCCGCTTCTTCGAGCCGAGCTTCTTGTCGACCTGCTTCTCGATCGGAAGGCCGTGGCAGTCCCATCCGGGCACGTAGGGAGCGTCGTAGCCGAGCATCGTCCGGCTGCGGACGATGAAGTCCTTGAGGATCTTGTTCAAGGCGTGGCCGATGTGGATATCTCCGTTGGCGTACGGAGGGCCGTCGTGCAGGATGAACTTCTCCCGCCCGCGCGACGCCTCGCGAATCCGCCCCTCGAGATCCATCGCCGTCCACGCCGCGAGGCGCTCGGGCTCCCGCCGCACGAGATCCGCCTTCATGGGGAAATCCGTGCGCGGCAGGTTCAGCGTCGCCTTGTAATCGGCCTTGTCGGCCTTCCCGTCGGGACCGTCGGTCATGTGGATGTTCTCTCGAAGCGCGGAAGCTTAACCCGGATCATTCGCGGCGGCCGCGCCGGAAAGCCCGCCTGCTCAGCGGGCCCAAAACGACGCGGCGTCCTTTCCGCGCAAGCGCGCGGGGCGCCCCTAGGGGGCCGGGTCGCGCGTCGTCAGGGCGACGATGGCCGCCGCGAGATCGCCGGTATGGGTGATCGTCACTTCCATCTCGAAGACACCGAGCGCGTCGGCGCGGGCGAGTGCGCGGCCCGACAGTTCGAGACGCGGCTTGCCGCGCGCGTCGCGCCGGACGGCAATCTCCCGGAACGCGAGGCCGCGCCACCCGGTCCCGAGTGCCTTCATGGCGGCCTCCTTCGCGGCGAACCGGCCGGCGACATGCTCGGCGAAGGCGTGCGGCTGGCGCCGGCCTCTGTGGATCTCACCCTCGGCGAACACGCGCGACAGGAACCGTTCGCCGAAGCGCTCCAGGACGGCCGCCACACGAGGGACCGGGGTCAGGTCGAGGCCGAGAAGGAGGCTCACAACCGGAGCCCGAAGAAGCGCACGATCCGGTCCGCGAGGGCCGCGCGGCCGGGCGCCCGGTCGGCCGGCTCACGAGTTGCGTCCAGGGCGCTGGCGGCTCCTTTCCGTCTCTCCGCGATCACCGCGTCCAGAGCGACGCAGAGGCTCGGGTTCTGCCGCAGGATCGGCTCGATCGTCTTCTTCTCGATTTCGACGAGCACGGTCTCGGAAAGCGCGCGAACGGTCGCCGTCCTCGGCTCACCGGTCAGGAGGCTGATCTCGCCGAAGGCGCTGCCGTCCTCCAGGACCGCCAGGTGGCGCGTGTCCCCGGCGGCTCCGTGAATGGAGACGCCGAGACGGCCGGAGGCGACGATGAACATCGAGGAGGTCTGATCGCCTTCCCGCACGACGATCTCGCCCGGCGCGTAGCGGCGTTCGATCGCGCCCTCGGCGATCTGCGCGCGCTCGGCGTCGGAAAGCGGCGCGAAAAGATCCAGGGCCGCGACGGCCGGCTCGACGAGCGCGCCGCGCGATTCCGGCGGGACCATGCCCCCCGTGTACTGGTACTGCCGGATGAAGGGCATGGGGATGTGGAGGCCGGCGCGGTGGAGCGCGTACCAGACCCGCTCGCGGACCGCGGAGTCGACCTCGAGATAATTCGAATAGTCCTCGAGCCAGTATCGCAGCTCGTACACGACGCTGTAGGCCTCGAAGCTCTTCATGTAGGCGCGCCGCTCCGGACGCGAGGCGACGCCGGGAAGGCCGCGCACGGCGGATTCCAGAGTCTCGCGGGCCATCACCGGCGAGGCGTCGTATTCGAGGCCGACGCGCAGATACCGGGCGACCGGACGCCCTCCCCGCGGGAACACCTCCAGGCGGTCGCGACCCGCGACGCTGTTGGGCACCAGCAGAAGATTGCCTTCGACCGTCCGCAGCTTCATCGCGCGCCATGAGAGCTCCTCGACGGTCGCGAACGATTCCCCCGACCGCACGACGTCCCCCACGAAGAGCGTCTTCTCGACGTGGAGGGCCAGCCCGGCAAAGAGATTTCCGAGCGTGTCCTGCAGGGCGAGACCGATGACGGCGGTGATGATTGCCGAGCCCGTCAGGATCGGCAGCGCGAAGCCGGGGACGAGGGCCTTGACGACGATCGACACCGCGATCCCGAAGACGACGAGCGAGACGAGCTGCCGGAGAAGGCTCGGCGCGGCCACCTGGCGGCGGAGGCGGAAGGCGAGGTCGAAGACGGCGTAGTCGAGAAAACGGGTGACGACTAGAGCGCCGGCGATCCAGATCGCGAGCCGGCCCCAGTCCGTCCCCGAGGCGTTGACCGCCTCGACGCGAAAGGTCTGCAGAAGAAGCACCGCCAAAACCACCGCGGCCAGCAGGGTCAGCGGTCCGGTCAGCCGGCGGACGATCATGGGAAGGCGGGACTCCGGCAGCCGGAAGGCGCCCGTCAGGCGCTCCGCCATCCCGCGGCGATCGGTCATCGGCTCGGCTCCCTCATCGCCGGCGATCCGTCATCGCCCGGCGATCCGTCGCGCGACGGCTCCGGGATCGGGGGCTTCCTGGAAGAGGCGGATGCCTGCGACGCCGGAGATCCGGTCCCGGTAGGGCTCCAAGAGAGCCAGGTTTTCCTCGGAGATGCCGCCGATCGCGAAGACGTCGGAGCGGTGTTCCCGCGTGGGCGGAAGGCCGGCGAGGGCGTCGGGCCCGAGAGGCTCGCCCAGGGAGGTCTTGGATGGCGTCGAAAACATGGGACCGATCACGACCAGGTCCGCGCCGCCGGAGATCGCTTCCGCCGCCTCGGCCGCCGAATGCGTCGACACGCCCACACGAAGACCGCGCGGCGTGTTCGCCCGCACTCGCGGCAGCGGGAGCCCGTCGGAGGGCAGGTGCACGCCCTCCGCGCGCGACGCGAGCGCAAGATCGAACCGCCGGTTCACGTAGAGCGCGACGTCGGGCCCGAGCGCCCGGCGCGCCGCGGCCGCCCACGCGAGGGTCTCACGGTCGGATGCTCCCTTCTCGCGCAGCTGCACGGCCAGGAGCGGCGATCCCGCAAGACTCTCGAGCACCTCTTCGAATCGCTCGTCGGAGGCCGCCCGACGGTCCGTGACGTAGAGGGCCTTCATGGCCTCTCTCCCGAGGCGGAATCGGACGCCTGAGACAGGGGGTCGAACGGGCGGCCTGCGGGCGGGGGCTCCAGGGATCTCGCCAGGCCGCGAATGTCGGCGAGGCCGGCAAAGAGATGCACGAGCCCGAGCCCCGAGACGAACCCCCGGAAAAATCCGGAGGAGGAGATGCCGAACGTCGGCCGATGCGCGGGGAACCATGGATGCAGGAGAAGGTACACGCCGACGGCCGTGCAATAGAAGACGAACAAGGCGCTCGCGAGGAGCGATGCGAGGCGGCCGGTCATCGAGTAACGCCGATTCTACGGCTTTCGAGCCGTGATGATCCGAAGGGGCGGGAAGGTGTCGAAGAGAAACGGCCCCGACCGCGCCACCTGGAGGCCCGCCTCGGAAAGCGCACGGGCGTATTCGGCGGTCTTCTGGAAGTCCGAGAGAACGACGGTTCCGCCCCGCCGGGCAACCCGGGCGATCTCGGAGCACGCGCGCGCCCGATCTTCCGCGGACGCGATGTTGTGCAGGCAGAGATTCGAAAGAACGACGTCGAAAGACTCGTCGGAAAAGTCGAGGCGCCTGGCGTCCTGGCTGAGGAAATCCACGCGATCGGCCACGCCTTCCCGGCGCGCGTTCTCGACCGCGTTCCGAGCCGTGTTCTGAGAGAGGTCGCGCCCGCTCCATACGTCGATCCCCGTGGCCCGCCCCGTCGAGAGCTTCCGCGCGGCGCCGATCGCGAGCAGTCCGCGGCCCGTTCCGACGTCCAGGACCCGCTCGTCGCCATTCCAGTCGATCTGCGCGAGCATCCGGTCGCGGTGGCGGAATTTCCCGACGAGCGAGTACGCGAGCATGAGCAGTCCCGCCAGGGCGAGAAACGGCCCGGGTCCGGTGGCGGCGATGGATCGCATCGAGCGCGCGAGCGCAGGAGAGCCGGTCACGGCGGCGATCACGAGCGGAACGGCGATTCCCGCAGCGCCGAAGACGAGCAGGTTGCGGACTACGCCCGGGGCGTCGATCCCGTACGTCGCTTTCGCCATGGGTTCAATGGGGGCGAAGTCTACCGCTGGACTGCTCTACGGCGCCCGCCTCCGTCCGGCGCAATGTCCCGACGAAAAGGGGCCGCGGGGCAAAAAAACCGCGCCCGGAGGCGCGGGAAGAAGGAGTCTGTCCCCTCTCTCGTGCGGTCAGTCTTTGCGTCCGCGCTCCGGCGCCCTCGCGGGAGGCGGAGCCGGACGGGACTCCGCCCGCGGCGGCGGAGCGGGATGGGATTCCGCGCGCGGCGGCGGAGGCGCGGGGCGCGATTCGATCCGGGGCGGAGGCGGCGCGGCGGGCGCGTACGAGGGCGCCGCGCGCTCGGGGCGGTAGGCGGGCCGCTCGTCGCGCGGCATCGGCCGTTCCCGGACTCCCTCCGGGTCGCGGCGCGGCACCGACCCCTCGATCACGCGCCGCGCCGGAGGAACCTCGGAGCGGGAGCGCCAGTCCGATGGCCTCGCCTCCTCGCGCCGCGGAGACGGATTTTCAGCGGGAGGAGCCTGCATGCGGCGCGAGCGCCAGTCGCCCGCAGGAGCTTCCCGATCCGGGCGCGCGCGCTCCACCTCGCGAATGTCGGCGCGGCCGCGATCGAGGTGCTCGACGCCCGGATTGGCGGACGAGGGCGAGGCAGGAGCCGGATTTCCGCGCGGGGTGTCGCGCTCCACGGCGCGTCCGCGGGAACGCCAGTCCTGATCCGCCCGCGCGGGCGTCCGCTCCTCGAACCGGGAGGCGGGCGCTCGGTCGTCCGACAGGCGCCCCCTCGCGAGGGGCTCTCGGGCGGGGACGTCTCCGCTCGAAGGGACGGGAAGCTCGGCGGCGCGGCCACGGGCGATGGGATCGCGCCGCGCCGGCCCTTCGATCGAGCCGCCGCGGCCCCGCTCCGTCCCGAGTGCGTCGCGGCCGGGAATCGGTTCCCCGATCGCGCGGCCGCGTTCCAGGCGCACGCCGCGGGGAGCGATCTCGGCCGCGGCCGGGCCCGCGAGCCGGCCCCTCTCGGCCACCACCGCCCGATCCCGCAGAGCCTCGACGGTCGCGGTGGGAAGAGTCCGCTCGCGCCCCAGGATGGGAGCCAGCCGGCCCGAATCCGCCGCTGCCGATCTTTCGATGACGCGCGGAGCCTCGCGGATGTAGTTGCGCATCGCCTCGCGCGTATCCCCGCCCCGGCCCGGAAGCACGATCGGGCGGGACGAGATCGCCACCTGACCTCCGAGGCGATCTCCGATGCGGTCGCCTCGGATCACTTCGGCGCGGCCGACTCCCGACCCGAACCTTCCGGCGCCGGAAAAGTTCCAGCCGCGGAAATCCACCTGCCGCGTGTTGAACGTGCCGTGGACCGGAAGGTAGACGTTCGAGCGGTTCCAGCCGATGTGCCGGTAGTAGCTGCCCCACCAGGGCGAGTAGCCCGTGTAGTACCCGACCGGGCACCAGCCCACGTAGCTCGGCGTGTAGGCCCAGTACACCCACGCGGGCGAGTACACGTACGCGGGGCTCCAGCACCAGCGGTTCCAGGACGACTCGAAGAACCAGTTTCCGTAGTGGTGCGGATACCAGCCCCACGGATCGTTGGACCACCAGGTCAGTCCCGCGGTCGTGTAGTACCAGCTTCCGTCGCTGTACGGACTCCAGCTGGCGTCGACCCGCGGGCTCCAGACGTAGCTCGAATAGGTGTTGCTGTAATTCCAGTCACCGTAGCCGTCGAGCGCGACGACGTCGTCGGCGTACTCCTCGTCGACGTACCGCGCGGAGACGCTGCGGGTCGCCCCGAGCGAATCGAGGCGGTCCGCGGACCACGTGTCGAAGCGGTCTCGCGAGAAGGTGCCGCGTTCGACCGTGGGCTCCTCTTCACCGCGCACCAGCAGGTACTGGCCCGGCTTCAACTTGTAGGTCCCTTCCGGCGTGCGCACTTCCACCGCGCCGAGCCGCGCGATCACGACGGTCCCGCGCCTCGGGTCCGCGTTGACTCTCGCCCGGGACCCGGCGGAAAGATAGACCGTGGCGTCCTCGGTGTCGATCCGAGGAATCTGGCTGTCGTTGGCGCCGATCGCCGAGAGGACCACCGAGCCGTCCTTCAAGCGGATGGCGGAGAACTCGTCGTCCTCGCCCTGCTGCGCGTAGAGCGACTCGAAGCTCGCGCTCGTTCCCCCGCCCACGTGGAGGACGTTGCCGTCGGCGAGCCCCACTTCCGCGCGGCCGCTCTCGGAGACCACGATCTCGTCGCCGGAGGAGATCGGCATGTTCCGCCGCGCCTCCACCCGGCCGTTCCATTTCGAGACCACGGTGACGTCACCCGTCGTCGCGCGCACGTAGGAGTACCCGCTCCGGGTCGCGTACCGGTCCGCCCGGCCGGAGCGATCCGCGCGCTCGGCGCGAGCGGTGGCCGCGAGCAGCAGAATCCCCGCGATGGCGGCCGTGATCGTCAGACGCGTGATTTTCATGAAAGCTCCTCCGCCACCTGCGAGAGCGATCCGCATGCCACAGGTCGCGCTTGCGGTCCGCGCGAGAATGTGCTCAGAATCAACGACTTATGAAGCGACGCGCGCTCGAGGAGGCGGCCCGCCTGTCCCATCCCGGGTACAGCCTGCGAGGATCCGAGGACACCGCGCGGGGAAGCCAACTGGCGCCGGCGCCGGGCACTCCGGCTCGCCGGAGGCTCCTTTACGGCCCTCGGAACCCTTTGCCGCAGCGGCCATCCGGGGACCGATGATCCGCGATCTGGTCCGGTACGCCGACCCTCGCCTCTTCGCTTCCAACGCTGCCGCGGACCCGGCGGCCCCCGAGTTTCCGGGTCTCCTCGCCGACCTGATCGAGACGTGTCGCGCGGCTCCGGGGATCGGCCTCGCGGCTCCCCAGATCGGCTTCAACCTTCGCGTGGCGATCGTCGACCTTTCGGTGGGCGCGGAACCCGACGGACTCGTCGTCCTCGTCAACCCGGAAATCCTGGAGGCCTCCGGCGAGCAGAAAGAGGAGGAGGGCTGTTTGTCGATCCCGGACGTCACGGAGCGCGTGATCCGTCCTGCGCGAGTTCGCGTGCGCGCCGCGGACGAGACCGGGAAAGTCCGCGAGCTCGAAGGCACGGGGCTTCTCGCGCGCGCCTTCGCCCACGAGGTCGATCATCTGAACGGGACTCTCTTCGTGGACAGACTTCGCGGATTGAAGCGCGAGCTGACGTGGAAGAAGATCGACAAGCGAAAAGCGAAAGGACTCTGGTAGCTCCGTGAAGCTGCACAACACGCTCGGCCGCCGCACCGAGAACCTCGTTCCGCTCGAAGCGGAGCACGTCCGCATGTACACCTGCGGTCCGACCGTCTACAACGTCGCCCACATCGGGAACCTGAGGACTTTCGTCTTCGAGGACGTCTTGCGGCGCTCTCTCCTTCTCTCGGGGCTGCGCGTGACGCAGGTGATGAACTTGACCGACGTGGACGACAAAACGATCCGGGGCGCCGCCGCCGAGGGCCTCCCGCTCAACGAATTCACCGAAAAATATGCCCGCGAGTTTTTCCGCGATCTCGCGACCTTGAACGTCCAGCCGGCGGAGCAATACCCGCGAGCCACCGATCACGTGCCGGAAATGATCGCCCTGATCGAAACGCTGCGCGAGCGCGGTCACACGTACGAGTCGGACGGATCAGTATGGTTTCGGATTGCGACGTTCCCGGAGTACGGAAAGCTCTCCCGGATCGATCTGACCGCCATGCGGCGCGGCGATCGCGTCTCCGACGACGAGTACGAGAAGGAGGACGTCAAGGACTTCGCCCTGTGGAAGGGCGTCAAGCCCGGAGAGCCCTCGTGGCCATCCCCTTTCGGCGAGGGGCGTCCCGGCTGGCACATCGAATGTTCCGCCATGAGCATGAAGTTCCTGGGGAACCGCTTCGATCTGCACACGGGCGCAGTCGACAACATCTTTCCGCACCACGAGAACGAAATCGCGCAGAGCGAAGGGGCGACGGGGGAGCCGTTCGTCAACATGTGGCTCCACTCGGAGCACCTGATCGTCGATGGCGAAAAGATGTCAAAGTCCAAAGGTAACTTCTACACGCTCGCCGACGTCCTCGCGCGCCGGGACGATCCGGCGGCGCTCCGGTACCTCTTTCTCTCGGTTCCGTATCGAAAGAAGCTGAACTTCACCTGGGAGGGCCTGACGGGCGCCGCCACGGCCGTCGACCGGATCCGTTCCGCGGCCGCGCGTCTCGCCGAGATCGCCGCGGCCGGCTCGTCCAGGCCGGGAGCGTTCGACGCGGCGTCGAGGGCGAAGACCTTCCTTGCCGCCTTCCGCGAAGCGCTCGAGGATGATCTGAATACGCCGGAGGCGCTCGGCGCCGTTTTCCCGTTTCTGCGGGAGGTCAACAGCGCGATCGACGAGAACACGCTCGACTCATCGGGGGCGGAGGCGGCGGGGGAGGCGCTGAGCGCGGCCGACCGCGTGCTCGGGATCCTTCCCGCCGGGAAGGAGGTCCTCCCGGCGGAGATCGAGGCGCAGATCCAGGCGCGCAACGCCGCCCGCAAGCGCCGCGACTTCGCCGAGGCGGACCGGATCCGGCAGGATCTCGCCAGCCGCGGCATCGTTCTCGAGGACGGCCCCGCGGGGACGCGGTGGAAGAAGGGGTGACGGAGTTGTCAGTTGTCAGTTTTCGGTTCTGAGTATTTCCGGGATTCGACTGACGACTGAGAACTGACGACTGAAAACTGTCCGGCCAGCCGCTTGACAGCTTCGAGGGTCCGGATTAGCCTCCCTTCCGATGACCACCTCGCTTTCGTCTTTCACTTGGTGGCGTCTCGAAAAGAGGCGGTAGGGCGAGTTCCGCCCTGCCGAATCCGTCGGCCGGGGCGCAAAGAAATGCGGGAATCGCGACCCCCGGCCGGCACGGCCCGGGGGTTTTTCACTTGAGCCAGCGCGTTCTCGATCTTCCTTCGCACGTCGCGTCCGTCGCCCCTCGCGACTTCGACGACGCGCGCCGCGTCCTCGCGGCGATTCCGAAGGCGGCGGGCGCCATCGAATACCGGATGGATCTCGCCGGCGAGAGGCTGCCGCCGTCCGCGCTTCTCGCGCTCGATCCGAGGCCCGCGATCGTCACGTGGAGATCCGCGCGCGAGGGCGGCCGGTTCGACGGAGGGGCGGACGAATACCGGGCCCTCGTCACGGAAGCGTACGAAGTCGGGGCGACCGTGGACGTCGAGCACGCCTCGGGTCTTCTCGCCGACCCGACCCTCTTTCCGGACCGAAGGCGCGTCGTCGTCTCCGCGCACTTCCCATTCGCTCTCCCTCCGGATCCGGAGGCGGAGATCTCCGCCATGGGTCGGGCGGGCGCGCGCGTCGTGAAGCTCGTCGCCGGCGCGGCCGACCTGCACGCGGCGTTCGAGACGGCGGCGCTGCAGGGTGTTTCGCGCTCCTTCGCCTCGTCCGTGTTTCCGATGGGTCCGGCGAGCGCGCCGGGGCGCGTCCTGTCCGCGCACCTGGGCGCCGCGCTCGTGTACGGATCGGCGGGCGTTCCGACCGCCCGAGGGCAGCTGTCGATCGCTGATCTCGCCGGCACCTACGGCACGGCGGCGCCGTTCCTCCCCGAGACCCTCTACGGAATCGTCGCGGGAGATCCCTCGGGCTCGCTGTCGCCGCGACTTCACAACGCTCTCTTCCGCGCCCGCGGTCTGAGATTTCTCTACCTGCCGCTGCCGGTCTCCGACTTCGCCCGCGAAAAGCCTCCGGAGCTCCAGAGCATGGCGCCGTTTCGCGGCTTCTCCATCACGCGGCCGTGGAAGCGCGCGGCGGCGTCCGCCGGCATTCCCTCGGAGGACGTGCGCGCGACCGGGGCCGCGAACACGCTGGTCGCGCACCGGGGACGCTGGCGAGCCGACAACACGGACGTCGACGGCATCTTCGATCCGCTGGCGGACCACGACACGGGAGAGGGCCGCTCGGCGGTCGTACTCGGCGCCGGCGGGACGGCCCGTGCGGCTGTCGTTGCGGCGCGGCGCCTCGGGTACGACGTCGTGATCGCGAGCCGGAGGGACGAGGCGGCCGACGCGCTCGCCGCGGAGTTGAAAGTCGACGCGCTCGCCTGGAGCGACGTTTCCGAGACGGAGGCGGATCTGTACGTGAATGCCACTCCAGTCGGGATGGGAGAAGGGGACGGGTCGGCGGTGCCAGAGCGGGTGCTCGAGAACCGCCCGCTCGTCTTCGACTGCGTGTACCGGCAGGCGGGCGAAACGGAGACCGTCGCCGCGGCCCGCCGCGCGCGCTGCCCCGTCATCGACGGGCTCTCGATGTTTGCCGCACAGGCGCTGCGCCAGGCGCGCCTCTTCGGGGTCGGCGACGCGGGAACCGAAGAGGTTCGGGAGATTCTCTCCGAGGCCGTGTCGTGAGTGTGAAGCGCGAGGCGGAACGGCGCGCCTTCGCCGCCCGGGCGGCCGGCGGACGCCCGACCCCGGTAGCGCGCGTCTTTCCCGCCGACGCCCTGACGCCGGTCACGCTGTTCCGGCGCATGCGCGCCGCGGGGTCGGAGTGTTTCCTCCTGGAAAGCGTCGAGGGCGGGGAGACGATCGCGCGCTACACCTTTCTGGGCTGCGAGCCGGTGGCGCGCCTGACGGCCCGGGACGGCGCGATCGAGATCGACGACGGGTCCGGCCCGCGGGCGGCGGGGCAGGACTTCCTCGGGGCGCTCGATGCGCTGGCGACCCGGCCCGGTTTCCTCCCCGATCCGGACCTGCCGCCGCTTTCCTCGGGAGCGGTCGGGTTTCTTGGCTACGACGCCGTGCGCCTCTTCGAGGACATTCCCGACGCGCATCGCCGAGACGGCCGGATTCCGGACGCTCTCTTTCTCCGCTTCGAGTCGGTCGTCGCGTTCGATCACGCACGACAGCGGCTCCTCCTCGTCACCGACGTGGCCCCCGAGAGTTCGGGCGAGGACGCCGCCGGAAAGGCCGCGGAGGACGCTGCGGCGCGGCTGGACCGGCTGGAGTCTCTTCTCCACGCTCCCGACCCGCCGCGTCCGGGCGGCGCCGGGCCGGCCGGCCCGTCTCTGGCCGGAATGCCTCGCGAGCGGTTCCTGGAGCTCGTGGCGCAGGCGCAGGAGGCCATCCGGGACGGAGAGGTGTACCAGGTCGTTCTCTCGCAGCGCTGGACTATGGCGCTCGACGTCGATCCCTTCGAGGTCTATCGCGCGCTGCGGATGCTGAATCCCTCGCCCTACCTCTTCTACCTGGAGACGCGCGAGGCGTCGATCTTCGGCGCGTCGCCCGAAATGCTCGTGCGGTGCCGCGGCCGCCACGCCGAGACGCGGCCGATCGCCGGCACCGCGCCGCGGGGCGCCAATGCCGCCGAGGACGCCGCCCTCGCCGAGCGCCTCCTGGCCGATCCCAAGGAGCGCGCCGAGCACGTCATGCTCGTGGATCTCTCGCGCAACGACCTCGGCCGCGTCTCGGCGACCGGCAGTGTGTGCGTGCCGCGCTATGCCGCGGTCGAGAAGTACTCGCACGTCCAGCACATCGTCTCGGAGGTTCACGGAGATCTGGCCGCGGGGCGGCGCGCGACCGAGGCGCTGGCGGCCTGCTTTCCGGCCGGGACGCTCACCGGGGCGCCGAAGATCCGGGCGATGGAGTTGATCGACGGGTACGAGCCGTGCCGCCGGGGGGTGTACGGCGGAGCCGTCGGATACCTCGACGCCGCGGGGAACCTCGACGTGGCCATTGCGATCCGCACGGCCGTCGTCGAAGGAGGAGTCTGCCGGATCCAGGCGGGCGCCGGCATTGTCGCCGACTCGGTTCCCGAGAGCGAATACCGCGAAGCCGAAGCCAAGGCGGCGGCGGTCTTCCGGGCTATCGAGATGGCGCGAGAGTGGGCAGCCGAAACGGATTCCGGTTCCCGCCCTTCGCCGATCGCCGTTCCCCCTTCGGCGGGTCAGCGCTGATGATCGTCATCATCGACATCAGGCCGCGATGATTGTCATCATCGACATCAGGCCGCGATGATTGCCATCATCGACATCAGGCCGCGATGATTGCCATCATCGACATCAGGCCGCGATGATTGTCATCATCGACAACTACGACTCCTTCACCTGGAACCTCGCCCAGGCGGTCGGCGTCCTCGAGACCGACGTCGTCGTGGTCCGCAACGACGAGTTCGACCCGGACGAGACGCTCGCGCGCGGGCCTCGCGCCGTGATCGTCTCTCCCGGGCCGGGCCGTCCCGAGAGCGCGGGTCGGTCGATCGAGATGATCCGCGCGTGCGAGAAACGGGGAGTGCCGGTTCTCGGCGTCTGCCTTGGGCACCAGGCGATCGCCACCCTCCACGGGGCGGTCGTCGAACGAGCCCCCGCGCCGCGGCACGGGAAGAGCTCCGAGGTCCGGCACGCGGGAGAGGGGATTTTTTCCGGAGTGCCGGATCCCTTTCAGGCGGCGCGGTACCATTCTCTGGTTGTCCGCGAAGAGAGCCTTCCCTCGGATCTCACCGTCACCGCGCGCAGCGACGACGGCCTCGTGATGGCGATCGCGCACCGGACCCTCCCCGTCTACGGCGTCCAGTTTCATCCCGAGTCGGTCCTCACGCCCGAGGGGGACAGGATCCTCGGCAATTTCGTCCGGGACCTCGCGAGATGACTCCCGACGTCGCGGAGGGACTTCGAGTCGTTGCGGGGCGACGCACGCTGCCGCGCGATCTCGCGGAACGCGTGTTTCTGGACCTGATGGACGGGAAGGCCTCCGAGGCGCAGAAGGGCGCGATTCTGCTGGGCATCGCCACGCGCGGCGAGACGTCGGACGAGATCGCCGGCGCCGTCGCGGCGCTGCGGCTTCGAATGCGCCGGGTGCCGACCTCGCGCGAGCCGCTGCTCGACACCTGCGGTCCGGGGGGGATCGGGAGGGACCTCTTCAACCTCTCGACCGCCGCGGCGATCGTGGCCGCCGGCGCCGGAGCCTCGGTCGCGAAGCACGGGAACCGCTCGATCTCCTCGCGCGTCGGCTCCGCGGATGTGCTCACGTCCAGCGGGGTCGCGATCGACCTGGCCCCGGAAGCCGCGGGCCGCGTGCTGGACGAGGTGGGCCTCGTCTTTCTGTTCGCGCCCTCGTTTCACCCCGCGATGAAGGAGCTCGGGACGGTGAGGCGTGAGCTCGGCGTCCGGACGATCTTCAACGCGCTCGGGCCTCTCGCCAATCCGGCCGGCGCGCGGAGGCAGCTCATCGGCGTCGGGCGTCCGGAGCTCGTGCGCCTGCTCGCCGACGCCCTCGCGGCCCTCGGGGCGGAGCGAGCCATCGTCTTTCACTCCGCCAACGGCCTGGACGAGTTCATTCCGGGAGTCGAGGCGGCGGGCGTCGAGGTGCGCGACGGGTGGACCCGGCCGTGGAAGCTCGACCTCTCGCTTCTTCCCCGGCAGTCGGTCGATCCGGAGGAGCTGCGGGGCGGCGACGCGGACGAAAACGCCGCGATGCTGAGGGCCCTGCTCGAAGGGGAGGCCGGGCCGCGCCGGGACGCGGTGCTGTGGAACGCCGCCGTCGCTCTGACGGTGGAGGGGAGGGCGCGCGACGTCGCCGACGGTTACGAGCGCGCCGCGCACGCGCTCGACAGCGGGGCGGCTTGCGACCGCTTCGAGCGGCTGCGGGCGGAAAGCGCCGCCGCCGCGGGAGCACCGGTATGACGGACGTCCTTTCCCAGATAGTCGCCGACAAGCGAGCGCGCCTCGGCCGCGGAGAGTACACGGCCTCCGCGCGTGCCGCGGCGATTCCGCGGCCGGACGGCGCGCGGTTCGTCGCGAGCCTGCGGGAGCCCGGAGTGCGGATCATCGCCGAGATCAAGCACCGGTCGCCTTCGGCGGGGGAGATCCTTCCCGGAGCGGCCGGCAAGGTCGAGACCATGGCGCTCGCCTACCGGCGGGGGCACGCCGCCGCGCTCTCGATCGTGGTCGAGGAAGACCACTTCGGCGGACGCCCGGAGTGGCTTCCGCGCGCGCGTCGCATCGCGGGTCTTCCCGCCCTGTGGAAGGACTTCGTCGTCTCGGTTCGACAGGTCGAGCTCGCCGCCTCGCTCGGCGCCGACGCGATCCTGCTCATCGCGAGGATCCTGACGGACGCGGAGCTCGCCGCGCTTTCCGGCGCCGCCCGCGAGCTCGGCATGGCCGTCGTCGCCGAAGCGCACGACGCCGGGGAGATCGCGCGGGCCACGGCCGCCTTCCCCGACGTCCTCGGCGTCAACGCCCGGGACCTCTCGAGCTTCGCCACGCGGCTCGAGACGCTGGAGGCGCTCGCGCCCGGGCTCCCGGCGGGGCCCGTTCGGCTCGCGGAGAGCGGCATTCACGGTCCCGCGGACATCGCGAGGCTTCGACACGCCGGCTACGAGGCGTTCCTGGTGGGCGAGGCGCTGCTCCGCTCGGAGGATCCCGAGGGAGCGCTGCGGGAGCTCCGCGCATGACGGTGCTCCGCCGATGACGGACGTCAAGATCTGCGGGCTGACCCGCCCGGAGGACGTCGCGCTCGCGTGCGAGCTCGGCGCCCGCTACCTCGGATTCAACTTCTCCGCGGCGTCGCCCCGGCGGATCTCCCCGGCCGCGGCGAGGGTGCTCGTCTCGTCGGCGCCGCAGCACGTCTCGCGGGTCGGCGTGTTCGTCAGCGAAACGGCCGGGCAGATGCGGGAGGCGGCGGATGCGGCCGGTCTCGATTTCATCCAGATCCACCGCCCGCTCAGGCCGGACGACCTCGACCTGTCGCCACGGCCGGTCTTCGCCGTCGCGCGCGTCGTCGGCACCGTGCAGGCCCCGCCCGACGAGACGCTCGCGCGCTGCCGCGCCCTCCTGCTCGACGCCGCGGTCCCCGGGATGGCGGGCGGCACGGGCGCGACCTTCGACTGGGATCTGGTCGCCGGCAGGCGGTGGCCGGTTCCCGTGTTCCTCGCGGGGGGCCTCGCGCCGGAGAACGTCGGCGAAGCGATCGCCCGCGTGGCCCCGTCTGCTGTCGACGTGGCCTCCGGCGTGGAGTCTGCGCCCGGCGTCAAGGACCGCGAAAAGATGGCCCGGTTTTTCCGCGCCGTGGAGGACGCCGATGCCCGTCTCACGTGAAAAAAAGCGGCCCGGATATTTCGGCGAGTACGGAGGCCGGTTCGCGCCCGAGACGCTCATGGCGCCGCTCGAGGAACTCGACCGCGCGTGGACTCGCTTCCGCAGGGACCCGCGTTTCCGCGCCGAGCTCGACTCGCTGCTGCGCGACTATGCCGGGCGCCCGACGCCGATCACGGTCGCGGAAAACCTGACGCGGCAGGCCGGCGGAGCGCGGATCGTCTTGAAGCGCGAAGACCTGCTCCACACCGGCGCCCACAAGCTCAACAACTCGCTCGGCCAGGTGCTGCTCGCGAAGGCGATGCGCAAGTCGCGAGTCGTCGCGGAGACCGGAGCGGGTCAGCACGGCGTCGCCACGGCGGCGGCGGCCGCGAAGATCGGGCTGCCCTGCGTCGTCTACATGGGAGTCGTCGACATGGAGCGGCAGGCGCCGAACGTGTCCCGCATGAAGCTTCTCGGCGCCGAGGTCATCGGTGTGGACTCGGGATCGCGCACGTTGAAGGACGCGATCAACGAGGCGATGCGCGACTGGACGGAGAACGTCCGCACCACGCACTACGTGCTCGGGTCCGCGCTCGGGCCGCACCCCTATCCGACGCTGGTGCGGGAGCTCCAGTCCGTCATCGGAAAGGAAGCGCGCTCGCAGTTTCGAAGGCTCGCGGGACGGGACCCGCACGCGGCGGTGGCGTGCGTGGGCGGCGGCTCGAACTCTATCGGGCTCTTCTCGGCCTACCTCTCGGGAAGCACGAAGCTCTTCGGGGTCGAGGCCGGCGGGCGCGGGACGGGTCCCGGCGACCACGCGGCGCGATTCTCCGGCGGCTCGGTCGGCGTCCTGCACGGGACCCGCACCATGCTTCTTCAGGACGCCGGAGGACAGGTGCTTCCGACGCACTCGGTTTCCGCGGGCCTCGACTATCCGGCGGTCGGGCCGGAGCACGCGGAGCTCGCGCGGTCCGGGCGCGTCGCCTATGTCCGTGTGGACGACGCGGAGGCGCTCCGCGCGTTCGCGGCCCTCTCGCGCGCGGAGGGGATCATCCCCGCTCTCGAGAGCGCCCACGCCGTCGCGTTCGCCTGTCGGCTCGCCTCGGAGATGCCGCGTTCCGCCTCGATTCTGGTCAACCTGTCGGGGCGCGGCGACAAGGACCTGGCGGAAGTCGAGCGCGTGCTTCGCGGCTCTCCGGCGTGAAAGCTCACGAGGGGGTGAAACCTCCCGCGACTGTCCGCTCGCCGGCGCATTCGGTCTCGTCCGGGCGCATCGCGGCGGCCTTCGAGCGCGCTGCCTCCGAGAACCGCGCCGCGTTCATTCCCTACCTGACGGCCGGAGACCCTGACCTCGAGACGACGGCGCTTCTCGCGCGTGTCCTCGAAGAGAGCGGGTCCGACATTCTCGAGCTCGGCGTGCCGTTCTCCGATCCGATCGCCGACGGTCCGGTGATCCAGCGCGCCGCCTCCCGCAGCCTCGCCTCCGCGACGACGCTGGAGAAAGTGCTGGCGACCGCCGCGCGGATCCGCCGGGAGACGTCTCTCGCCCTCGTCCTCTTCACGTACCTCAATCCTCTCCTGCACTTCGGGTTCGAACGGGCGGCGCGCGAGGCGAGCGCGGCCGGGATCGACGGCGTGCTGGTCACCGACCTCCCGCCCGAAGAGGCGCCCGCGTATCAGCCGCTCCTTCGCGAGGGAGGCCTCGACACGATCTTCCTCGTTTCCCCGACGTCGCCTCCGGCGCGCATGGGCGCCGCGGGCCGTCTCTCGAGCGGCTTTCTCTACGTCGTGTCGCGCTCCGGGATCACCGGCGCCCGCAACGCTCTGGCGCCGGAGCTCGAACAGACCGTCCGCCGCGCGAGGCGTCACGCGTCCGGCCTGCCGCTCGCGGTGGGATTCGGGATATCGACGCCGGAAGCCGCGAGGCAGACGGCGCGGCTGGCCGACGGCGTCGTCGTCGGATCCGAGCTGGTGCGCGTGGCGGAGGAGGCCCGGGCCGCCGGGAAATCCGTGCCGCGAGCCGTGGCGGAGTTGGCGGCGTCGCTCGTCCGCGCCTGCGCGAAGGACGAGTTCCCCGGTGAGCACGGACGGGCCGTTCCGGGAGGCGCTCGCGCGCGACGGAGCCTGGAGCGCCGGTAGCCGTGTGGACGGAGGGGAGCCTTCTCAAGCTTCTCCGGCAGAGCGATCTGCCCCGCGAGCGCTTCGAGGAGATCCTCCAGGACCGGGCGGCCCGACGCTCTCACGTCGTCCGTCGCCTGCTGGCCGCCCACCCGAGGACCCCCCGCCGCGAGGCGCTGTCCCTCGTTTCGACCCTTTTCTGGAGAGACCTGGCCCACGTCTCGGCGGACGTCCGCGTCCACCCCGAGATCCGTCGGGCGGCGGACCGCGACCTCCTGCGAAGGCTCTCCGAAATGGCCCTGGCGGAGCGGATCGACCTCGCCCGCTCAGCCGGAAGGGGCGTCCTGGCGGCCCTGCGCCTCGATCCAGACCCGCGGGTCGTGGCCGCGGTGCTCGATAACCGCTTCACGATAGAGCCGGACGTGGTCCAGGCCGGGGCCCGGCTGGAGGCCGATCCGGACGCCCTGGCCGTCATCGCGGCCCACGCCCGCTGGACCCTGAGGCCGGGAGTGCGCAGCGCCCTCCTGCGCAACCCCGCCCTTCCTACCGCCGCCGGTCTCGCCCTGCTGACGTCCACGTCGTCGCGCGACCTGCGGGAGCTCCTCGAGAACCCCGCGATTTCGAGGCTCCTCGCAGCCTGCGCGGAAAGAGTTCTTGCGGAAAGGGGCGGCGGGGGGCTAGCATCGGTCTTCAGCCCGGGAAAGAAATGACCGATTCGCCCGCGCTCGCATTCGGCGAAGAACTTCGCCGCGAGCGACAGATTCGCGAGATTTCGCTCGAGGAGATTTCCTCGGCGACGAAGATTTCCGTCCGATTATTGACCGCTCTCGAGGAAGGAAATCTCGAGCGGCTCCCCGCCCCCGCCTTCACCCGCGGCTTCATTCGCGCCTACGCGCTCCACATCGGGATCAATCCCGAAGAAATGGTGAACGCGTACCTCGCGGACCTCGCGGGCGGACCGAAAGAGGCCGCGGGACCGAAGAAGGCCCGTCCCCGCTCGCGATTCTTCCGCGGACGCCGGGGCTCGGCTAGCCTGATGGTCGGCGCGGTCGCGGCGGTTCTTCTCGTCCTGGGTTTCATCGGCAGCCCGCAGCGCCACGATCGGTCCGCGGCCGCCACCGTCGTGGCGCCTCGCGCGGTGCCGGTCGCCTTCAAGAACGTCGATGTCTCCAACGAGCCGACTCCGTTCATCCAGAACCGGGTGGACGCGGCCGGGCAGAATCCGGCGCCGCCTGCCGCCGGCGCGGCCCAGCCTGCCGCCCTCTCGACTCCCGCCGAGACGGCGCGAGGGATCGCGCTCACCCTCGAGTTCGCCGACGACTCGTGGGCAAAGGTCGACGCGGACGGCCGCACGGTCTTGAACGGGATGGTCCACCGCGGCGAGACCCGGCGGCTGCAGGCGCAGGAGGGATTCCGGCTGACGCTCGGCAATGCCGGCGGCGTTCGCGTCAGCGTCGACGGCCGGGCGCTCGAGCCGCTCGGCGCCACGGGCGAAGTGGTTCGCGATCTCCCGCTCCCGGCCGCACCGACTCGCGGCTGACCTCCCTTGACGGCTACGGAATCACCGGATCCGCAGGACCTAATCTCGCTTCTCCGCTCCGGGGAGGCTCCGCCGGAAATCCGGCAGTTCGCGGCCCGGAGTCTCCTTCCTCTCGACCTGCTCGACCAGACGCGGGCGCTTCTGGCTGTGCTGCAAGACCCGGAGGTCGGCGAAGTCGCCCGCGAGACTCTCCGGAAAACGCCTCCGGACAGCCTCGCGCATTTCATCCGCGAGGCTCTTCCGAAGGCGACCGAGCTCGACGAGATCGCGCAAGCCTGCGACGACCCGCTCGTGCTCGAGCAGTTGATCCGGCACCCCGAGGTCGCCGACGGGACGCTGGCGCGCCTGGCGCGGACGGTGACCGGCGGCCCGCAGGAAGCGCTCGTCATCAACCAAATGAGACTTCTGCGAAACCCGGAGCTCATCGACGCGTTCTTCGAGAACCCGGAGCTCTCGACGGACACCCGCCGCCGCCTCCTCGAGATCCGCGAAGAGTTCTTCGAGAAGGGAAAACGCAAGCGGGCGGCCGACGAGGCGAAGGACGAGGACGACGAGCGCCTGGCGGCCGAGATCGCGGCCGCCGAAGAGGAAGAAGTCAGGATACAGGCCCTTCGCGCGTCCGGCCGTGACACCGGGGCCATGGACCTCGAGACGTCGCTCACGACGGGCGCCGCGTACCGGCGCATCGCGGTGATGACGGTTTCGCAGAAGATCAAGCTCGCCTACAACGGAGGCAAGGAGGAGCGCCGCATCCTGATGGGCGACGCGAACAAGCTCGTCGGCGCCGCCGTGCTGAAAGGCCGGGGCCTGACCGTCAATGAGGTCGAGTCGTTCTGCGGCATGCGCCATCTCGACGAGGACATCTTTCGAAAGATCTCGCAGAACCGCGAATGGATGCGAAAACCCGCCATCATCGCGGCTCTGGTCAAAAACCCGAAGGTGAACCTCGCGGTGACCCTGCCTCTGATCAAGAGGCTGCACGAACGCGACCTCAAGGCCGTCATGCGGGACCCGAATCTTCCCGAGGGCGTCCGCATCTCCTCCCGTAAGATTCTCCAGGAGCGGCGCAAGTAGCCGGGGAAGCGGCGGGCGGGCAAAACACGCGCGCAGACAGAGGTTTCCGGCGTCGCGCCTTGCCCGTCTGGGGGGATTCCCGTATGTTAATCTTTTCGATAACTTTCGGACGCGAAACAGGTAACTCATGCCCCGAGAAGTTGACTACTACGACCTTCTGGGAGTCGCGCGCGACGCGACAGACGTCGAGATCCGGGAGCGCTTTCGAGGGCTCGCGCGCGAAGCCCATCCCGATCGCGCGCCGAAGGAGCGCCGGGCCGAGGCCGAAGCCAAATTCCAGGAGCTCGCCGAGGCCGTGAACGTGCTGACGAATTCCGAGCGGCGCAAGATGTACGACTTCGAACGGTCGATGGTGGTCTCGACGAGCGCCGGAAGCACCGATGGCGATGCCGTCGCGCAGACCTACGTGGCGCAGGGAATCGTCGCGTACAAGGAGCAGAAGTACGCGGACGCGGCCGGCAACTTCGCGCTCGCGACCCATCGGAACCCCAAAGACGTCCGCGCGCAGCATTACCTGGGCCTCGCTTCCGCGCGCTCGGGCGACCTGAGAACGGCCGTTCGGGCGCTCGAGGCGGCAATGGGGATCGAGCCGCAGAACGTGCGGCTCTTGAAGGACGCCGGAACCGTTTTTCGCCAGGCCGGTCTGCTCCTGAAGGCCGAAAAGGCGTTTCAGGAGGCGATGCGCTGGGACCCGTCCGCGCACGACGTCCGCAAGGCGCTCGAAGACATTCGAGCGCAGCGCGCCGTCAAGGGAGCCTGACCTCTGAACATGACGAGTATCGAGGTTTTCGGCTTGAGCGACGTCGGCCGGAAACGCAAGCACAACGAGGACTCCTTCGCGTTCGACGCGGAGGAGGGTCTCTTCATCGTCGCGGACGGCATGGGCGGTCATGCCGCCGGAGAGGTCGCGTCCAAGATCACCGTCGAGACGATCAACGAGTTCATCGCGGCGACGCGCCAGAAGGAAGAGGCGACCTGGCCGTTCAAGTACAACCACGAGCTCGACTTCAACAGCAACCGTCTGGCCGTCGCGATTGAGAAGGCGAACGAGCGCGTGATGTCGGCGGTCGCGGCGCAGCCGTGGCTGAAGGGGATGGGGACGACGGTCGTCGCCGGGCTCCTGAACGAGAAGATCCTGTCGCTCGCGCACGTCGGTGACAGCCGGGCCTACCTGCTTCGCGACGGCCAGCTTTCGTGCCTCACGGACGACCACTCGTGGGTCCACGAACAGGTGAACGCGGGAATCCTGACGGAAGAAGAGGCCAAGTCGCATCCGTTGAAAAACGTCGTCACGCGCGCGCTCGGAGGAGGGCCTTCGGTCTCGCCTGACCTTCAGGAGCTCGTCTTTCTTCCGGGAGACCGGTTTCTCTTCTGCTCGGACGGACTGACGACGATGCTCTCCGACGAAGAGATCCGCGACGTCGCCCTCGCCGAAAAGACCTCGAAGGAGATCTGCGAGAAACTGATCGACCTTTCGAATCAGAAGGGCGGGGTCGACAACATCACGGTCGTCGTCGTCGCGATCCTGAACGGTTCGGCAGCGCCGGCGGAGGCCGCCCCCGCCTCGTGAACGCTCGCGGGGCGCCCGCCTCGCGACAAGAAGAGGCAGGCGGGCAGGGGTGCCGCCCGCTCGCGAAAAACGCGTCCGCGGACCCGACGCCGGCATTTCGAGATCCGTAAAAGCGTTGACGGAGCTGCGCCCGCGGACTATTCTGAATTGAATGTACTCGAAGAGAATGGCGACCATCTCGCGTAAGCTGCTGATCTGCGGCGTGTTGTGTCTTTTCGCGACGCACGTTCCGGCGTTCGAGAAGAGCTCGGAGACCGCGGCGCCCGGCGACTGGGCGACGAGCGCCTTCCACAGCTTCGGAGCGCCCGAGGCGATCCTCGAGGGGAAGATCCAGGTCGCGGACGAAGGCGGCGACGCGGGTTTTCGTGCGGCGTTGTCGGCCGAGCTGAAGCGCCTGCGGGTCGACCTCCACGAGCGCCACGGGTGGGCGGATCCTCTCTCCGCCGTTGATCCCCTTCGCATCTACGTCGCGCGCCGGGACGGGCAGGGGCTGCGACGCCTCGCCGCGCGGGCGGTCGACCGGCATCGCCTGGTCGGCGCTTCGATCGAGGTCGACGCGACGGGCCTCTCGCCGCGCGAGACGCTTCGCGCCGTCGCACGGCTCTATGCCCGGGCCACGCTGGACGCCTACGGCGCCCCCGATCACAGCTTCCTGTCGTCCGCGGTGGCGGAGGCGCTGTCCGCGCGCGAAGGAGGCGAGGATCGCTTCGAGTGGCTCCGGACCGCCGCCGCCGCCCCCGGACTCGACCTCTCCCGGCATGCCGATTCCTTCGGACGCGTCTACGTCGAGGAGTTCGCCCGATCGGCGGGGGCGACGGCGCTCCGAACGATCTGGGAACGGGCCGCCCAGTCGGGCGAAGAGGTGCTGCCTCTCTTCCTGAGGACCTGGACGGAGACGACGGGGGAAAAGGAAGACCTGCTCCTGCTTCGCTCGGCCGCCCGCATGTACACGCTGGTCGAGGCGGAGCCCGCGCCTTCGCGCGTCGGGCTCGCGGATCTTCAGAGCGGGGCGCTCGACGCCGTGACGCCGCCGACGTTTGCCGCGCGTCACCGAACGTTTCTTCCGGGATCCGACGCGACGGGCGCCTTGAAGGTGGCGTGGCCCGAGCGCGGGGCGTCCGCCGCCGCCGTCGTCCGCTACCGGGACGCCGCGCTTCCGCCGGACGTCGTGTTCTGGGCGCCCGGGACGACCCGCACCCTGCCGCTGTCCGGGGTCTCGCGCATCGACTGGGTCGTGGGAGGCACCGCCGGCGGACCGCCGCTCGAGGAGCTCTCCGCGACCGTCGAGCCCGTCGCCGTATTTCCTTTCGCCAACCTCGTCGCCCAGGCGTCCGTCGGCCCCGGCGCGCCCCGGATCTCGTGGACGACGTCGGCGCATGAGGGCCTCGCGGGGTGGGCGCTGTTCCGAGAGGAGGTCCTCGCCGACGGACGCGTCGTCCGCACCGGTCCGCAGATCCTTCCCTCGACGCCGCAGGCGGAGGGCTCGTTTCGGTACGCCTTCATGGACTCGGAGGCGGCGGCCGGGACCTTCTACCGCTACAGCGTTTGGGCCGTTACCGACGACGGGCTGCTGGCCAGGGCCTTCTCGGCGACGCTCCGAACCGCCGACTGATCCGTCCCCTTACCCCGATGTCCCCGTTCCCCTTCGACGCTTGCGTGGTGATCTGCCGATGAGAGCCCCGCGCAAGGTACGCCGTCCGCCGGACGTCGCCCGGATCATCGACCGGACGATCGTGCGCCTCTGGGACACGATCGAGGAGCTCGAGTCCTTGAATCCGGCGGAGCTCAACTTCTACCGCGTCGCCGTCTTCGGCAGCGCGCGCGTTCAGACCGGCGACAAGGAGTACGCGCAGGTTCGGGAGATCGCGTCGCGGCTGACGGAGCTCGGATGCGACATC
>JBBRDK010000022.1:0-43593 GCA_038203955.1 Thermoanaerobaculia bacterium | reverse complement strand
GAATCGCGGAGGTCGTGGAGGAGGCCGGGAAGGGTTACTCCGAGGCCGTGACGGAGTTTCACATCGTCGGAGGCCTCCATCCCACCTGGCCTTTCGAGTACTACACGGGTCTCCTCCGCGCGTTGAAGGAGCGCTACCCCGCGGTACATTTGAAAGCGTGGACGATGGTCGAGCTCGACTGGATCGCCCGCATCGGCAAGAAATCCATTCCAGAAACGATCGCGGAGTTGAAGGCCGCGGGAATGGATTCCTGCCCCGGCGGCGGCGCGGAGATCTTCGAAAAACGCGTGCGCGACGTGATCTGCGCCAACAAGATCTCGGGCGAGGAATGGCTGTCGATCGCCCGCGAATGCCACGTCCAGGGCGTCCGGACCAACGCGACGATGCTCTACGGAAGCGTCGAGACGGTCGAGGACCGCGTCGACCACCTCCTGCGCCTGCGGACGCTGCAGAACGAGACGGGCGGTTTCACCGGACTGATCCCGCTGGCGTTCCATCCCGAAAACACGCCCCTCGCTCACCTCCCGGAGACCTCGGGACAGCTCGACCTGCGGGTCATCGCCGCGTCGCGGCTGCTCTTAGACAACGTTCCGCACGTCAAGGCCTACTGGATCCAGATCGGGACAAAGCTCGCGCAGATCGCGCTCTTCTTCGGCGCCGATGATCTGGTCGGGACCGTGGTCGACGAGACCATCACTCACGCGGCCGGAGCGACGACGGCGTCCGGGATGACCCGGGCCGACTTCGAGCGCGTGATCCGGGAGTCCGGCCGGGAGCCCTTCGAGCGGGACTCCGCCTACCGACGGGTGGTCCGGGGGGCGCCTGCCCTCGAGCACGCGCTGATCTAGCGGGCGCGACTCACCCGCCTGGAGATCTTCCTTTCGAGCACGGCGTCGTCCGCTTCCGCGGTCAGAACGTCCAGGGCCGCAGCGATCCTGGCGGCGGCGTCCTCGTCCGAGACCTCCGCAGAGATGGGAAAGGGCTCTCCGTAGGCCACGACGTTGCGTGAAAACGGAAGAGGGAGCAGGTAGCGGTCCCAAGAGGCGAAGAACTTCGGGCGCGTGCTCGCAAAGGAGATCGGGAGAATCCAGGCGCCGGTGAGGCGGGCGAGCGCCACGACGCCGGGCTGCACCACGCGCGCCGGGCCTCGCGGCCCGTCGACCGTCAGCGCGGCGTGCCTCCCGCTGCGCACCTCCCGGACCATCACGCGCAGGGCACTGCCGCCAGCGCGGGAGGAGGAGCCGCGCGCCACCTCATAGCCGTTTCGTTCAAGCCACAGGGCGATGATTTCGCCATCCTTCGAGCGCGAGGCCATCGTCACGATTCCCTGCTGGCGATGCGCCTGGATCGAGAGAAACATCCGGCCGTGCCAGAGCGCGAAGAGAATGGGGACGCCTCGCTCCTGCAGCTCGATGTGGCGGTCGCGCCGGAGAAATGAGACCGAGAGGGTGCCGCGATGGATCCAGAGCGCGGCGCCGATCAGCCGCGAGAGCGCCGACGCCGTCGTCACGGAGGAGACGACGCACTCACCGGCGCGCTGTTGAACGCCGGCGCCCGGTCAGGGGCGGGCTCTCAGCGCGCGGATGGCGGGGCCGCGCCGGAAAACTGCTCCGCCACCTTCGCGTACACGCGAGGGATGACGTCGGGGACCGTCTTGACGCCTTTCGTGAAGACGGCGAGAACGAAGTCCGCTCCATTGGGGAGGACGATCCGCGAGACGAGATGGTGAACGTCATACGCATCTCCGGACTTCGCCCACATCCGCGTCCCCGGGGGCAGCGCGTGGCCCGCCAGGCGCGCCTCTTCGAGCTCGCCCTCCTCGAGAGGTTTGTCCGCCGTCACTTCGCGCGACAGAAGGGTCAGCATTTCCGCCATCCCGGCCCGCCCCGCGATCTCGCCCCGCGCGACCTCGGCAAAGAGCCGGGCGACTGAATCCGGCGTCATACGGTTGCGGTTGCGCCCGCCGTCCCGGAACGCCTGCTCTCGGCCGTAGGCGTCCTCGCAGAACGTCTTCTGGTTCGCGTTCAAGTCCCGGTACCCCCGCTTTTCGAAGAACCGGTTCACGGCGTTGCGCTTCTCCTTCCAGCTCTCCCACTCCGCCCCGGACAGTTCCGGCCCTGACGTGGTGCCCGTGATCGCATCGACGACGAACCCGGTCGCGTCGTTGGAAGAGACGCGGATCATGTCTCGCACCGCGCGGACGATTTCCGGCGTGTCGGAGAGGGCTCCCGATTCCTTTCGCGCCTCGTAATACGCGAGATAAAAGGCCTTGATGACCGACGCCGGGTAGTAGGAGACGTTTCCGCGGACCGAGCCGGAGAGCCCCGGGCCGGGGCCCCGAAGATCCAGGACGGAGATCGAGAGTCCGTCTGAAGTGAGGCCCTTACCCGAGAACTCCGTGACGACATCCTTCGCAATGGCGGCGAGCCACACGGAGGCATCGGCCCGCCCTGCCGCCGGAGTCACAGTCGCGGGAGTCGCGGGAGTCGCGGCCAACGGCAGGGCCAGCGGCGCGACGGCGGCGAGAAGGAGCGCCACGCGCCGGGAGTTCAGGGCCGGGACTCCCTGGCCCCGGGCAGGAAAGCGGGCGCGGGAGTCCCGACCGCGGACGCCGAGGCCTCGCGGCGCAGACGCCGGCGGGCCAGCACGATCCTCGAGACGAACGTGCCGATGACGGCAAAGGGAGCGCAGACCATGAACAGGATGGAATAGTAGAAGCCGTTTGGAAGCGACGCCGTGCCGCCGGCGTAGTCCGTGTCCGCTTTTGCGTCGCGGCAGAGCGGACACGCGTCGGCCACCGCCGGAAAGAGCGAGACGAGCAGCACGATTGCCGCGAGCAGTAGCGCGATGCGGACGAGGGGCTTCACGCCGAAAATCCTATCGGATCGCCCCCGGCGGGTAAAGCCGGTAGAGCATCCAGTACACGACAACCCCCGTGACGGAGACGTACAACCAGAGCGGAAAAGTCCAGCGGGCGATGCGCCGGTGGCGGTCGTCCCGGCGGCGCAGCCCGAGGTAAAGGGTCCGGAGGACCAAGGGAACGATAACGACGGCGAGAACCGTGTGTGTCAGCAGGATCGCGAAGTAAATCGTCCGGACCGCCCCCTGACCCGTGAAGCGGACCGATCCCACGCGCGCGTGGTAGGCCAGGTAAGACGCGAGAAAAACCGTCGAGGTCGCCGCGGCGGTCAGCATCCATCGCCGGTGGGTCTCGACGCGTCCGCCGCGAACCGCCACGAATCCGAGCAGCAGAAAGAGCGCGCTCGACGCGTTCAGGACCGCGTTCCACGCCGGCACGTCAATCAGATCGAACGTCAAGCGCGCACCCTGGGGCAGCGCCTGGCCGGCGAGAAGGCTCCTCTCAGCCGGCGTCCCGGGTCGATCGAATAAGTCTCAAAAGAGGTAGATGATCGTGAAGAGCACGATCCAGACGAGATCGACGAAGTGCCAGTAGAGGCCGACAGTCTCGATGCCCTGGTGATAAGCCTGCGTGTACTTTCCGAGCAGCGCTTTCCCGGTCACGAACGCCATGCAGATGACCCCGCACAGCACGTGAAAGCCGTGGAAGCCGGTCGTCGTGAAAAAGATGGACCCGAAGAGACTCACGTGGGGATTGAAGCCTTCGTGCAGGAGTTTCCAGTATTCCACCGCCTGAATGCACAGGAAGAAGGCGCCGAACAGCACGGTCAGGCAGAGGAACAGCTTCATCCTGCGGTAGTCGGCGCGCTGCACCGCCGCGAGGGCTTGGACCATGGTGACGGACGAGCAGATCAGCACGAAAGTGTTGAACGCCGTCAGGGGAATGTTCAGCACGGTCCCCGGGACCGGCCAGAGCGGCGTCGCGAAACGCAGGACGATGTAGGAACCGATCAGCCCCGTGAAGAACATCACCTCGGAGCAGAGAAAAATCCACATCCCCATCTTGTCGTGGCGGATGCCGGTGGTCGTGTACTCCTCTTCGACGTGTCCCGTTCCGTGCCCGGAAACATGGCCGGGACCCGCGGAGGCGGTCAGCGCTACGGCGTGTTGCATCAGACTCCCCTTGTTCTCGATCTCTTGAGGACTTATCAGGGCCGGGGCAGGAAATGTTCCGCCATCCCGACGGAGACGAGGATTGCGCCCAGGATCAGGGTGGAGGCGAAGATGATCCCGAGCGTCTTGCGCTCGAAGCGCAGGTGCATGAAGTAAAGGGCCACGAGAACCGCCTTGATGCCGGCTAAGAGCACGAGCCCGCTGATCAGGAGGGCCTTCGGAGGAGTGAGGATCGTCGAATAGGCGACCTCGAAGACGGTGAATCCGGCGAGCCACCAGAAGATGGTCATGTAGTTGGGGCCCTTATGGGCGTGAACCGGTTCGGCTTCGAGCTCTTCGTTCATCACGTTTCCTTCCTCAGGGGCGCGGCGCCCGCGACAGGATGAAGAGGACCGACCCGAAAAACAAGACTCCCGCGATCAAAATCAGAAGGAGCAGCGTCCGGCTTTTCCGGAGGGAGTCCGACATCGCCCTCACCGGTCGAAGACCATCAGGCCGAGAAGGAGCGGCAGATAGAGGATGGAAACCAGGAAGAGCGACCGGGCGGAGGCGTGGGACCGCGCCCAGGCGAATCTCGCCGAACATCCGAGGAAGACGAGCCCCAGGAGAAGGGCCCCCCACAGGTAGAACCGCCCGGCCGAAAGAAACGCCCCGGCGAACAGAGTCACCGGGAGCAGGGCCGCCGAATACAGGACCATCTGGCGGCCCGTCGACGAGCCGTCCCGATCGGTGACGGTCAGCATCGGAAATCCCCCCCGCGCGTAGTCCTCCCGGAACATCCACCCGATCGCAAGGAAGTGCGGGAGCTGCCAGAAGAAGAGGATGGCAAAGAGGCCCCATGCCCCGGCGTCCAGCGTTCCGCGGCTCGCGGCCCACCCCATCATCGGAGGAAGCGCCCCCGGGATCGCGCCGACCACCGTGCAGAGCGACGACACGCGTTTCATCGGGGTGTAGACGAGCACGTAACTCCCGAGGGCCGCGAGCCCGAGCCACGCCGAGAGCGGCTGCGCCGCGAAGAGCAGGGCGAGGCCGCCGCCGCAGAGAATCAGGCCGAAGGCGCGCGCGTCCGCCGGGGCGATCCGTCCGGCGGGGACGGGCCGGTGGCGCGTCCTCTCCATGAGGGCATCGGTGGCGCGCTCGCGATACTGGTTCAACGCGGAGGCTCCGCCGGAGACGAGAGCCGTCCCGGCGACGAGGGCGAAAAAGACGGTCGCCTCGAAGTGGCCGGGGCCCACGGCGTACCCCACCGCCGCCGTGATCACGACGAGAAACGTGATCCTCGGCTTGGCGAGCTCGAGGTAGTCGTTCGCCCGGGCGGGCGCGGCCGCGAGGGCGGCGCCCGGAACTACTTCCATGCCATCGCTCCGCGCGGCGCCGCGGCGGCTTCCGGCGCCCTCCGGCTGCCGGCGCGTGCCAGCGGGATCCTCCGCGAGCCGAGCGTCAGCGCGAGCGCGGTCGCCAGGAGGAGAGCGCCGGTCGCGACGTGCGCCGTGGCGACCGGAACCGCCTTCCGGGTCAGGACGGTCGCGCCGCCCAAGGCGATCTGCACGACGACGAGCAAGGCAAGACCGACGCCGGCCCGGGCCAGGCCCGCGCGGCGGGACCGAACCGCGGAGACCAGGCACGCGACGACCAGTCCGGCGACGACGAGCGCCCACACCCTGTGAGCGTAGTGGATCGCCACGGCGAAGGAGGGAATTTCGGGGACCATGCGCCCGAAGGCGAGCGGGAAGTCCGGAATCGAGAGCCCCGCCTTGTCATGGCGCATCACCGCGCCGATCAGGAGCTGTACGAAGATGGCCGCGACCGCCGCCGTTCCGATCCGGGAGACGGGCGAAGTCTCGGCGACCCGGCCGTCGCGCCACCGGGGCGAGGTCACCACCGCCAGGGCGACGACCAGACAGAAGAAAGTCTGGGCGAGGCAGGCGTGCGCCACGGAGATTGCCGTGGGCAGCAGGAAGAGGACCGTCAATCCGCCGAGGACCCCCTGCGCGACCACGGCGGCGAGAGCCGCGTAGCCCAGCCGCCGCACCCACGCCCTGGGCTCGCGGCGCGCCAGCCACAGCGCGAGCGCGACCGTCAGCAGCCCGACCGCGGTGGCGACCATCCGGTGGCCGTGCTCGTAGAAGATGCCGCCGACCATCGGCGGCATGAGCCTTCCGTAGGACAGGGGCCAGTCCGGGACCGACAGGCCGGATTCGGTCGAGGTGACCAGTCCGCCTGCGACGATCAGAAGCAGGGTCGCGCAGGCCGTGAAAACGGCGAAACGATGCAGTCCGGCGTTCTCCATCCCCGACCCGCCGGCTTCCCGTCTCCCGATCCCCGGCCTCGACGCCACGTCAGTGCGCGGACGCCCGGACGGGCCCGGACGGCGGCTCGTTCTGCGGCCAGTGGTCGTCGGCGCGCTCCGGCGCGGAGAACTCGTACGGCCCGCGATAGACGGTCGGGATCTCGGAGAAGTTCTCGTGAGGAGGAGGCGACGGAGTCTGCCACTCGAGCGTGTTCGCGCGCCAGGGGTTCGGGCCCGCGACCTTCCCCCGGCGCATCGAGAGGAAGAAGTTCACGACGAGAATCATCTGCGCGGCCCCGAGCACGAACAGCGACACCGTCATGAACTGGTTCATCGGCTGCAGATCCTTGAGATGCTCGTACTCGAGGTAGGTGTAGATCCGG
Source organism: Thermoanaerobaculia bacterium (assembly GCA_038203955.1). Lineage (GTDB taxonomy): Bacteria > Acidobacteriota > Thermoanaerobaculia > UBA5066 > Gp7-AA6 > JALYUA01. The sequence goes on along the minus strand of JBBRDK010000022.1, from coordinate 36,888 downwards.
CGCTGCATGCCCCGCATCCCGAGGAAGTGCATCGGGAAGAAGACCAGGTTGAACGTGATGAAGGTCAGCGCCCAGTGCACCTTTCCCCAGGTGTCATTCATCATCCGGCCGAACATCTTCGGGTACCAGAAATAGAGGCCGGCAAACGCGCCGAACAGGGAGCCCCCGAAGAGCACGTAATGGATGTGCCCGACGATGAAGTAGGTGTCGTGGATGAAAATGTCGACCGGCGTCGAAGCCATGAAGATGCCGGAGAGCCCTCCGATGACAAACATCGAGACGAACGACAACGCCATCAGCATCGGGGTCGTGAAGCGGATGCTGCCGCCCCAGAGCGTGCCGAGCCAGTTGAACGTCTTGATGGCGGAGGGCACCGCGATCACCATTGTCGAGATCATGAACGTCGTGCCGAGCAGCGGGTTCATACCGCTCTGGAACATGTGGTGCCCCCAGACGATGAACCCCAGCCCGGCGATCCCGATCATCGAGTACGCCATCGCCCGGTAGCCGAAGACGGGCTTTCGGGAGAACACGGGAAGAACCTCCGAGGTGATGCCCATCGCGGGCAGGATCATGATGTAGACCTCGGGATGGCCGAAGAACCAGAACAGGTGCTGCCACAGCAGGGCCTGTCCTCCCCCGGCGTTCTTCAGCGGCTCGCCGGAGACGACGAGCCCGGCCGGGAGGAAGAACGTCGTCCCGAGGACCCGGTCGAAGAGCAGCATGATCATCGCGCCCGAGAGCACCGGAAGCGCGAGGAGCAGCAGGATCGCCGTGATGAAGAGCGCCCAGGTCGTGAGCGGCATGCGGAAGAAGGTCATCCCGGGCGCCCGCATGTTGATGATCGTCGTGATGAAGTTGACCGACGTCAGGAGGGACGAGAGCCCGAGGATCAGCAGCGCGATGAGCCAGAGCGTCTGCCCCTTCGGCTGGATCGCCGAGAGCGGGGCGTAGGAGGTCCAGCCGCCGGCGGCGGCGCCTCCCGTCACGAAGAACGACCAGATGATCACGACAGCGCCCGGAACCGCGGTCCAGAAGGACGCCATGTTCAGGACCGGGAAGGCCATGTCGCGCGCGCCAATCTGGATCGGCACGACGAAGTTGCCGAACGCGCCGATCAAGATCGGCATGATCGCGAAGAAGATCATGATCGTCGCGTGCATCGTGAAGAGCGAGTTGTAAAACTCGGGAAGCATGTGCCCGCCGGGCATTCCCTCCGGGGCCAGCTTGCCCATGAAGGGAATGGCCTTCGTCGGCCAGGCGAGCTGCCATCGCACGAGAATCGCGAGCAGGCCTCCGACGATCAGCATGAAGAGCGCGTAGAACATGTACTGCTTCCCGATCACCTTGTGGTCGAGCGAGAAGATGTACTTCCTCCAGAAGGAGGTCGGGGCGGCGTGGACCCCGGGAGCGTGTTCGTGTGCGACGGCGACGGTGCTCATGACCTCGGTTTCTCCTGAGTTTTGAGTTGCGGCGTCGGCTTGGCGGGGACCGCCCCGCCCGGGGGCGCCACCGCCGCCGCCCCCGGCACGGGAGGCGCGGCCCCGCCGGTCGACTGGATCTGCGGCTGCTGTTCGGCGGTGCCGGGCGCCGTCGCGGGAGCCGCCGCGCCGGCCGCGGGAGGCGGAGCCTGCTCGGCCGCCTGCTGGGCGGCTGCGTCGGCGATCCACTTGTTGAACTCTTCGTCGGTCTCGACGGTAACGAACCCCTTCATCCGGTAGTGGCCGAGACCGCACAGCTCGGCGCACGCGATCTCCCAGTGCCCCGTCCGCATGCCGTCGAACCAGATGCGCGTGGACATCCCCGGGACCGCATCCTGCTTGACGCGGAATTCCGGAAGGAAGAAGGAGTGGATGACGTCCTTCGAGCGGAGGGTGGCGACCACGGGACGGCCGACCGGAAAATGCAGCTGGTTCAGGGACACGATGTCGTCGGGAGTCCCGAACTTCCCGTCGACGCCGGGGTATCGGATCGTCCAGGAGAACTGCTCCCCCGTGATCTCGATGGGGAGCGCGTTGGCGGGCATGTTCTGCTTGATGTCCGCCCACGTGCGGCGCGAGAGCAGGGCGAGCACGACACAGATGAGCGCCGGGATGATCGTCCAGACGACTTCGATCCGGTTGTTGCCGTGCGTGTACGTCGCCTTCCGGCCCTCGCGATGGCGGTAGCGGAAGAGAAAGTAGAGAAGCATCGCCTCGACGATCACGAAGACGATTCCCGTGATCCAGAGAATCAGGCGGAACATTCCGTCGATCCGGGCGCTGTAGCTGGAGACGCCTTCCGGGAGCTGGAGCCACCGGGGCAGCTCCGCCGCGCGGACGGCCGCCGCCGCCAGGAGCGACGCGAAGAAGAAAAGCGCCGTCCGGATGTGCCTCCGGGCGGCGCGGATCGGTCCGAGTGCGTGCGTCTGCATCACGGCGTGCGGCGGGGCCGGGACCTAACCCTTGAACCCGAAATCGACGGTCTTCGTTTCCGATCCGCTGACCGTCACGCTCGAGGTCTGCGTGCCGTACTTCTCGTGCCACGCCTCGACCGTGTAGGTCCCCGCCGGAAGATTCTTGATCTCGAAGGTGCCCTGTTCGTTCGTCGTGGCGAAGAAGGGATGAGTGAAGACGCCGGCGTAGGCGCCCATCCACTTGTGGACGTCGCACTTGAAGCGCACCGGGACCTCGGGCTTGTCGAACTTCTTGATCGTCTCCATTTTCGGGAACGGCTGGCCGATATTGAACTCGGCGTTCACTTTCGGCAGCGCGTGGATGTTGTGAAGAGTCCCGTCGCTGTTGATGATCTTCAGGTCCTGCCCGGCCTGCAGCCCGAAGACGTGGGGGTGGTACTGGCACCCGCGCTGATCGAGCGTGACCGCGGTCGTCGGGGCGGGAAACTTGCCCTGGACGTCCTTGACGTATACGAGCACCCATCCGAGCGTGCCGTTCGAGTTGACGACGGCCTCCTCCGTGTAGACGGGAGCGCTGTGCGCGGCCTTGCAGAAGGCGTCCGCGTCCATCTTGATCGTCTCTTTCGCGGGGCTGGCGCCCGTGAACGTGACCTTGCCCGAGACGATGGCGCCGCCCGCGGCAGGAGCGGCGGCGGGGGCCGCGCCGGCGGCGGGGGCCGCGCCGGCGGCGGGAGCCGCCGCGGCGGATTTCGCGGCGGGAGTGGCGTCTTCGTCCGCCTCCGGGTCCTCGTCCTTGCCGCCGCAGGCGGCCAGAGAGAGGGTGAGCGCGGGGACGAGAAGAAAAAGTAGCAGGGAGCGCTTGAGCATCGATTCTCTCCTTGACGCCTTGCGAGGCGTTGCGACGTCGAATCCGTGGGAAATCCCGGCACCGGCGGCCTTCGAATGGGACATTCCGGGCGCCGAGATCGAGTGGGTCATGAGGTCGCGCGGATCATATAGAACGATCCCGGGCCTTTCAAGAAGTTGAGGGAAGTTGAGAGTTTAGATCTAAGGGTTGAGAGTTGCGGAGGAGCCGGGAGGCTGGACCTGATGTCTGGACTCTCAACTCTGAATTCTCCTCTGACTCTCAACTCTCAACTCTCAACTCCCGTTAGACTTCCGTGACATGCCGACGACGCTCGAGGCGGAGGGACTCGCCAGGTCGTGGGGAGAGCGCCGCATCTTTTCGGGGATCTCCCTCCGGGCGGAGCGGGGCGTGATCGGGATCGCGGGTGAGAACGGGAGCGGGAAGACGACCCTGCTCAAGATTCTGGCCTCTCTTCTGCGGCCGGATTCGGGCTCGGTTCGGGTCCTGAGCGGCGGACACGATCTCTCGGGAGACGCGCGCCGCCGCGCGGTCGGCTGGGCCGGTCCTGACCTCGCCTTCTATGACGAGCTCTCGGCGGCGGAGAACCTCGCGTTTTTTCGCGCGGCGGGGGGCCTGCCGGCGCCGGATTCGGAGATTCGTGAGCGCCTCTCCCTCGTCGGGCTGGCCTCAGCCTCGGGGCGCGCCGTGGGAGCCTTCTCCACGGGAATGAAGCAACGCCTTCGCATGGCCTTCGCGACGCTCTTCGATCCCCCGATTCTCCTCCTCGACGAGCCGATGATCGGCCTCGACGCGGAAGGGCGCGCGATCGTCTCGCGGATCGTCGAAGAAGCGCGCCGGGCCGGGGCCGTCCTCCTCGCCTCGAACGATCCCCGGGACTTCGAGGGCGCCGATCAGACGCTCCGTCTTCCCGGCGCGGTGGTGTGAGAGCCGGGTTAAGCGTCGAGCGTTCGGCGTTGAGCGTTCGATTCCGGTCGGCGACGAACCATTGAGAACTGAAAACGGATGACTCCTCAACGCTCATCTTTCCTGTCCCGTGCCTGGGCCGTCTGCGCCAAGGACGCCGCGACGGAGCTGCGCCGCCGCGTCGCGACGGCTTCCGTGCTCTTCTTCGCGGCGGCGTGCCTGACGCTCGTTTCCTTCGCGATCGGCCCCTTCGAGGTCCCGCCGGAGGCGAGGGAGACGGTCTTCTCCGCGCTGCTCTGGGTCGTCCTCTTCTTCTCGGCCGCGACGGGCCTGCCCCGCGCGTTCGTCCGGGAGGAGGAGAGCGGCACCGCGCTGGCCCTCCGCCGGGTCGCGCCCGCCGCGCCCGTCCTCGCGGGCAAGACGCTCTTCAACTTCCTCCTCTTCTGCGCGATCGCCCTCGTGACGGCCCCGGCCTTCGCGCTTCTGCTCGGCTGGCAGATCGCCTCCCCCGCGGCGCTCTCGGGGGTCCTCCTCCTCGCCGGATTCGGACTCTCCGTCGTCTCGACGTTCCTGTCCGCGCTGGTCGCGCGCGCCTCCCACAAGAGCGTCCTGTTCGTCCTCGTCTCGTTCCCGATCGTCGCGCCGCTGCTTCTCCCGGCGATCGCGGCCACGGTGTCGGCCTCGCGGGGCGAGATTCCCTGGAGCGCCCTGCGCGTCCTCGTGGCCTACGACGGCGCCGCGGCCTGCGGCGCGTATCTGCTTGCCGGAGCGGCGTGGGATGAGTGAGCCCACGGGGGCCGTCGAGCGTTGAGCGTTGAGGCGGATTCCCTTCCGCCTCCCGCCTGCCACCTTCCGCCTGCCGGCGCCCCGTGTAAGCTTCGCACCATGCAGACTGCGGTAACCATCCGGAGGCCGCTCTGATCGCCAAGGCCGGACAGCTCGACGCCGCCGCCGGCGACACGATCCTGCGGGAGGGCGAAACCGGCCGCGAGATGTACATCGTCGAGCAGGGCCGGGTCGAGGTCGTTTCCGGCCTTCCGGGAAGCGAGCGGCAGCTCGGCGTCCTCGAGGCCGGGGACTTCTTCGGCGAGATGGCGATCCTGGATGACCAGCCCCGCGGCGCCACCGTCCGCGCGCTGACTGCCTGCCGGCTCCTCCGCATCGACGAGGCGACCTTCGACCGGATGCTGCGCGAGTACCCCGAGATCGCCGTTCGGATGCTGCGGAAGCTCTCCGCGCGCCTGCGCCAGGCTTCCGCGAATCCGGAGATCGTGCGGCCGCCGTCCGAACCCCCGGCAGAGGCGAAAGCGGAGGCGGCGGCCGCGAATCGGCCGGCGACTCCCCCCGCCCCGGCGGCGGCCGCTTCTCCGGCGCTCGAGGCTCCAACGCGGGCCGCCCCTCCGGGAAGTCCCGCCGCTCCGGCGCCGCCGGACGCCGGAGGCGCTCTGGTGGCGGTCCAGAGCGGGGTGCGGTTCGCGCTGCCGTCCAAGGACGAGGTCACGGTCGGCCGCTTCGATGCGGTCACCGGCGTCCATCCCGACGTCGACCTGACGTCCGTCGACACGAACAGGCTGACGAGCCGCCGCCACGCGCGCCTCCTCCGGGACCGCGGAAAGTTTCTTCTGAGCGAGGAGATCGGCACGCCCAACGGCACGTTCGTAAACGGCACGCGCCTCGAGACCGGCGTGCCCGTGGCCCTTTCTCCGGGAGACCGCGTGCACTTCGGCGACATCGAGATGGTCTTTCAGGCCGGCTAGAGAGAGGCGGAGAGCAGTTGGAGATCCGCGAGAGTCAGAGGGAGGGGTTCGTGGTCTTAGAGCTGGCCGGCCGGCTCGAGACGAAGACCGCGCACGCGTTCGAGCAGAAGGTGATCGAGCACCTGAGCGCGGGCGCGCGGCAGTTCGTCATTGACTTCAAGGAGGTGGAATTCGTCAGCAGCGCCGGGCTCCGCGTCCTTTTGATGCTCGCCAAGAAGATCGGGGCGGGAGAAGGGGCGCTGGCTCTCTCGTCCGTCAACGACGCCGTCAAGCAGGTCCTCGACGTGTCCGGGTTCGCTTCCTTCTTCACCCTCGCGCCTTCGCCGGACGCTGCGATACAGGAGGCGGCCCGCCGCGGAACCTCGCCGAAGATCCTCGAACAGGCGGCCCGGGTCCTGGGCGTCCGGAAGCCGGCGCCCGGCGCATCGGGAAGTAAGGCTCCGGGCTCCGAGATTCTCGACCGGGCGGCGTCGATACTGAAGTCCGCTCCCGATCCGAAGCCGCGGAAGCGCTGAGGTGCCAGTCCTCCGCGTCTAACGGCGGCGGCGGTCCTCCGAGGCTCCGACGAGCGGCGCAGGCGCGCGGCGGCGGGTGGAATCGATCGACACCGGCCCGAAGCAGAGCAGCGTCAGGTCGTCGCTCTGCGGCTCCCCTTTCGAAAACTCCCGGACGGCGTCGAGAACGGCGGCGAGAACCTCCTCTGGAGACCCGGGAGCGGCCCGGACGGCTGCCCGGAGACGCTCGTCGCCGAACAGCCGCTCTTTTCGACCGACGGCCTCGGAGATTCCGTCGGTGTAGGCCAGCACCGTGTCGCCCTCCGTCAGATCGAAACTGGCCGACGGAAACTCCCCGTCCTCCCGCGCGCCGAGAGGGGCGCTGCGCGGGGACTCGAGAAGGGCGAGCGTGCCATCGGCTCGCCGCAGGACCGGCGGCATGTGCCCCGCGCTCGCGACAGACAGGCGCCGGCGCGCCGGGTCGAGGACGAGCAGGACCGCGGTGACGAACATGCCGTCGTCCGCCATGTCGCGGCAGATCGCGCGGTTGACCTGCGCCAGGATCTCGCCCGGATCGCTCAGACCCGCGGAGTGGTAACGGACCTCTCCCCTGACCTTCACCATGTAGAGCGCCGCGGAGACTCCCTTTCCAGACACGTCGCCGACCGCGATCCCCAGCTTTCCGTCCGGCAGCTCCAGGAAATCGTAATAGTCGCCGCCCACCTCGAGCGCGGGCTGGTAATGCGCCCGGAAGTCGAAGCCCTCGCGGCGCGGCGGGGCCTTGGGGAGAAACCCGAACTGGATCCGCCGGGCGAGCGCGAGGTCCTGATCGAGCAGCTCGCGGTCCAGGATCTCCCGGTGGAGCCGGGCATTCGCGATCGCAAGCGCGGTCTGCCCCGCGACGCCGACGAGCAGCGCGAGATCCTCGTCGTCGAACGCGCCGCGCTCGTGCGTCGAGTCGAGGCCGACGATCCCGTAGACACGGTCCCGGGCGATCATCGGGACGCAGAGAACGGAGTGGATTCCGGCGATCCGGATGCTCTTCTGGATCTCGAAGCGGCCGTCCCTCGCGGCATCGAGGCTCAGGACGCCCCGGCGCGTGCTGAGCGCCTCGGAGACGATCGTGCGGCTGATCGCGATGTCGGACCGTTGCCCCGATCTCGTGCGGACCGAGCGCGACTGGAGCTCCTCCTCCCCCTCGCGCACCATGACGAAGCCGCGTTCCGCCTGCGGAAAGACCTCGAACAGCTTTTCTAAAATGGCGCGAAACATCGCGTCCTCGTCGACGGTCTCCGAGATTGCCGTCGCGATGCTCGAGAGAACCTGGAGTTTTCGCCGGGCGCGTCCGAGCGCCTTCGCGTCCTTCTCCGGGCCGACGGCCCACGCGCTCTCGGGATCCCCGACCGGGAGGCTTCGGACCACGGACTGCTTGAGGTCCGTGAGCGTGACGACGGACATCCGCCGCTCCGCCGGCTTCGCCGCCGTTCCCCGCCGGAATTCGAGGAAGACCTCTCCGAGCCGCACCTGATCGCCGTCGTGAAGCCGCGTCGGCCGGGTCGCTGAGCGTCCGTTCACGCCGGTGCCGTTCTGGCTGCCGAGGTCGCGGATCCACCACTCCCGGTTCTGCCGGGTCATCGAGGCGTGCCGCCGCGAAATGGTGGGGTCTTCGATCGACAGGCCCGACTCCAGCCCCCGTCCGATCTCGATCTCGGAGGAGAACTCGTACCGGCGGCCGGTCTTTTTCGCTATGAAAGTGGGCATTCGGCTCTGCGTGGAGCTCCGATTCGACCGTCAGGGTGAGCCCTCGGATTATAGCCGGGAGGTGGGCGGGACTGCCTTTGAGCATTCTTGGGCGCCGTGGGACGCGCCCCAAAAACGGCGCAGCGACCCTTCCGCGCGCGCGCGGGGGCGAGACTGATTTTGAGCGGCGGGCTCTGGCCGAAGTGTAGGATCTTTCTCCATCGAAAGAGAGAGAGCATGCGAGAAGACCTCGGCCAGATCGACGTCTCGATGATCGCGGACCTCGCGAGAATCAAGAAGGAAGAGGAGCTCCTCCAGGAGCGGCTCCTCAAGATGGAGGCGGGGAAGCAGAAGGTCTCCGCGAAGGTCTACCGGCGCGTGCGCGAGGACTACGAGTCGCGCCAGGCGTCTTTCCGGAAGGAGTCGACACCCCTCCAGGACCGCGCGCGGCGCGAATACCAGAAGCTGCGGGAGATCCGGGGAAAGGTCGAGGTGTCCCTGGAAGAGGTCGCGCTCGAAAAGGAGGAGCTCGAGTTCCGGCGGGACCTGGGCGAGTACGCCGACGGGCAGTTTCAGGAGCGCCTCCACGAGTGCGACGAGCGCCTCGCGGAGCAGCGCGGCGAGCTCGAGCGGATCGACTCGATGGGGAAGGATTTCCTGGATGCCTTCCACTCGGAAAAGGATCTCGAGTCGCCTCCGCCCGAAGCCGGTCCGGAGGCCACGTCCTCGAAAACCGCCGCGCCCGCTGCGCCGGCCGCCCCGCCCCCGCCCGCCGGAGACGCCACGGCGATCCGACCGGCGCCCTCGCTCAACATCCCCTCGCAGCCGCGGACGACACCCTCGGAGGCGCTGCGTCCGGCCGAAGCGGCCCCCGCTGCCGGGCCAGCCGGCAGCGAGACCGTCGTCGGCTCGGGGATGGCGAAGCCCGGGCCCTCTGCCCCTCCCGACGGCACCCGGATCGACGCGAGACTGCCCGACTCTCCGGCGGCGACGCGCGCGCAGACTGTCCCCACCATCCGGACGAGCCCGCCCCCTCCGGCCGCCGGCGCTCTACCGGGCGCGACGAAGGCTCTCCCTCGTCCGAGGCTTCTCATCCCGGGCGACGGCGGCACGAGCCGCGAGCACGTCCTCGCCCCGGGGACGACGTCGATCGGACGGTCGCCGAAGAGCGACCTGTGCCTGCCGCAGAGCGAAGTGTCACGGCATCACGCGGACATCACCTTCGGACCCGAAGGCTACAAGGTCCTGGACATGGGATCGCCCAACGGGATCTTCGTCAACGGAAAGAGGGTCAAGGAGCAGCAGCTCGCCGAAGGCGACGTCATTCTGATCGGCATGCAGAAGTTGACGTATCGGGCGTAAGCGTGCGTTCAGCGTTCAGCGTTCAGCGTTGAGCGTTGAGCGTCAAACCCGAGAAGTGCCGTCACTTCCTCTCCCGTTTCCCGACTCCAATCCGTTTCCTGAGAGTCAAGCGGTTCCTCCCCCGCCGGCGTTCCCAGTGCTGCGCGTCGGTCAGTTTCTTCACGATCAGGATCCCGAGGCCGCCGATCGGACGCCGCTCGAGCGGCGCGGAGGTGTCGGGGTCCGGGCGCGCGAGGACGTCGAAGGGCCGGCCGTCGTCGGTAAAGCGCAGCTCGAGAAATCCGCGCTCGACCGCGGCGGAGAACCCGACGTGCCGGCCGGCGGGGCTCCTCCAGGCGTGCCGGGCGATGTTGGCAAGGATTTCGTCCAGAATCACCAGAACGTCCGAGCAGACCCGCCCGGAGATGCCGCTCTCCCGCGCGAATTCCTCGAACCGCTCCGCGGCGCGGGTTCGACCGGCTTGCGTGGCGGGCAGACGCAGGCGGAGAGCCCCGTTCATCAGGATTCGTCCCGCCGGGGCGCCGAGACCTCGAGGCGCCGCCCGAGAAGAGGGCCCCCCGCGGCGAGCTCATCCAGACGGAGCGACCCGAGCGCGATCAGACGGTCGCGGACCGCCCGCTCTCCTCCGCCGGCGGGAAGAGGCGGAAGTCCCGCGAGGCTCTGCGCCGCGTCGTGCACGAGCCGCGCGGCGACGGCGAGGGCGTCGTCTGAGAGCGGGGGCGTCCCCCGGTAGTTCTGGAGGCGGCCTCCCTCCCGATACTTCGGAAAGTCCTCGAGGCCGAAGAAGCGCAGAGCCAGGTCCAGCCTGTACGCGCCGAAGGCGGCGACGAGCCCGATGTAGTCGGCGATGAGCTCATCCAGCAGGTTGTTGCGCATCGTACCCGCGAGACGGAAGGTCGCGTAATGGGTCGCTTCGTGCGCCTGGCGGATTTTGCCGGAGAGGTCCAGCCATTCCCGCTCTTCGAAGCCGGCGCCCGAGGCCGGGACTCCGCTGTAAGGACCAACGGAGAGGATGAGGAACCGATCCTCGTAGATCTCCCTGCGAGAGGCGACCGACGCGAACTCCGCCGTCCAGTCTCCGAAGAGGTTGGCCGCCTGCCACTTTCTCCTGTATTCGTGCAGCCGGTCCCAGTTGTTCAGGCCCGTGACGATGCACGCTCCCATGGACCCCGGCACCGCCACCGGCTCGTTGCGGGCGGAGAACGCCCGGACGAGAGTCTCGAAATCCGCGCGTTCCGGCGCGACGAGGACGGGGACGGGGCCGGTGGGGGTCCGCGCGATCTCCAGCGTCACACGTTCGGGCGCCGCGAGCGCGATTCCGGCCGCCTCGGCGTCGCCCTCGGGCCGGATCCCCTGGCGGGTCGCCCTCCTGTAAGACTCGGTCGCGCTGATTCCGGGCCGGACGGGAAAGAGGAGCTGGGCAAAGCGCGCGGCCAGCGCCGGGATGGCGCCGGAAGAGCGGGCCTCGTCCGCATACCGGGACCACGCCTCCAGGTGCGGCTCGTCTCCGCCGGAGAACTCGAACGCCCGCGCGGCCTGTTCGGGACTGAAGAGAGGCGTGTCGTAGTCGAAGAGCTCCCGAACGACCTGCGGCGAAGCGCCGAAAGAGGCCAGGCGCTCGCCGCGTTCGGTCGCTTCGGAATCGGCCGGTTCATTCAACGACTGGTCCGGCGGCGCGGCCCTTAGACCTGCTGGCGCCGCGCGAGCTCTGCGAAGAGACCGTTCTTCTTCATCAGCTCGTCGTACGACCCGACCTCGGCCACGACGCCGTTCTGCAGGTAACAGATGCGGTCCGCGTTGGCGATGGTCGACAGGCGATGCGCGATGCAGATGCGCGTCGAGTTCATCTTGTCCATGCTCTGCGTGACCGTCGCCTGCGTCTTGTTGTCGAGAGCGCTCGTCGCCTCGTCCAGGAAGAGGATCTTCGGCTTGTTGACGATCGCGCGCGCGATCATGAGCCGCTGCTTCTGCCCTCCGGAAAATCCGCCGCCGCCCTCGCTGACGTACGTGTGCATCTGCATCGGCATCTCGCGGATATCCTCGGCGAACCCCGCCGCCTCCGCCGCCTCCCACGCTTCGTCTATGGTGCGAGAAGAGGTGCCGACGATGTTCCGGTAGATGTCGGAGGGGAGAACGCGGTTGTCCTGCAGCACCACGCCGAGCTGCTGCCGCACCAGCCGCGTATCGAGCGCCGCGAGGTCCTGGCCGTCGTAGTAGATCCCGCCCTTCTCGGCGGTCTCGAAGCCGAGCATCAGCCGCATCAGGGTCGACTTCCCCGAACCCGAGCCGCCGACGAACGCGACGAACTCGCCCGGCTCGATCTTCAAGGACACGTCCTGCAGGATCCAGGGCCCGTCCTCGATGTATCGGAACCAGACGTGAGAGATCTCGATCTCGCCCTTGAGCGCTCCCGGGGCCGTCTTCGTGTCGTCGATCTCCGGAGGCGTCGTCAGGATCGGCTTCAGGCGCTCCCAGATGGGGACCGCCTTCAGCATCCCGAGCGAGGCGTCCGAAAGCGACTGCATCGCCACGAGGAAGAGCGCGAACGCGGTCGAGAAGCCGATGAATTGCCCCGTCGAGATGCTCGAGGGAATGCCCTTCGTTGCCGCCGCGGTCTGCACGCTGACCAGCGTGAAGAAGATCGCCATCGACGAGAAGATCGGATACGCGGAGTTGAAGACCGAAACGGTGTTTTGGATCTGGCCAGCCTTGAACGCCAGGCGGCGCTGGTCCGAGAACTCCTTCGCCCACACGCGGAAACCGTGGTCCTCCGCGCCCGAGACCCGCAGCTTTCCGACGCCGGAGATGAGCTGGAGAACGAGGCCGGTGATCCGGCCCTTCATTGTGAGCTGGTCCCGCTGGTATCGCAGCTGCATGTAGTTGGCGACCGTCGTGAAGGTGACGAACACGATCGTGAGGCCGATGCCGAGGAGCGCCAGGGGCAGGCTGTACGTGAGCATCAGCACGACGTAAAAGATCGACGACATGGCGCCGAGGATGGCGCTCACGCCCGCGCCGGCGAGGAGGTGGCGGATGGCGTCGATGCCCTGTGCCCGGTCCGCGAGATCTCCCGACGAGTATTTGCGAAAGAAGGTCGATGGCAGATCGAGCAGCCGGTCCCACATTGCCGCCTGCACCGAATAGTCCATCTTCCCCTGGACCCGCAAAACGGCGATGCTCTGCGTCAGCTTGAAGGCGATCGACGCGAGCGCGCCGATCACGAGCGCGACGCAGAACTGCACCAGCATCCCGCGCTCGGCCTGCGGGATGGCCGTGTCGAAGAGTCTGCCGGTGAAGTACGGGGTCATCGCCGCCAGGATGCCCATCCCCGCGCCCATGAACGCGAGGGTGATGAACTCGCGCCCCAGGCCGCGCACCCCGAACTTCAGAACGTGCTTGACGGTCAGAATCCCGTCGGGAAACCGCCGGTAGAACACCCACCCGAACGGCTGGAGCTTCGTCGCGAGCTCCGCCGTCATCGGCTCGCGCCGGCCCGTCTTTCCGTCCACCCATTCATAGGACGTCGGCCCCGTCGGAAGCAGAGCCACCGGGTCTTTCGTTTCTTCGCTCCGGGCGAGAATCGGCCCCTGATCCTGCTCCCACCAGTTGTCCCGCAGCGCGACCTGGCGCGTCCGGAAGCGCGACAGGGTGGCGACCGCGTGGAGATGGTCCTCGAAGCTTCGCTCCACGGCGGTCTCCGCCGGCTTGCGGGCCTCCATGCCGAGCTCTTCGCAGACCGCGCGGCATGCCTGAAAGACCGGCTCCGCTTCGCCGAACGTCGCCCGCGTCTTTCCCTTTCCCGCGCTGGCGAGGACCGCCCCGATGTCCTTGTACGCCGCTTCCCGCGCCGCATTCAGGTTTTCGGACTTGTTCTTCTGCCGGTTGAACTCGTCGACCGAGGCGAGCCTCTTGTTCAGGAACTCGCATTCGCAAAGCGCCTGGTGGAACGCGTCGAGCCCGCGCCAAAGGTCCGGACGCGCCAGCACCGCGGCGCCGGAGCGGGGATTCAAGGAAAGGCCCTCTACGGACGATTCGATCCACGTGTCCCGCGTCACCGGGAAGAGGATGGCCCCGGCTCCCGGCAGGACCTCGGCCATGCTCACGAAGAGGAGGGCACCGCCGCGGACTTCGACCCAGACCACGCCCTTTTGCGCCCGGGCGCGCCCCTGGAAGGTCAGCATCGCGGGCTCTCCCTCGGTGAGATCCAGCGCCGCCGGCCCGGGAGGAAGGTCGCGCACGAGGGACTTCGACAGGCCGATGACCCAGGTCTCGACGAGCGTGTGAATTCTGTCCGCGTGCTTGCCGGACGTCGCGAGTTCCGCCAGCCGCTGCCGGGACATCATCCGCAGCTTCGTTCCCGTTTTCCCCGCCGCGAGGAACCCCGAGCCGAGGCCGTACCCGGCAAAGTCCATCCCGAACAGCGCCTGCCCGGTCTCGACGCTGACGAAGTGGGTGCGCGCGCCCGCCGCCTCCCCGTTCTGGATGGGAACCGTGAAGATCTCGAGACGGCCCTCCTCGACAATCCACATCGCGTCCGGATCGTCCAGGAGGAAGGGTTGGTTGCCCGCGACAGGAATCGGCTCCCCTTCGTCTTCGAGGCGCACGGAGAGGGCGAGCCGGATGCTCTCGAGCATCTCGCGCCGTGGGATCTGCGCGGTCTGCACGAGATCGAGGTCGTCTCCCTCGGACTCGTCGTCCCGGAAGAACTCGAGCACCGTTCCGCCGACGCGGAAGCGGTCCAGGTGGTCGAGCGGGGCCTGCTGGACTCTCTTGTCGCCGATCCACGTCCCGTTGGCGCTCCCGAGGTCCGTGAGCAGGTAGCCGGTCGGGGTCTTCTCGACACGGGCATGGCGGCGCGAGACGCTCGGGTCCGGCACCACGGCGTCGCCCTCGACCCTTCCGATCACGCAGCTTTCCGCCGCCGTGAACTCGCGGCCCAGAGTCGCCGCGCCGCCCTCGACCGCGCGGAGGCGGAACCCGCCGGCCGCCACCGGGCGCAACCGGATGATCTGGGTGGCTTCGAGATCCGGTTCGGTGCTCATCTCAATGGGCGGCGATCAGGTATTTGTAGAAGCCCTCGACGTCCTTCATCCCGTCGTGGGTCCCGCGCTGGACGATCTTCCCGCGGTCCATGATGACGATCTCGTCCGCATCGCGGATCGTCGAGAGCCGGTGCGCGATGATGATGCAGGTGCAGCCACGGCGCCGGAGCGCGTCGTCGATCGTCGCCTCCGTGCTGGGGTCGAGCGCGCTCGTCGCCTCGTCGAGCAACAGGATCGTCGGGCCGAGCGACAGGGCGCGAGCGATCTCCAGCCGCTGGCGCTGTCCTCCCGAGAAGTTGCCCCCGCCCTCCTCGACCGCCGCGCCGTAGCCCCCTTCGCGCGCCTCGATCACTTCGTGAATCTCGGCGTCGCGGCAGGCGCGGGAGACGGTCGTCGTTGGGATCGTCGAGTCCCACATGGAGACGTTTTCGCGGACCGTGCCGGAAAAGAGAAAGATGTCCTGGTCGACGAGGCCCACCGAGTTCGAGATCAGGCGTTGAGACAGTTTCTTGCGCGGTATCCCGTCGAAGAGGACCTCGCCCTCCCACGGCTCGTAGAGGCCGGAGACGACCTTGGCGACGGTCGACTTGCCGCTGCCGCTCATCCCGACGAGCGCGACGCGCTGGCCCGGCTTGATGACGAGGTTGAAATTCTCGATGAGCGGCTTCTCGAGCGGGCTGTACCCGAAGGTGACGTTGCGAAGCTCCACGTGCCCCGTGAGCTTCAAGACGGCCCGGTCATCCTTTTCCTGCTCCTTTTCGCGCGTGTAGAGCGCGTCCTGCGGGTAGCGCAGCACGTCGTCCAGGCGGTTCATGTCCGCCTCGAGCTCCTGCAGGCTCCCGCCGAACGAGACGAAGGAGTTCAAGGGGCGGGTGAAGCTTCCGACCAGCGTCTGGTAGGCGACGAGCATGCCGACGGTGAGCTGGCCGTTCATCACCTTCAGGCCGCCGATCAAGAGGACGAGCGTCGTCGTCAGGGTGTTGACGAGAGGAGGGACGACGCCGACCGCCTCGCCGAGGATGCCGAGCGTCTGGTCCGCCTTGAGGGCCTTCGCCTGATATCCCGACCAGCGCCCGAAGAACTCCGTTTCACCGCCCGTGGCCTTCAGGGTCTCGATCATTTTCAGCCCGTTCATCGCGGTGCCCATCAGCTTGCCGTGGTCCTGGGTCAGGCGGCGGCTCGCGTCGACGCGCTTTCGGGAGACGATCTTCACCGCGACGATGTTCAGCGCCGAGACGCCCATGACGACGAGCGTCAGCGTCACGTCGTACACGAACATGAGCGCCGCGTAGAACAGGATGAGCACGCAGTCGAGCGCCGTCGTCGCGAGCTTTCCCGAGACGAGATGCGCGACCTTGTCGTTGATCAGCACACGGCCCCCGATCTCGCCCGCGTACCTCTGGGAGAAGTAGGAGACCGGCAGCCGCAGGACGTGATGGAAGAACTGGCTCGAGGTTTTCAACGCGAGCTTCGTCTCCAGACGCAGCAGGTAATAGTCCTGGAGCCACGTCAGGATCATCCGAATGACGGCGGTGCCCGCCATTCCGATCAGCAGGGCTTTCAAAATCGACGCGCGGTTGGATATCAGGTACTCGTCGATGAAGATCCGCGCGAAGGTCGGCACGATCAGGCCCGGAATCACAAGGGCCACGCCGCATAGAAAAACGAAGAGAAGAGCGGCCTCCGAGCCCTGGAGGCGCCGCCGCAGCGCCGCGCCCATGCTCGGTTTTTCGCCGCCCTTGGTGAACTCCGGGCCCGGTTCGAAGGTGAGCACGACGCCCGAGAAGGAGGCGTCCACGTCCTCCATGCTGACGACGCGCGGCCCCTGCGCCGGATCCTTCAGGAAAACCTTGCCCTTGCCGCCGAACCCCTCGAGGACCAGGAAGTGGTTGAAGTTCCAGAAAAGGATGACGGGGAATTTCTGGACGTAGAGGTCGTCCAGCTCGTACTTGTACCCCTTCGCCACGAGCCCGTACTTTCGGGCCGCCTTCATGATGTTGCTCGCCTTGCTTCCGTCGCGGGAGACGCCGCATGCGACGCGCAGCTCCTCCAGAGGCACGATCTTCCCGTAGTAGGAGAGGATCATCGCGAGGGCCGCCGCGCCGCATTCCACGGCCTCCATCTGGAGGATGGTCGGCGTCTTGACCCGACGGTGCCGAGGCTTCTTCGGAGAGGCGGGCGTCTCGTCGGTCGCGAGCTCTTTCTGGGCTTCCACGTGCGCCTAGGAGCCAGTCCGGGTAAGGCCCGTCGCGAGCGCGGCGAGGCCGACGCGAGAGCGGGAGCGCAGGAATTCCATGAGCGGGGGACCGGTGGGTCCCCCGGAACCCCCGGGTGCCCGGAGGCGTAGCCGAGTTGTACCGAGCCCGAATGAGCATTCCGCTCGCAGCAGGAGAATCGCCAGCGCGCAGCAGGGCATTACGAGGACAGGCTCCTAACCCCCGCCCAGGGACCTCTTGACCACCGGCAGAACGTAGGAGATCGGCGAACGGCTTTCGACGACGACAGAAGCCGTCGCGAGTGTGCCGCTGTTCACCTGGGTCGGCGGCCCTTTGGAAGAAGACCACCGGTAGCCCGAAGGCGTGGACGGGTCGGGGGTCAGCGTCGCGACCGCTTCGATCGGAGCGCTCTTCCCCATGAGCGTCTCGACGAGCTTGTCGTTCCGAAGCACTTTTCTCAACCCTTCCGGCGTCACCGGAAACTCCGAGACCGACTTCACCTTCCCGACCAGGAACCCGTACTCCTCCGCCTTGACCGTGGTGGGAGAGATACGGACCTGCATTCCGGGGCGGACCTTCTTGCCCTCTCCCGCCGGAATGTAGATCACGGTCTCCAGAGGCGCGTTTAAGGGCTCGAGCGTCAGGAGCCGGGTCCCGGGGCTGATCATGTTCCCGCCGGAGCTCGTCACCTCGAGCACTCGCCCTTCGTACGGGCTCTTAACGTCGGTCGAGGAGGCCAGCTGCTCTTCGAGCTCCTTCAGCTGGCGCCTCAGATCCTCGACGCGAATCACCTGCCCCGACTGCGAGTCCTTGTTTTGAGAGATGAGCGCCTCGGTCGAGGCGAGCTGCTCCTGCGTCCGCAGAAGCGTCCCGTTGGTCAGGAGGCCGCGCGCGACGAGCCTCTGCTGGACGCCCACCTTTTCGCGCAGCGCCCGCGCCTGCGCCTGGTACTGGACGACGATCGAGCTTCCCCGGTGGCCCGAGGCGGTCCTCTGTTCTTCGAGCTGGGCGAGTCCCGCTTTGGTGTTGGAGATCTTGAGCGTGAGCTCGGGCTGCGCGATCTTCGCAACCACCTGCCCCTTCGTGATCCGGTCGCCAGCCGCTACCAGAACCTGCTCGATGCGGCCCTGCGCCCCGGAGCTCACGTCGTACACGGCGGCGCCGCGAATCAGCATTCCCTGGCCGTCGACGCGGATGCCGATCGAGCCGACCACGCTCCACACGACCACGAAGGCGAGGATGATCCCGGTCCCGATCAGCGCGATCCACCCCGTCGGAGACGTCACGCGCATCATCACGTCGAGCTGCTCGGGAGAGGACAGCTTCTCGAGCGCGCTTTTCCGAAAAAGCCCTTCGCCTATGCCCATGAGATCGGCTCCCGCTGTGTGCGGATGATGGTAGCCCTTTCCGGGAGGGTTGCGATCGGAATCCTGGGAACCTGTCCTCGTAATCTCCTGCTGCGCGCGGCGATACTCTCGCGGCGAGCGGAATGCTCGGTCGGATTCTGAGCAGGGGACTTCGCCAGTCCCCTGGACCCCTGGGGCTTGTGCGGCGCGCCGCGGCTACCCTCCGCGCCCCCGGGGGTTCCGGGGGAGCCGGTCCCCCGCTCATGGAAGTCCTGCGCTCCCGCTCTCGCTTCGGTCTCACCGCGCTCGCGACGGGCATTTCTCGGACAGGGCTCCTAGCGGGTGCCCGTCATCTCGTAGATCCGCGGATCCACCTCTCCGAACGTGACGTCGCGATCCGTGCGGCTGTACGGCAGGAGAGAGCCCGTCTCGAACCTCAGACGCGTGACGTCCGAGGCGAAGGTCTGCCGGGCCGACACCGAACCGAGCAGAGCGGACGTCAGGTCCCGCTCGGTCAGGATGGCGTCCAGAAGGCTGATCTCCCCGGACCGGTACTGTTCGAAGGAGTTTCGGATCGTCTCCTCGTAGTACCCCGCGGCGGCCCGCCGCCGTTCCGCCTCCCGGGCGGACTCGCGCGCGGAATTCGCCGCCTGCACCGTGTTCGCCTGAACGGTGCGCTCGAGATCCCGCGCCGCGATGCCGCTCGAGGCGAGCGACGACTCCGCCTGCAGGAGGAGCCCGCGCTGAACGTTGTTCTTGAAGGGCAGGCTCAGGCGCATGTTGATCTGGAAGCTCGGACCCGTGTACTTGCCCGAGAACGCGCGGGTATACCCGCGCGCGTAGAACACGCTCCGCGACACATCGGAGACGTTCCCGGCGGCGTCCCGGGTGAAGGCCTCGAAGCGGCTTCGGTAATCCGCCTGAAGGGTGACGCCGAGGCTCGGCTTCAAGTTCGATCGCGCCGCCTGCACGAGCGCGTCCGCGGCGGTCTCCCGCGCCCGAAGTGACTTCACGTCTCCGCGCGCGCGCACGGCGCCTTCGACCAGGTCCTTCAAGGGCTGCTCGTCCAGCCGGGCCGTCGAGGGCGCCGCCGGGAGCGGGTCGGCCGTCAACGGCGCATTCGCGATTTCCGCGACGTCGAGCCCGATCGTCCGCGCGAGACCGACCCGCGAGATGGCGAGAGCGCCACGGGCGTCGGCGACCGCCGCCTCCGCTTCCGCGCGACGGGCCCGCACGCGATCGAGCTCCGCCCGGGGGATCTCGTCGCCCTGAACGAGCGCCTCCGAGAGCTGATGGATCCGCCCCTGCGCGCCGGCCGACCGGTCGAGCAGGGTGAAGCGCTCCTCCGCGGCCGCCAGCCTCCAGTACGCCTGCAGGGTGTCGCGGACGCTCTGCGCCGCGATCTGCGCCAGAAAGTCGAGCGAGGCCTGGTAGTTCAATTTCGCGGCATTCAACGCGGCTTCCGTCGAGACATAGCCAAACCCCCGGAGAAGCGGAGCGTCGACGGAAAAGCCCAGAACCGCCGTGTACGAGGTCGGAATGCCGCGCCCGCCGAACGCAGCCGTGTCGTTTTTCCCCTCGAAGTTGTTACGAAGGCCCTGGGCGAGGATGATCGGGGACACGATCAGGCCGTTGTGCAGCGCGATGTCGTATCGCAGGTCGAGCGTCAGGGTGTCGCGAACGTCGTTGCGAGGCAGAGGCCCTAACCTCGCCAGAGACTCGTACGCGCGGCCCGACACCTCCCGCGCGCCGGCGTCGAACCGGGTCAGCAGATCGGCGTAGAAATCCTGATAACGCTTCTGGGCCGCCTGGAGGTCCGCCCGCTCCGCGGCGTTCGGGTCGTTGGCGGCCAGCGCCGCGAGCAGATCCTCGAAGTTCCTCCGGGCGAGAGCTCCCTGCACGACGGACGGCTGGATGTTGGTGCCGCTGACGTCGAGGCAGATCGTCACTCCGTTGACGGTGAAGGTCGAGCCCGAGCAGGGACCGAAATACTTGTACGAGTTGGCCTTGCCCTGCGCCAGCGAGGTCTCGATGTCCGTCGCCACCTGCGCGAGCACGTCGCCGAGAGTCTTCAGCGCGTAGCGGCGCTGCACCTCGGGGGTCAGCGGGCCCCGTAACAGGAAACCGATGGCGCGGTCGTACGAGGGGAGGAACACGATCGTGTCGTCGAATTGCCCGAGCGCCTCCTGATAGAGACCGAGGCGCAGGGCCACGTCCTGGCGGGCGAGCTGGATCTGCGGCTGAAGATCCAGGGTCCGGCGAACGGCGTCCGCCAGGCGAATCCTCTGCGGCGCGGGCTCCGGCGGGGCGTACGGGCCCGTGGGCGCCGAGGGCGGCGCGAATTGCCCGAAGGCCGCGCCCGAAACCTCCGCCGGCTCGGGGCGCAGGCGAACCGTGGCTCCCGGTTTGCCCGAGGCCCCGCGCCGTCCCGGCCGCGTCTCGGCGGGACTGGACGCGGTCTTGCCCCCGGGAGGGGAGGACGGCGCGGTCGACTTCACGAGGGGCGCCGCGGCGGACGCCGCCGAAGCTCCGGTGGTCGCCGCCGGAGCAGACGCCGTCGCGGGGACGGGCGTAGGCGTCGCTCGCCGCGTCGGGGCGGGAGCGGGAGTCTCACGGCGCGGCGCGGTCAAAGATGGCGTTCCGCGGGCCGGCGCGGTCGGCGCAATGGCCCTCGGAGACGCCGCGGGCGTCGACTCCCGGGGAGCCGCCGGCGCCGTTTCGTACGCCTCGACGCGGACGACCTCCTCGCGGGGAACGCTGGTCAGGACGCCGTCGGGAGCCCGGTGGTACATCAGCATGGTCCCGCGCTCGACCGGCCTGTCTTTCGAGACGACGGCGGGCCTGCCGCGCAGCTCGATCCGGTACTGAGTGTCCGCCCCCGCCCACCCGGTTCCCACCAGGGCGAGGAGCGCTCCGGCGAGGAATTGTTTCATTTCGCGGTCCCCCCCGGCGGGAGTGTCACGAGATCGGCGGGCTCGATGCGCGCATCGCGAGGCCCCTCGCGGACCAGGGTCCCGCTCTCGAACCGCAGCTGCGCGAGCAACGTGGCGTACTGCTGGCGCGCAAGCGCGTAGGTGATGAGGGCCCCGGTCTGGAGCTGTTGCGTCAGGATCGTATCGATGAGCGACGACTGTCCGTTACGAAACATCTCGTTCTCCGAGTCGATCGTCCGGCCGTAGAACTCCACGGCGTCGCGCGCTCTCTGCACCTGGTCGGCCGTCTCCTGGAGGGATCGCACGATCTGGACGATGTTCGCCTTGATGTTCCGGTCGAGGTCGGCGGCAGTGATCGACCGCTGCTTCAACGTGGCGTCCCGCTGTTCCAGGCGTCCTCTCGCCGCGTTGTTGCCGAACGGTTTCTCGAAATCCAGGGCGACCGAGAAGCTCGGCGCGCTCCAGCCGTGGCGCGTGTTCCCGATGCGGCGCTCCGCGACCGTACCGGCCGTGATCTGGCTGTGGAGGTCGAGGCGGGGCCGGAGATCCGTCTCCGCGAAACGAAGCAGCACTCCTCCGGACTCGATCAGCTTTCGGGCGGCGAGACGGTCGTAGCGCCGGTCGACCGCGCTCGTGATCAGCTCGTCGGGAGCCCTGCCGCGCAGCGCGGCGGGATCCGCGGGCGCGGGGAACGGATCGGCCGCGAGCGGCGCGTTCGCCTCTTCGAGGACCGACAGGCCCATGGCGCGGGCGAGGTTGACGCGCGCCTCGTTGACCGCGCGGGCGGCGTTGAAGACGAGGCTCTGGTCCCCCGCCTGGCTCGCGAGAACGCGCGCCCGCTCGGAGCGCGGAATCTCGTCGCCCGAGATGAGAGCATTCGTGATTTCGACACGCCGGTTCTGCAGCTCGACGGACTTCCTGGCGATGTCCAGCTGCTCCTGCGCGGCGACGAGGCCCCAGTAGGCGGCGATCGTGTTCAGGACGCTGACGGACGCGGAGTGCTTGAACGTGAGCTCGCTCGCCTCGTAGTCAATCAGGGCGGCTCGCTCGGGGGCGCCGGTCGCGTCGAGGCCGCGCCCGCGGAGAAGGAGCGCGTCGACCGTGAAGCCGACCGAGTAGCTGTAGACGTCTTCCGCGCCCTTGCCTCCGAACTGCTCCAGGTTTCTCTTCCCCTTGAAGCGGTCCGACTCGAAGCTTCCCTTGAAGATGAGTCCCGGCGTGATGCCGTTGCGTGCCGGCTGGATCAGCTGCAAATCGATGTTGCCGGCGATGCTCTGATTTTCCTTCGGGAGCGGGCCCAGATCGGCGAGCTTCTGTTTCTCGCTCGCGAGCTCGATCACGGACTGGTTAAAGACCTGCTGGTTCGTCGAGAGCCCGCGGGCGATCAGGTCGGTCCGGAGGTTTTCGTAGATCGCCCGGACCTGGGGATCCGTCGTGTTCCGGATCGTCGTGTTCAGCACGTCGAACTGCGTCTGTTCGCCGGTGTCGGTCAGGCGGAACCCCGTGGGATCGAGCGCGAGCCGCTGGTATTCGACGATCGCCGACTGCGCCGTGTCCCGTGTCTGAGTGATGTCCGAGATGCTCTTCTGAATGTCGGTGCGGCGCTTCTGCTCGGCGATCACCTGAGACCGGGTCAGCGCCGTCTGAGTGAGGGAGAAATTCAGGTTGCCGAGGAGGGTCAGGTCGAAACGGCCGGTCTCCGTCTGCGCGACGCCCTCCTGCAGCCGCGACCGCTGCTCGGACAGCTTGATGTTCGGATCGTGCTGAAGCGTGAGCCGCACCGCGTCGATCAGGGAGATGCGGTTGTCGGGAAACGTCAGCGCGGGAGGATCGTAGGGAGCGGGCGGAGCGTTCCGTCGCGTGTCGCCTGCGAGCAGCGGAGTGCACGATGCGGCGGCCATCAGGAGAACGATCGGGCGCAACCGCGCAGGCAACGCGTTCATCAGCGGACTCCTTTGCCGGCGGCCGAAGTCGCCGTCGAAGACTTTGACTGTAAGGACTGCTCAAAACCTAGCATCGGGGCGCGAGCGGCGTCAAGGCCGCGGGAGTCGCGCGCCGCCCCTTCGAAGAGCAGTACGCACGGAAGCGACTCGGGCGCGGCGGACCGGAGGAGCGCGTAGCCGATGCCGGAAAGTCCGCGAAAAAAGCCCGCGTCGTCCGGTTGCGCGGAATCGCTCTTCTCGTTTTCGAGCCGAAAGCTTCCGCGAGACACCGCGGAGTGCAGCAACGCGGCCATGCGGCGGCCGGCGGCGAGACGCCAGTCGTCGCGGTCGGCCGCGTCCCCGGCGGCCAGAAGGATCTCGGCGAGCCCGGCATTTCCGCAGCAGAGATGGTCCGTGGAAAGAAACCCCGTCGACACCGCGGCGGACATGGCGCGCTCGAGCTCCCGCGACAGCGACGCGTCCGGCGAGCGCGCGAGCAATCCCGCGCGCGCGAGCGCGATCCCGGGAGCGCCGTGGCACCACGCTTTCATGAAGACCGGCGGACGGCCTCGAAAAGGCGAGAGCACCGGCCAGTTTCCGTGCTCGGAATCGAAGAGACTCTCCTCGTATCGCCGGGCCTTCCGGGCGGCGTCGGCAAAGCGCTCTCCGGCGCCCCCCTCGGCGAGGCGGGCGAGCGCCAGCGAGATGCCCGCGGCGCCGTGTGCGAGCCCGGCCAGGCACGTTCCGTCGGAGGAGGGCCAGCCCCACCCGCTTCCGGCGATCGCCGCCGCGCGCGCGAGCAGGACGTCGCCGCAAGCCGTGGCGGACAGAAGCGGCGCCGGGTCGCCGGTCAGCGTCGCGAGCGCCACGAGACCGAGCACGGCGCCCGCCGCACCGCCCTCCACGTCCGAAATCGCGCTGGCGGCGATCCGCTGAGGAGTGATGCGCAATGCCGCGAGGCGCGCGAGGCGCAGAAACTCCGGGTCGGAGGAAACCGACGCGAGGGCCGTGAGCCCGTACACGACGGAGCCCGTCCCGTCTCCCGCGCCGATCGAATCTCCGAGACCGGTTTCCGCGTCTCCTTCGCCGGCGTCGAGGGCGCGCGCGAGCGGCCGGCAGAGGTCGCGCGCCGACTCGAGAAACGAAGGGTCCTTCGCGACAGACGCCAGTCCCGCGAAGAAGAGGGCAATTCCGACCGAGCCCGAATAGAGGCCGGCGCCCGCTCCGGCCCCGGCAGAGGCCCGCGCCCCGAGGAGACCGCGCACCTCCTCGCCGATCGCGCGCGCCATCCGCACCCGCTCCGAGCGTGAGAAGCGGGGCTCCCCGGCCCCCGAGCCGCGCCGCGCGTCCAGCCTCGGACGGATCCACGCCAGATGATCCGCCAGGCTCTCCTCCGACATTGCGGCCAGCCGGGTCCGGGCGGCCTCGAGGCCGGATCGCGCGATGCGTCCTTCAATCGGCTCGCCTCCCGCCACGGGAATCGCGCGAGCGCCGACGGCGACTCGAAAGTACGGGATGTCGAGGAGCTCCAGAGCCGACCGCTCTTCCCGCGTGAGACGCCACAGCGCGGGCGGCCGGTCGTTCCCGCGAAAGACCCGATTGAGAGAGTCGATCGCGAAGCTGCGCGAGACGCCGTCCCGCAGGTGTCCGGGACTCGAAAGCTCCAGGAGAAGGCCGGCGTAGGTCTCGCTCGGGCGGAGCACGAGCCGAGTCGACGTCCCGACGAACGCATCGAGCGGGCCGCCGGGCGCGGCGATCGCGTCGCGGTGTTCCATCGCCGCGCGGTAAGCGTCTCTGAACCCCCGCTCGAGCTCGTCGGGAAAATCGTCCGGCAGCAGAGGGCGTCCGCGGAAGCTCGGAAGGTTCGCCCTCGGCGTTCCGGGAGACGGCTCCACAATTCTCAGCATCGCGTCCGTGTTGGGACGGGAGAACGCCATCATCGTCCTGCGCGACGCCGGAGCCGGTCCGCCCCGCAGGCCGGACAGCTCCGACACGTCGCCCGAAGGGTCGACCTTCGGCGTCGTGAGAAGGCCCGAGCGGAGAGCCGATTCGCGCCACTCCCGCGCGAACCGGCCGATCGCGCCGGAGGGCGCCTCCTCGCCCGAAGCGAATTCCGGCTGGAACGCGGACTCCCCGTCGACGATCACGGGCGCCCCCGCCGAGGCGATCACGTTCTCGACGTGGAGGTCGTCGAGTCCCATCAGCCACGCGGCGCAGAGGAGGGCGCCCGAACGGCGCACGTAGTCGCGAGCGGCGCTTTCCTCCTCGGGCGTCCCCGGCTCGATGAGCTCGAAGTATCCGTAACCGTCCCGCCGGAGGAAGCCGACGGGCCGCAGCCCGACCGAAGGCGCCCGCGCATCTAGCCAGATCAGAAATCCGTTCCACGCCGCTTCGGCTCCGGGATCCCGCGGCTTGTAAACGACAGCGGCGCCGTTTTCGAACCGGAGAACGCTGACCGTGCGGCCCCCCCGGTGGCGGTCCGACAGCGAGGGGCGGATCTCAACGACCCGGCCCTGCGCTCCGAAGCGCTCGGAGAGCTGAGTCTTATCCGCCGCGAGGCGCGCCGCGAGCTCCCGCGTCGTCTCGACCCACGTCTCGGAGAGGACCGCCAGTTGGCGGGCGAGCACGGCATGCTGCCGGAAGAAAGAGAGGAGACCGCCGGCCCGGAGATCCGCGACGAACCGTCGATAGGCCGGCGAAGGGTCGATCGCCCCGGGGACGGAGGCCTCGACTTCGCGCGCTTCCCGGTACGCGGAAAATTCCTCGAAGGCTGCCGCCCCCGCGACGGCGGACGCCTGCCAGAGCAGGAGCGATTCGAGTCTTTCGACCGCCGGCGCGGCCAGGCGCTCGAGATCGCCGCCCGCCCGCGACGCCAGACGCTCTCGCGCCTCGAAGACGAGCGGGGCCCAGAGCTCCGGGAAGACGACGGCGGGATCGAGATCCCCGGGAAGCGGCGCGTCGGGGCGGACGGCGCGCGAAAGGTACGCCTGGAAGATCGAGGTCCACGGCGGTAGAACGCCCTCCGCAAAGGCGACGGGACGCGCGAGCGCCGCCGCCACGCCCGCTTCGTCGAGGCCGTCCCACGCGAGCCGGCGGGCGAAGGCCTCTCCGCGCCCCCCCGCC
Source organism: Thermoanaerobaculia bacterium (assembly GCA_038203955.1). Lineage (GTDB taxonomy): Bacteria > Acidobacteriota > Thermoanaerobaculia > UBA5066 > Gp7-AA6 > JALYUA01. The sequence goes on along the minus strand of JBBRDK010000022.1, from coordinate 10,787 downwards.
ACGGCCCGCGCCCACGCGTCGAGTCGCGGGTCGCTGCGCGTCTCGTCGGCCGCTTCGGGAACGGGAACGGGCCCGGGCAGTTCGAGCCTCTCGTCGAGAGTCATCGCGCGCGCGGCGATCTCCGCGAGAGCGTCGAAGGTCACGGCGCCTCCCTCAAAGAGCGAGGCCACCCTCCACGCGGGGAAGGTGGCCTCGCCGGACCGATGATGCGGAGAGTTAGACGAGCTTGATTTCGACGTGGGTGTTGATGCCGCCCTGGGCCTTGTTGCAGTTGTGATCTAGGAAGCCGCCGGCGACCATCTCGAGGGCGCTGTCGGAAAGCTCCGCGCCGGCCTTCGGGATGAACGGGACGACGACGTAGAGCGTGTCGGCCGTTTCCTCGACCGTCTTCACTTTCATGCCCGAGGGGAGGGTCGTGTTGAGCTGCTTCTCCATCGTGCCCTTCGGATCCTTCAGGAGCGCATCGCGGTACTTGGGATCGTTCGCCGCGAATTTCCCGAGCAGATCCTGAATCTCTCCGCGACTGATGTCGGCCATGAGAACCTCCTGCGATGTTCAGCCGGAAGTGGCTGAGCTCTTTGTTTGCTGTACGAAAGTGCACGGCGGGTGCCACGGCCCTCCGCTCGGAAACCGCTCTGAACAGGGAGTTTATCGACGACGTCCTCGGGGGAAGTGGAGGCGCCGCTCCATTTACAGGAGCCACCGCTCCAAAGGGAGCCCGGGCCCGTGACCTCTCAACGACGACAGCGCCTCCTTTGAGTATGTTTTGGGCGCGTGCGCCAGAACCGGGCACCGTTACCGCTCGTCACGAGGCGCTGACTTTGAGCATATTTGGGCGCGCGTGGGACGCGCGCGCCCAAATACGACGCGGCGACCTTTCCGCGAGTACGCGGGGCGCCGCTGGAGAAACTAGGGTTTCAGGTCGTGATGTCGGAGAAAATCCATCAGCTTCTGGTAATCGGCCGCGGGCAGCCCGAAGACATCGAGCAGCTGCCGGTAACTCCCGCCGGCGTCAAACAGCCCCTGTCGGATGAGCCCCTTCACCTGAGAGCGATTCAACGAGCGGTCCAGAAACGGAGAGTGCACGAGCTCCCAGAAGCCCGCGCCGTTGGAAGTGATCCGGCGGTAGAGGTCGTGCGACGGGTCGTCGTTTTCCGGGCTCCCCTCCGAGAGATGCGACATGAAGTGCTCCGGCTCGATCCGGTCGCCCTCCGCCAGCGCATAGCCGGTCGTCGTGACGCTGATGAGCTCGCGCACGTTCCCCGGCCAGTCGTAGTCTTCGAGCATCTTCAGGGAGGCCTGGGAAAAGCGCCGGGACGCGCCGTATTGAGCGCGGAGCTTCTGCAGCGTGTGCTCCAGAAGATAAAACCAGTCGTTCTCCCGTTCTCTCAATGCGGGAACGCGGATCAGGAAGTAGCAGAGGCGGTGGTAGAGATCGTGCCGGAATCCGGCGCTCGCGATGAGCTGGGTGAGCGGGCGGTTCGTGGCCGCGACGATGCGCACGTTGACCGACTGCGTGATCTCGGAGCCGAGCGGCTGAAACTCGCCGTTGGCCAGCGAGCGCAGCAGCATGACCTGCGCGCTCATGTGCAGGTCCCCGATCTCGTCTAAGAAGATCACTCCCTTGTCCGCCGTCTCGAAGCATCCGCGGCGGTCCGAAGAAGCGCCGGTGAAACTGCCCTTCTTGTGGCCGAAGAGCTCGCTGACCGTCAGGTTGCCCTCGACGTACTGCGGGCAATTGACCGAGACGAAAGGCTTTCCCCTCCGCGGTCCGACGAGGTAGACCGCCTGGGCCAGCGCCTCCTTGCCGGAACCGCTCTCTCCGGTTATCAGGACGGGCTCGTTGAAGGACGCGACCTTCTCGATCGTCTTCTGGATGGCCAGGAACTTCGCCGCGGCGCCGACCATGTCGACGGCCTTGCGGTATCCCCACTCGGTGATCGACGCTTTGCGCACGCGCAGCGCAAAATCGCTCATCGCCTCCGGCGAGTAAGAGCTCAAGAAACCCCTCCCTCGGATTCCGGGTACGGCGGATCAAGCCCCACCGTCCCGCCATCGTGCCCTCTGCGCTGTGTCCGCGGATCTTAGCCGACATGGGTGGCGGGAACGGCCGTATTTGTCGTTTCCCGTTTCCCGGCCCCCGTATAAGCTCCTGCAAGCATGAAGATCCTGAAGCTTCTGCTCCTGCCGGGAATGGCGGCCATGGTCGCGGCGGCCTTCCTCTGGCCGCGCCCGGCGGACGGATTTCTCGGCGAATCCTCGCGAATCGTCTTTTTTCATGTCCCCTGCGCGTGGACTGCGAGCCTCGCCTTCCTGGTCGCCGCCGGGTACTCCGCGGCGTATCTGGCGCGAGGCAACCCGTGGCACGACGAGATCGCCGCGGCCGCTGTCCGCCTCGGCGTGCTTTTCGCCGTGCTGGCCCTCGTCACGGGATCTCTCTTCGCCAGAATCATGTGGGGGGCGTACTGGAACTGGGACCCGCGGGAGTCGTCGTTTCTGCTGCTCCTCTTCCTCTACGGCGCCTATCTCTTCCTGCGCGCGGCCGTCGACGACCCGGTCCGGCGAGGGCGGATCGCGGCCGCCTATGCGCTCTTTGCCGCCGTGTTGATGCCGTTTCTGGTGTTCGTGGCGCCCCGGGTGACCGCGTCGCTCCACCCGCAGACGGTAATCAACCCGCAGGGAAAGATCCTGATGGACACCCCGACACGGGTCGTCTTCTTCGCCGGCCTCGCCGGATTCACGGCCATTTTTCTCTGGATGCTGTCGCTCGACGCGCGCGCGGCGAGGCTGGTCCGGACAGCGCGAGAATCGGCGGGGGGAGCGTCCGGTTGATCGCGACGGAAATGTCCTCTCAGGCAGCCGCGTTGCCTCAAGGGAATCCCGAAGCCCGTTTGCTTTTGACCGCCGAGACGGAGACACTCCCCCTATGAACAGCCTGGGGTTTCTGGCCGCCGTAAACGTGGTCGTCTGGGCGGGACTCTTTCTCTACCTCTGGCGCCTCGACCGGCGCATTTCCCAGCGGGAGCGTCCGCGATGAAAAAGGGCTACTGGATCGCGGCCGTCCTCGCCGCCGGTTTCGTTCTTCTGGGGGTTACGGCCTTCCAGAAGACCCTCACGCCGTATCTCTCCTTCGATGAGGCGCGGCGCGCGCGGGGAACCGTCCAGGTGATGGGCAGTCTCGACAAGCAGAGCGACCGCTACGACACCGGCCGGCAGGAGCTCTCGTTCGACATCCTGGACGCCTCGGGCCATCGGATGCCGGTCGTCTATCGCGGGATCAAGCCCGGCAACTTCAAGGACGCGATCTCCGTGGTCGCCATCGGCCGCTATCAGAAGGGGCGCATCGACGCGGAGCGTCTCCTGGTCAAGTGTCCCTCGAAGTACCAGGGCGCGGAGGTCGAGAAGGCGTACGGGGCGTCTCCCAGGGCGGTGGGACGCACCTGATGTCCTACTTCTGGCCCGGCGTGGCCGCGATCTGGGGCGCTCTCGCCGCCGGGACCGCCTCTCTCCTTCTCTACCTCCGGGCCGACCGCGGACGCCCGCACCTGATTCCGCTGGCGCGCAGCGCGTACGCGGCGTTTGCCACCTGCATCGTGGCGGCGTGCGGGGTCCTGCTGGCGCTGCTTCTCCAGCACCGGTTCGACGTTTCGTACGTCAACGCCTATTCCGCCCGCGATCTTCCGCTGCACTTTCTGATCTCCTCCTTCTGGGGAGGCCAGGAAGGATCGTTCCTGCTCTGGTGCTTCTGGGGAGCGATCATCGGCCTCTTCGTCTGGCGGAGCGCGAAGGAGCAGGAAGCTCCCGTCATGGTCGTCTATCTCGCCACGTTCCTGGGAATCGTGGCGATTCTCTGCCGTCAGAGTCCTTTCCGTCTCCTTCCGGGCGCGCCGCCCGCCGACGGCGTCGGGTTGAATCCTCTGCTGCAGGACCCGTGGATGGTCATCCACCCGCCGGTCATGTTCTCGGGCTTCGCCTCCCTTTCGGTGCCGTTTGCCTTCGCCATCGCGGCGCTCTGGAAGAAGCGGTGGGACGGATGGGTCACGCGCGCCATCCCCTGGGCGCTGTTCACGTTCGTAACGCTCGGAACGGCCATCCTGATGGGCGGGTACTGGGCCTACAAGACGCTCGGCTGGGGTGGTTACTGGGGCTGGGATCCTGTCGAGAACACGAGCCTCGTCCCCTGGCTGTTCACGGCGGCGCTCGTCCACGGGATGTTCCTCCAGCGCGTGAAGAAGCGCCATCGCAAGGTCAACCTCATCCTCGCGTGCGTCGCGTACATCGCGATCCTGTACGGGACCTTTCTCACGCGGTCCGGGATCCTCGCGGACTTCTCCGTGCATTCGTTCATCGATCTGGGAATCACGGGGTGGCTCGTTGGAATCCTCCTCGGGTTTCTCCTCGGGTCCGCGGTTCTGATCGCGTGGCGGTGGCGTTCCATACCGTCGGTGCAGGAGGAGGACCCCGCTCTTCTCTCCCGCAGCGTCCTCTTCATCCTCGGGATCGCGGCGTTCTGCGCGCTCGGCTTCGTGATCCTCCTCGGGACGTCGGCGCCGCTTCTGACGCGGTTGACCGGAAACCCGTCGCAGGTCCAGGCGAGCTTCTACAACCAGACGACGTCGCCGGCCGCGGCGCTTCTGATTCTGCTTACCGCGCTCGTTCCGTTCGTCTCCTGGAAGGGGGACACGGCCGGGTCGGTCGCGCGCAGCGCGCGCCGGTCGCTCCTCGTCGGCGCGGCGATCCTGGCGCTCGCGGCGATCGTGGGAGCGCGCGATCCGCTGACCCTGGTCCTTCTCTTTCTCGCCGGGTTCTCGGCGGACATGAATCTGCGGGCGGTCATCCGAAAGGCCCGAAACGGGAAGTTCGGCGGCGCGGGCGGGTACCTCGCGCACGTCGGCGTCGGGATCTTTCTCGCCGGGGTTGTGGTCTCCGGCGTCTACGCGAAGTCGACCCGCATGACGCTCCCCGCCGGCAAGCCCGTCCGGGCGGGCGACTCGACGCTGACGTTTCTGCGCGTCGTGCCGGGAACGGCGACGGCGAAACAGGCGATGGAAGTGCGCGTCGAGTCCGCCGGCGGAAAAGTCGGTTACCTGTACCCGAAGATGTACGTGAATACGAAGACGAACCAGTTGATGGCGAACCCGGCGATTCGCAACTCTCCCCTGTTCGATTTCTACGTCGCCCCGCAGTCCTACGATCCCGGCCAGGCTGAGCAGTTCGGCCGCGAGGTGCGGCTGACGAAAGGCACGACGACGAACATCGAGGGCACGGGATACACCTTCCGCGAGTTCAACGCCGATCGCGCCGCGATGCTGCGGGGCGAAAAGTCGATGCTGGTCCTGACCGAGCTGACGGTGACACCCCCCGACGGCACGAAGCACGACGTCACCGCGCGATACGTCTTCCACACGGACGGGCAGCCGGCGGAGTCGCCGGAGGTCGCGATTCCGGGTCTCTCGAACGCATTTTTTCAGGTGATGGCCGTGTCGCCGACGGACGGCGCCGTCGTCCTCAGGATGCGCGGCGTCTCGAAAGACCCCGCCGCCGAGCACCAGCCGGCGACCGTCGAGAGCCTTTCGGTCGATGTGACCCGCAAGCCTCTGATCTCTCTCGTCTGGGGCGGGTTCTACGTGATGATGGCCGGCGCCCTGCTCGCGCTCGTCAAGCGATCGCGGGAAGCGAGCCGCGCCGTCGCCGCTCTGGAAGCCGAGCCCGGGCCGCGTCCCCAGGCGGGCACGAAGGGCGCGGGGGCGGCCCCGGGCGTCGGCCCGGCGGTGCCCGTGCATCTTCGTTCCCCGCTCTGATTCCTCGGCGGAGCCGCCGGGGCCGTTCCGGCTCTTTTTTTTCCGGAGTCCGGAACGGATCCTGCATTGGAGTCGGGATGAGTGTGGACTATGAAAACTCGAATGATCACCCTCGCGCTTCTCGTCTCCGGGGTCGCCGGATTCGCCGGGGCCCGGGCCCTCTACCGCATCGACCTGCGGGGCAACACGTCGATTCTGACCCGTGACGAACCCGTCGCTCACGGGAGCGTTCTCCTGTTCCACCGGCATCCCGACGGCCGGCTGACCGGCGTGCCCTCGGAGTCCGTCGCCGGCGTCACCGCCGTAAACGGAACCACGACCGTTCGCACGACGTCCACGACCGTCGTGAAAACGCCACGCCTCGCGCGAACCGCCGCGACGGCAGCCGCCCCGGCGCCCGCCCGGCCACTGGCCCCCGGCGAGGCCATCGCGATCGGACCCACGGGTGGCGACGCCGCGGCGGGTCCCGCTCAGCCCCGAACGGCCGCACAGCCTTCGGGAGCGCCGAGCCCTTCGGGGGACATCCGGGCGCGAGCTGCGGTGGATGCCCAGGTGTTCCCCGGTGACCTTCCCGCCCAGACCGGAAACGGGGCCGGAGGCTCCGCGAACGGCACGATGAACGGCACGACGGCAATCAATCCGACGCTGACGGCTCCGGCAAACACGACGGGGGCGACCGCGGCGACCGCGGGCAGCGCCTCGACGCCGGGCGGGACGCAACCCGTCGGTCCCAACGGATTCCCCACGACGTCCGGCCCGGGCCCGCAGCCCGGAGCGGCGCAGCCGGTGGGTCCGAACGGATTCCCGACGACGGGCACGGGAACGACCGCCACGGCGCCGGCCGCCGGCGCGAACACCGGGACGACGGACACCGGCGCGGCGGCGAACCCGAATGACACTACGACAACCAATCAGGGCGCGGCGAATCAGGGCACCCAGAACAACTCGAACGGGACGGCTACGACCGCTCCGGCCAACCCGAAATCGAATCCTCCCAATAAAGGGGGCAAGTCGAACAGCTCGAGCTCGGGGAAGTCCAACTGAACCTGTCCTCGGCTTCAGGCTCTCATCGCGATCCGCCCGGCCCCGCCGGGCGGATTTGTTTTAGACGGGCGCTATTTTGACTTCGAGTCCGTCGCGCGCGGCGACGGTGCAGCATTCCGGCGCGGACTTCCGGGCGAGATCCTCGATCGCGTTTTCGAGGTCCGGATCCCCCATCGCGATCGGACCTTCGCCGAAGTGCGAAAAAACGGCCTGCGGCACGCCGGCTCTTCCGAGCCATCCGAGCTGGGCGCGGATGGTCGTGTGGCCCACGAGGGCGCCGCTCCCGTGGCGCCGCACGAGGGACGCCGTCAGCGTCGATCCGTCGCCGACATAAACGTCCGCTCCCGCCAGGGCCTCGTCCCGGCCGGCGGCGGTCGCAAAGCTCACGATGTCGCCGGAGTAGACGAGGGTCCCCTCCGGGGTCTCGATCCGCGCGGCGATGCAGGGGCATCGAATCGAGTGAACGACGTCGAAGGTCGTGAGACGAAACGGCCCGAGAGTCCGCGCGACGCCGGGCACGGAAAGGACTCGCTTCGCAATCGGAAATTCGGACAGGAGCGCGTGAGTGGCTTCCGATGCAAGGACGGGGACGTCGGTGCCCTCGGCGAGTCCCCAGGCGTGGTCGGGATGCGCGTGCGAGACGAAGACGGCGTCGGGGGCGATCTTCGCCAGGCTCCCCCGGCGGTTCTCGCCGAAATCGCACAGCAGCCGGAAGCCCGCCGCCTCGACCGTGAACGCCGAGTGGCCGGCGTGCGAGGGCGACGCCGCGTCGACGTATCCCTTCGTGCCGAAGAAGCGCAGGAGCATGGGGAAAGAGTAGTTGAGCGTTGAGCGTTCAGCGCCGATTCCCGATTCCCGGTCTAGTTGACCGCGGAGTACCGCGGCCGTCTCGCTCCCGTTGGTCGCTCGGCTCCCGTTTCCCGGCCCCCGATCCCCGGTACCATCCCTTCATGCGGCTGGGGGACCTTCGGATCGACATCGTGGCCGACGCGCATTTCCGGCTGGATGGCGGCGCCATGTTCGGCGTCGTTCCGAAGGTGCTGTGGGAGCGGAAGTTTCCGGCCGACGAGAAAAACCGGATCGGCCTGGCCACCAACTGCCTGCTCGTCCGGGGAAAAGGATTCACCGCTCTCGTCGAATGCGGCCTGGGCGCCAAGTGGGATGACCGGGGACGCGAGGTCTACGCGATCGGAAGCTCGCCGACCCTCGGCGTATCGCTCGCCGCCCTCGGAGTGAAGCCCGAGGACATCGACGCCCTTGTGCTTTCGCACCTACACTTCGACCACGCGGGCGGCGCGACGCGCCTCGAGAACGGCCGGGCTGTCCCCGTCTTTCCGAACGCGACCCTTTACGTCCAGTCCGCGGAGCTTCATCACGCCCGCGCGCCTCACGAGCGCGACCGCGCGTCGTACGACGCGGCGAACTGGGAGCCCTATGCGGCGGCGGGTCGGCTCGAAGCCCTCGAGAACGAAGTCGAGGTGCGGCCCGGCCTCCGCGTCGTTCCGCTCCCCGGCCACAACGCCGGGATGCAGGCGGTACGCATCGACTCGGGCGGCAAGACCGCCTTCTATTTCGCCGACGCGCTCCCCACCTCCGCGCACGTTCCTCTGCCCTGGATGATGGGATACGACCTCTATCCGGTGGAGCTGCTCGACAACAAGAGGCGCCTGCTCGCCGAGGCGGCGCGCGAACGGTGGCTGTGCATCTTCGAGCACGATCCGGATGTCCCGTGGGGGATCATCGTCGACGAACCGAACGGGAAGAGGCGCGTTCACGTCGTGCCGGTTCTTCAGGACCGTTTCGACTGAGAGACCCGGAGCGGGCTTCCCCGGGGCGCCGCGCCTTCCGGAGACGGCGAACCCTCCTCCGCGATCCGGACCTCGGATGATCCTCACCCTCCTCTTTCTCGTCGTTCCGGCCCTGCTGGCCTATGTGTTCCTGGACCGCGCCGCGCTCCTCCGGTCGGGGCTCGCGCGGGGCTTCGCCGCGTGGGTCTTCGGGACGTTCGCGGCGACGACCGCCGTCTACGGAGTGGCGATCGGTCTCGCTCCCTGGACGGACGGGGTGCTTCGCAAGGCCGCTCTCGCCGTTCTCGCGGGTTCGGTGGCGGGCCTTCTTCTCGCGCGCCGATCCGCCGGGCGATCCGCGCACGCGATCCTTTCCTTCCGGCCGACGCGGGCCGTGGCCGGAAAGGCTCTCTTCCTGATCGCCTGCGGCACGTTCGCGTTTTTCTTTTATCGGCCTCATCTGGCGCAGACGCCCGAGACTCTCTCGCGCAGCCCCATCTACTGGGACCTGAACGTGCACGCTCCGATCGTCCAGAACTTCGCCTTCGGCGACAACTTCCCCGCGCAGAACGAGTCGTTCGCCGGAGCCCCGGACACGTACCACTTCTTCTTCGACCTCCTGACCGCCGTGCCGGTGGTCTTCGGAGTCCGGCTGGCATCCGCGTTCCTGCTCGTCAGCGCGGCGAGCCTGTTCGCCCTCCTCGGACTTCTCGCGGGCTTCGCGGAAGAGCTCGGCGGCAGCGCGGGCGCCGGCATGCTGGCGGCCGTGCTCGCCTGTACGTCGAGCAGCCTGCGTTTCACGGACGCTCTCGCGCCCCGCGCCGGGCGGGCTTTCCTCGCCGGCGTCACGGACCTCCTGACGCGCCGCGACCATCCGTATCTCGCCTCGTTCGTGGCCGGGAATCCGTTCGCCTACAACGGAACGATGTTCAACCTTTTCTACTTCCTGGAGGAGCGGCAGCTCGTGTTCGCTTCCGCGTTCCTTCTCTCGTCCGTTCTCCTGCTTTCGACGCGCGGCCGATGGAGCCTGCCATGTTGCGTGGCCGCGGGCGCCGCGTTCGGTCTGTTCGCGCTGTGGCACCTGTTCGTCACCGTCTCTCTCGGCCTCTCGGTCGTATGGCTTCTCGCCGTTGCGCCCGAGCGCCGGAAGACCGCCGCGATCCTGATCGGGATGGCGGTCTCCGGGGGCGCGTTCCTGGCGTGGGTCGCGTGGGCCTCGCGGCCGGAGTGGTTCGTCCCGGGAGGCCGCCCCGCGCTGCGCTGGAACCCGGCGTTCTCGACGATGCCGGGAGGGCCGCCCTTCTCGCTGCTCCACGCTCTCGCATACTGGCTGTACGGGTGGGGACTGAAGGCCATCCTGGGGGTGGGCGGGCTCGTTCAGGCGTACCGCCGCCGCCCGCGCCTCTTCGACGCCCTCGCGTCGATTCTCGCTCCCACCTTTCTGCTCGTGAACACCGTGCAGGTCCTCCCGCTTTCCATTTACGACAATCACAAATGGCTGCGTCCGATGAACCTCTTCGTCGATCTCGCCGCGGGGCTTTTCGTCGCGGAGAAGATCTGGCGCTCGCGCCGGCCCCTTGCCCTCCGCGCGGCCGCCCTCGCCGTGGCGATGGCCCTGATGACCTTCTCCGGCGTGCTCGAGCTCGTCCCGTTCTGGCGCAGCCGGCCGACGGTCTTCTATGCGCTGTACCCGACGGGGCTGACGCGCGTCGTGCGGGAGCTCACGGCCCCGCGGGACGTCTTTGTGTCGTTCGAGGCCAACACTCTCCACATGGCGGGCCGGAAGCTCTTCCTCGGGAACGACTCGGACGAGCGGGGGACGGCCTCCCTGGTCGCCTCAGCCGGATTCGACGTCGCGAAGCGGCAACGGGAGCTGATCGAGCTCTACGGCGCGACGACTCGACGGAAGTTCTGCGAGGTCGCGCGGCGCAACGGAATTGACTGGGTCGAAGTCGAGCGAGGCAGGCCCGCGGCCTCAGGGGCCGACGGCCGCTCTCCGGGATTCGAAGCGCTCTCTCCTCACGGCCGCCTGCTCCACTTCCTCGACGTCGAAAGCTTCTGCGGGGCGACGCCGTAGACGCGAACCCGGCCGGCAGACCTCCCTGCCCCCAACCCTCTCCCCGGCGGGCGGGAAGAGGGGGTCCTGGTTCACCTC
>JBBRDK010000021.1:0-43797 GCA_038203955.1 Thermoanaerobaculia bacterium | reverse complement strand
CGACGGGTACGGCGCGATCTTCCCGATGAAGATCTTCGGGTGGCGCGTCTTCGAGATCTCCTCTCCGGCGAGCTCGAGCTCTTCGAACAGCTTTTCGCCGGGGCGAAGCCCGGTGAAGACGATCTCCATGTCTTCGAACGGCCGCAGGCCCGAGAGATTGATCATGGCGACGGCGAGATCCAGGATCCGCACCGGATCTCCCATGTCCAGGATGAAGATCTCGCCGCCCCGGCCCATCGCTCCCGCCTGCATCACGAGCTGAGCGGCCTCGGGGATCGTCATGAAGTAGCGCTTCATCTCCGGGTCGGTGACGGTCACAGGGCCGCCGCGCTGGATCTGCTCGCGGAAAATCGGGATGACGGATCCCGCGGAGCCCATCACGTTCCCGAACCGCACGGCGACGAAGCGGGTAGCGGTCCGGCGGGCAGCGAGATCCTGGATGACCAGCTCGGCGACCCGTTTGGAGGCGCCCATCACCGAGGTCGGCCGGACGGCCTTGTCGGTCGAGATCATCACGAACGCCTCGACGCCCGTCTCGGCCGAGACGTCCGCCAGCGTGTACGTACCGAGAATGTTGTTCTTGATCGCTTCCGACGGATTCGACTCCATCATCGGCACGTGCTTGTGGGCGGCCGCGTGAAACACCACCTGCGGCTTGTGCGTGTCGAAGATCCGCCGGAGCCACGGCTCATCGGCCACATCCGCCACGATCGGGACCACGTTCAGGTTCGGGTGGACCCGTCGAAGCTCCTTGTCGATGTCGAAGAGGACGAATTCCGCCCGCTCGAGAAGCAGGAGCGACGAGGGATTAAACCGCGCGAGCTGCCGGGCGAGCTCCGATCCGATGGAGCCTCCGGCGCCGGTCACGAGCACCGCCTTGCCGGCGACGAACCGGCCGATCTCGTCCTCGTCGAGGCAGACGCGGTCGCGGCCCAGGAGGTCTTCGATCTCGACGCTGCGGATCCGCGTGACCCGAACCTTACCCTGCAGGATCTCGTAGAGGCCCGGGATGATCCGGACGCTGACCTTGATCTTCCGGCAGAGCTCGAACATCCGGAGGATTTCCCGGCGCGAGATCTGCGCGATCGTGATGACGACGTCCTGGATCCCGTTCTCGGCCACGAGCCGGCCGAGGTCGCGGGTCGTCCCGAGAACCGGAATGCCGTGGATCAGCGCCCCCTGCTTGCGCGGGTCGTCGTCCACGAAACCCTGGATGCTGATGTCGAGGTCGCCGCGGCCCAGAATCTCCTTCGCCGCGAGCACGCCCGCCTGCCCGGCTCCCAGGAGGAGCACCCGGCGGCGCGCCGCGGCGGGCACGAAGGTCGAGGCGACCTCCCGGCGTTCCTGCTCGTAAGTCACCCGGCGCAGCATCCGCAGCCCGAGCACGCCGCCAAACCCGAGCACCGTGTCCATCACGATCACGGAGATCGGGATTCCCCACGGCAGGAACGTATGGGGACCGTACAGGCGCAGCATCAGGAGGGCGAGGCCTGACCAGATGGCCGCCTCGAGAAACCGCTTGGCTTCCCGGATTCCGACGTACCTCCAGATGAAGCGGTGAACTCCCGCGAGCAGCAGCGCGCCCGACTGGATCGCGAGCACCCACGGTAGCTGCGGAAGCAGATAAGCCATCTCCCGGCGGTTCAGGCTGAAGTCGAACCGAAGGGCGTACGAGATACCAAACGCGAGCGTCAGCACGACGACGTCGAGCAGGTACTGGACGTGCCGGAGGGAGACGCCGACCGGCGGCGTGCTCGAGCGCTGGGATTCGTCCGGCTCGGATCCCTCGACGATCCGCGTGAGCTCGGCGAAGGACGGCGGAGGCGCCGTGGAGGGGCGCACGATCGCGACGGCGGTGCGGACGAGGACCTGCAGGTCCGTCCAGATCGTCCGACGGTCCAGGTATTCCGCATACCCGCGCAGCTTGTACGGCTGAAGAACGTCTCGGTAGAAGGTCTCCCGATTCCCGACGACCGCCGAGAGGAGGGCCTCCTCGTTTCGGAGCCGCAGCGTCACCGGGTCGGTCAGGCCGGGGCGGACCCGAAGCACTTTTCTCCAGAGCGGATTGCCGAGGTCGACGAAGCGCGGGACTTCCGGCCGGGGACCGACCAGCGAGAGGTCGCCCTTGAGAATGTTCCACAGCTCCGGCAGCTCGTCGAGTTTCGTCGCTCTGAGGAGCCGCCCGACGAGCGTGACGCGGTCGTCGCCCTTCGCGGTGACCTGCGGCCCGTCGACGCCGGCGCGCATCGTCCGGAACTTGAACAGGGTGAAGATCTCGCCCCGGCGCCCGACCCGCTTCTGCCGGAACAGGACCGGTCCCCGGGAGGAGAGGGCGACGCCAATCGCGCAAAGGAGCAACACCGGAGAGAAGACCAGGAGCACGCTGCCGGCCGCGAGGAGCTCGAAGATGCGCGGGAGCCCCGTGGCGGGAGGGTTGTCGGAGACGCGGGGAAGCTCGACCGTGCTCACGACGATTCTCCCGCGAGTGCCGTCTCGGCGGCAAAGGATTTCCCCGCCCCGGCCCGGGAGTGAGAGGCCCGGATGGAGAAGCGGGCGCAGAGATCCGCGACCACCCGCGTCACGGACGCTATCTCGTCCTCGCGCATCGCCGGGAAGATCGGGAGACTGATCAGGCGGCGCCATTCCGCGGTCGCTACCGGTAGGTCCGACGGCGCCCACCGGAACGTCTCCTGGTAGTAGGGGTGGAGGTGGAGCGGCCGCCAGTGGACGGAGCAACCGATGCCCTCTTTCTTCAGGACCTCGATGAACTCGTCCCGGGTCACGGAGAGCGTCGACTCCCGCAGGCGGATCGGGAAGAGATGCCATGCATGGATCCGATCGGGGTCGTCCCCGGGAACCTCCAGCTCGTCGATCCCGGCGAAGGCCTCCCGATACCGGGCGGCGATCTCCTCCCGGCGGGCCCGCATGGTCTCGGCGCGCTCGAGCTGGTGGAGGCCGATTCCTGCGGCGAGGTCCGTCAGGTTGTACTTGTAGCCGGGCGCGACGATCCGGTAGTCCCAGCCTCCACCCGAGTACCGCTCCCAGGCGTCCCGCGACAGGCCGTGCAGGGACATGAGCCGCATCCGGTCCGCGAGGGCGGCGTCCTCGGTGACGGCCATTCCGCCTTCGCCGGTGGTGATGGTCTTGTTCGCGTAGAAGGAAAAGCAGCTGACGTCCGCGGTCTTTTCTCCGCAACGCTGCCAGGGCGACATGGCGTCGGGGCGCCAGGACGCCGGAAACGCGTGCGCGGCGTCTTCGACGACCCAGAGATCTTCCTTCGCCGCGAACGCGCGAACGGAGGAGGGATCCACCATGCGGCCACCGACGTGGACGGGGATGATCCCGACCACCCGGGTGGACGCACGAAACGGATCCTGAAGACGGCCGGCGCGCAGAGCCTCGATCTTGCGGGCCGCGTCGGCGAGGTCCAGGTTTCCCGTCTCGGGCTCGCAGTCGACCAGAATCGGCAGGCCGCCGAGGTAGCGCACGATCTCGGCCGTCGCGGCGAAGGTCATCGTCGGCACGAGGACCGCCTCCCCCGAACGAAGGCCGAGCGCTTCGACCGCGAGGTGGAGAGCCGCCGTGCACGAGTTCAAGGCGACGGCATGCGAGGCCCCGACGGCTCGAGCGAACTGCTCCTCGAATTTTTTGACCCGCGGGCCGCTCGTCAACCAGCCGGACTTGAGCGCCTCGACGACCTCGTGAATTTCGGCGTCGGTGAGCTCAGGCCGGAAGTAAGGCACCACACTTTGTCGGGATTCCGTCATTACGGGCGACCTCCTGTGTCAGTACCGCACGCATGGTCATCGTCCCGTGACGCGCTGAAGCGCAAACGAGGAAGAACCGGGACTGCGCGCCTGAGACGATGCAAAAGACTTACCATTCTGGAACGAAGGAGTTTACCGCGACGGAGGCCGTCCGGGAAGCGTCGGATTGTCTCCCGCGGGGGTCGCCCCCGGCGGGCTCCCGCCGACCGCTGCGGAACCCCTCGCTCCAGCTCAGCGAAAGTTGTTCTGGGCAGGTACTAATGCGGAGAAAAAAACTCTTGGGGTTGGGAAAAAATCTCCCTCTAAAAGGCCGGAGGCGCCCCGTCCGGCCCGGGCTTGGCCAGGACCGCCAGCAGATGGGTCCTCAGGAACGGAACGGCTTCGAGCGTCGTCGCGAGGACCCAGCTCCACGGGGCGATGCGCCGGGCGATCGGAGGAGCGAGGCCCACGGACTGGATCCGCCCCGTCAGGCCGGGAAACAGGGCCTGCAGCTCCCCGCGGCTGACCTTCCGAACATGCGAATTCCCGGGGTTGTTGAAGGCGAAGTCGTACCAGAGGAGGGCCCCGCCGGGGGCGAGGACCCGGGCGACCTCCCGGGCCACGGCCCGCCGGACCCCGTCATCGAGGATCGAGGTGAAGACCGTCGAGGCGATGACCAGATCGAACGCCCCGGAGGGCCATGGCATCTCGGCCGCGTCCCCGACGGCGAGTCTCGATCCGTTGAGGCGCCCGGAGACGAGCCGGACGGCGGAGAGGTCGAGGTCGATCCCGTGGAGGTTTCGCAGCGGAACTCCCCAGACCAGGAGCTCGGAGAGCCACCCCCCGCGTCCGAAACCGATCTCGAGGCACGGCGTGCCCGGTCCCGGGAAAACACCGGCGCGGCGAAGGAGCGCCGCTCCCTTCCGGGACCGCTCCGCCCGGGCGAGGTGCACCGAGAGCTGCCACGGCGCGTACCGGTCCGGCTCGATCTCTCGCGCGCGCCGCTGATACTCGTCGAGGATCCGGCGCCTCTCCGCGGAAGCGGACCCCGGATCAGGCAAAGAATTCGCGAAGTCGCGTGACGACGTGAGTCTGCTGGTCCTCCGTCAGCTCCGGATAGATCGGCAGGGCGAGCGACTCGCGCGCCGCCGCTTCCGCGTGGGGAAAGTCCCCCTCCCTGTACCCGAGATTCTGGAAACAGGTCTGGAGATGCAGGGGGACGGGATAGTAGATCTCGGTTTCGATCCCCCCGTCCTTGAGGTGCTGGCGCACCCGGTCGCGCTCCACGACCTGAATGACGAACTGGTTGTAGATGTGGCCGGGCACGTCCTCCGGCAGGCGCACCCACTCCTCGCAGCCGAGCGACGCGAAGAGACTCCGGTAGCGGTCGGCGTTTCGGCGCCGGGCCTCCGTCCAGCCCGGCAGGTACTTCAGCTTGACGCGCAGGATGGCGGCCTGCAGGGCGTCGAGACGGAAGTTGCCGCCCACCAGGTGGTGGTAGTACTTCGGTTTGCCGCCGTGAACCCGGAGGATCCGGAGCGTCTCAGCGAGGGCGTCGTCGTTCGTGACCACCATCCCGCCGTCGCCGAACGCGCCGAGGTTCTTGCTCGGGAAGAAGGAAAAGCATCCCATCGCGCCGACCGAGCCGGCCGATCGGCCCTCGCCGTCGCGCGAGCCGATCGCCTGCGCGGCATCCTCGATCAGAGGAACCCCCGGCGCCGCGCGGGCCACGGCCGCGGTGTCGGCGCACCGGCCGAAGAGGTGGACCGGCAGGACCGCTTTCGTGCGGCTCGTCACGCGGCTGCCGACCTTTTCCGGATCGAGATTGAACGTGTCCGGCTGTATGTCGGCGAAGACGGCGCGAGCCCCCAGGCGGGCGACGACGCCCGCGGTGGCAAAGAAAGAAAAGGGCGTGGTCAGGACCTCGTCGCCGGGGCCGACCCCGAGGGCCATCAGCGCGACGAGCAGGGCATCCGTTCCGGACGAAACGCCGATGGCGGCTCGCGTCTCGCAGAACCGGGCGAGCTCGAACTCGAGAGCCGCGACCTCCGGGCCCATGATGAAATATTGCGAATCGCAGACGCGATCCATCGCGTCGCGGATCTCCTGACGGATCGGGGCGTACTGCCCCTTCAGATCGAGGAGGGGGACTTTAAGTTCGAGCGACAGTGCTTTCGACATTCGGCCTCACCTTCGTTCCGCTTTTCTCGTATTCCCGCCCGCAATGCGGACAGTCCCCGGCGCCGTCCCCCCCGTTCCGGAACTCGAGCCGATTTCCGCAGACGCACATCCAGCCCATGACTCTGCCGGGGTTTCCAACGATCAGGGCGTAGTCCGGGACGTCCTTCGTGACGACCGCTCCCGCGCCGATGAAGGCGTACTGTCCGATCGTCGTCCCGCAGATGATCGTGCAGTTGGCGCCGAGCGTCGCGCCCTGCCGCACCCGCGTCGCCTTCAACTCCTCCATCCGGCGGATCTCGCTCCTCGGGTTGATCACGTTCGTAAAGACCATGGACGGTCCGCAGAAGACGTTGTCCTCGAGCGTCACGCCCTCGTAGACGGAGACGTTGTTCTGGATCTTCACGCCGTCTCCGACTCGCGCGTTCGGCCCGATGACGACGTTCTGCCCGATGCGGCAGTTCCGTCCGATCCGCGAGCCCTTGAGCACGTGCGTGACGTGCCAGATCGAAGTGCCTTCCCCGATTTCGGTATCGGGGTCGATGAACGCGGAGGAGTGCGCGGTGAACAACCGGGGTGTCGGTTCGGGAGTCTTGCGGGAAACGGCCGCGACCGTCGACGCCGCCAGCGATGCCTCACAGCGGCCCAGCACTTCCAGCACGCGGAGACCTTCCGCCCCGTCCGTGCGGGGAGTCTCCCGCGTCTCGACGCAGTGGAGGAAATGCCGGCACTCGATCTGGAGCGGCTCGGCCGTTTCCACTTCGACCGGCTCCGCCTCCGCGCGGACCGCGACCGGCATGTTGTTCTTCCAGTTGATCTCGTGCGAGTAGACGACCAGCTTGGGTCCTGGCGAGACGTCGTCGAAGACCGCCATCTTGCGCTCCCCGACCACGACCAGCTTCTGTTCCTTGAAGGGATGAAGCCAGGACACGAAAATGTGCGCCTTCACGCCGCTCGGAAACGAGAGAAGGCTCACCGTGACGTCGGCAATCTGGGCGTCGAGGTAGTTGCCGCCCTGCGCCCGCACCGCGTCCGGCACCTGGCCGACGAGGCTCAGGATGACGGAGACATCGTGAGGCGCGAAAGACCAGAGGATGTTCTCCTCGCTGCGGATCCGCCCGAGATTCAACCGGTTCGAATAGATGTACCGCAGCCGGCCGAGCTCTCCGGCGTCGACCATTTCCTTCAGCTTCTCGATCGCGGGGTGATACCGGAGCAGATGCCCCACCATGAGCACCCTTTCCCGTTCCGCGGCGAGCTGCACGAGGACGCGGCCCTCCGCGGCCGAAAGGCAGAGCGGCTTCTCCACGAACACGTCTTTGCCGGCGAGGAGCGCCTGGCGCACGAGCTCGCCGTGCGTCTCGGCGGGCGTCGCGATGGCGACCGACGCAACGTCGCGGTCCTCGAGGACCTCTTCGAACGCCGCCGTCAGCCGCGCGCCCGGATACTCCGTCCGCAGCGCCGCGCGTCTGTTCGCATCGGACTCGCAGATCCAGCGCAGCGCGCCGAGAGAATGAAAATTCCGAATCAGGTTGCTCCCCCAGTGCCCGCCTCCGATGCATGCCAGGTTTTTTTCCATCAGACCGTCCCCCCGATTGGATTGAATGAGATGCCGGCCTCTCACAGCCGCGAAACGGACGCTCCGTCCGGTCGAATGGCGGCGGGCACCACCCGGGATCGCCCTTCCCGCCACTGCTCCTCGAGAATCGCCACGATCCGCTCTCCGGCCTTCCCATCACCGTAGGGCGTCCCGTCTCTTCCTTTTCTTCCGAACGCCTCGCCGATCGCGTTCCCGACGGCTGCCGCGGAAAGCGGCGTGACCACCCGGTTCCACCCGAGATCGACGAGCTCGACCCATTCCGTCTCGTCCCGCAGGATCACGCACGGGACCCCGAAGAAAAACGCCTCCTTCTGGACGCCGCCTGAATCCGTCGCGACGACCCCTGCGAATTGTTCGAGAAGCAGCATGTCCAGGTAACCGACCGGGGGGGTGAAGCGTATGCCGCCCGGACGATCGGCGCCCGACTTTTCCATGGCGGCGGCCGTCCGGGGGTGCAGAGGAAAGACGACGGGACGCGCCGAAGACGCCGCGGTCAGGCCCTCCAGGATCTCGGCGAGACGATCGGAATCGTCCACGTTTTCGGCGCGGTGCACGGTCGCCAGGACGTATTCGCCCGCCGCCAGGCCGAGGTCCTCGAGAAGCCGGCTTCGCTCCCGCGCCCGGTTTCCGTAATGCAGGGCGGCGTCGTACATGACGTCTCCGACCTGAAAGATCTTTTCCGCCGGAAGGCCCTCGCGCTCGAGATTCCCGACCGAAGCGTCCGTCGGCGCGAACAGGAGGGACGAGACGTGGTCCGCCAGAACCCGGTTGACCTCCTCCGGCATCCGCAGGTTGAAGGAGCGGAGTCCGGCCTCGACGTGCGCGACCGGAATGTGCATCTTGACGGCCGCCAGCACGCCCGCGAGAGTGGAGTTCGTGTCCCCGTAGACGAGAACGCCGTCCGGCCCCAGCTCCAGGAGGACCTCTTCGATTTTCTCGAGCATGCGGCCCGTCTGCATCCCGTGGTTTCCGCTCCCGACGCCCAGATTGTAGGGCGCGGGGCTCATCTCGAGCTCATCGAAGAAGACCTGAGACATCGCGTCGTCGAAGTGCTGACCCGTGTGGATGACGAGCTCGTCGAAGCGATCGTCCGCCGCGAAGAGGCGGGAGAGCACGGACGCCTTGACGAACTGAGGCCGCGCGCCCACCACGGTGGCCACTCGGATCCTGTCCGACTTCGGATCGGCCAGCGGCTTCATCAGGCGGAACCTCCCTGGCGCTCCGGCAGCTCCGGGTCTTCGCGTCCGTAATCGGCCGCTTCGCCCCGGAGGAGCCGGTCGACTCGCTGTCCGATGAGACGGCGGTCGTAGTTCAGGACGACGTAGCGGCGGCCGGATTCGGCGAACGTCCTGCGGAGGGCGGGATCGGAGACCAGCCGCAGGATCGCGGCCGCCATCGCCTGCGGATTCTCGGGCTCGACGCAGAGCCCCGCATTGGCGGCGGTCACGAGGTCCTTCGCTTCCCCTTCGACCGAAAGGACCAGGGGAACGCCGCTCGCCATGGCCTCGAAGAGCTTGGAGGGGAGAGCGCCGCGAAAGAGGTCGAGCTTGCGCAGAGGGATGAGCGCCGCATCGAACGCGGCGAGGATCGAAGGCACGCGCTGCGCCGGCTGATTCGCCACGAACCGCACGTTCGTCAGGCCGGCTTCCTGCTGGCGGCGGACGAGACGATCCTTTTCGGGGCCCGAACCGACGAAGACGAACGCGATGTCCTTTCGCGCCTTGAGGAGCTCGGCGCACTCGAGCACTGTTTCGAGACGCTGCGCGAGCCCGTGCAGGCCTGCGTAGCCCACGACGAACTGGTCGGAAACCCCCATCTCCTGCCGGATCTCGTCACGGTCGGAAAGCGACGTGACGGCAAATCGCTCGACGTCTACGCCGTTGGTGACGAGCGCGACGGCCTTGTCGGGAAACCGCGTGAGAATGCTGGTCACGATTCCCCGCGTCTGGCCGGTGATCAGGTCGGCATGGCGATACAGAAACGCTTCGAGCCACTCCGACAGCCGGATCAGCAAAGGGCCCCGGAGAATCCGCATCGCGACCGCCGACTCCGGCCAGAGGTCCGAGACGTTCAGCACGAATTTGGCCCGGCGAAGCTTGCTGATCGCGAGACCCGTCAGTCCCAGGAACAGGGGCGGCGACTCGACGAGCACGACGTCCTGCTTGCCGAGACGGGGCAGGCCGAGAACGAAACCCGTGATCATGAAGGACCAGTACGTGGCGAGGCGGCCTCGGAATCCGCCCGACGGGCGCACGTGGATCCAGGTCCGAATGACGCGGATGTCGTCGCGCCGCTCTTCGAGCACGAGCTTTCCGCGGTAGCGCTCGAAGACGCGGCCGAGCGGATAGTTGGGCATCGCGGTCAACACCGTCACTTCGTTGCCGTTTTCCGAAAGGCGCCCGGCGAGATCCGACAGGCGGTTCTGGGGAGCGCCGGTTTCCGGAGGATAGAACTGCGTCACGATCAGGATGCGCTGCCCTCCCGGGCGCCTCCTCGAGAGCGGTTTGGCGAGCCGCAGTCCGGTCGTCGGCGCGTCCCGCATGAAGGCGCGCTCCCGCCGGCGGCCGCCGAATCGGGCGAGACCCACCCAGAATCCGCTTCCGTAGGAGAAATGCATCGCCGGAAAAGTCAGGATCAGCCACGGAAAGAGGCGGGCGCCTCCCTGCCGCGCGGTGATGACCGAGGCGGCGACGTCGGCGGTGAGGTAGCACAGTGCCAGAACGAGAAACGGGATCGTGAAACGGGAGAACGCCGCCAGGAGCGCGCTCGAGAGGACGAAGGCGACGAAAAGGGGCGGCGCGAACTGCCGCAGCCGCATTTGACGGGCGTGCTTCTGCATCACGCGGACTTTCCAGAATCCATATTGAAAGTACTGCCTCCCGAGAGATGTGATGGAACCGCGGCAGTAGTAGCGGGACTGCACGTCGGCGGCGAGGAGAATCTTGGCGCCCTGCTCTAAAAGACGGTAGTTGTACTCGTCATCCTGGTTTCGGACGAACTCTTCATCGAACGGTCCCGCGCGGTCCAGCAGATCCCGTTTGTACGCGGGAAACGCGACGGTGTCGACGAGGAGGTTGCGGCCCTGAACGGTCCGGAACTTCGAGGTTCCGACGCCGAAGATCGAGCTCATCGCGCGGGCGATGGCTTCGGCGCGGGTGCCGATGCCCACGGTCGTGACGGACCCCCCGACGGCGTCTGCCTCTCCGGACAGCAGATGCTGGACGCAGTTGAGCACGTAATCCCGGGCGATTTCGCAGTGTCCGTCGACGCGGATCACGATCTCACCCCGCGACTCCCGGATTGCGGCGTTCAACCCCGTCGGAACGATCAGCCCGGGATTGTCGACCAGGCGAATGCGCGGGTCGACCTCCTGGAGCGTCTTCACGATCTGCCGCGTTCCATCCGTCGACATCCCGTCGGCGACCAGCACTTCCATCCGGTCCGCCGGATAATCCTGGGCGAGGACGCTCTCGAGGCCTCGCAGAATGAACGCGACCTCGTTGCGGACGGGCATGATGACGGACACCAACGGGCGGGTTTCCGACGTCATGAGTCAACTCCGGAGACCGCCAGCCGCGGCGGCGGGGTTGAGTGCGGTTGCCGGCTTCGCAGGACCTCTCCGTAAAGATCTTTCAGCCGCAGCGCCGTCTCTTCGTTGTCGTACTCGCGCGCGCGGCTCCGCCCCTCGATCGCGCGCGGCCCCGCGGCGACTCGCGCGAGCGCGCCGGCCAGGGCCTCCGGCGTCGCGTCCGCGAGGAAAGAGCCTTCCACGCCCTCGAGCTGGATGGCCACGTCGCCGACGGAGACCGAAACGACGGGCCGGTTGCACGCCAGTGCCTCCTTGACGATCGTTGGCGAGCCTTCCGTCAACGACGTCAACAGGAGAACATCAGAAGCGTTCAGCCAGGCCGGCACCCGCTCGTAGGGGACGCCGCGGAGGATGCGGAGCTCAGCATCGATTCCTCGGGCGCGCAGCGCTTCCACCGCCGCTCGCGCCAGGTCCGGACGCTTGATCGGGTCCTCGTTGCTGGTGGCGAAGAGGATCTGAAATCTCCCGTTGTCCCAGCCGAGCTCCTTCCGGCAGGCGTCGCGGTCGAGCGGGCGGAAACGCTCGAGATCGATTCCGCATGGGATCACCCGGGCCTTCGGTCTCGATTCCTCCGGCAGGAATCGCACGAGATGCCGAGCGACGACGATGATGCCGGCGGCGTGCCGGGCCGCCCGGCGGGAGCACCAGACGCCGTACTCCGCCATCAGCTGCACGCGCAGCGGCGCCAGGGCGGAGCCCAGCAGGTCCGACCCGTGGTACGTGACGACCACGGGTCGGTCCGCGGCCGTCCGCGTGACACGGTCGGCGAGCACGCCGCCGTACAGAACGTGGATCACGTCCGGCTCGAATGTTCGAATTGGGTCCGCCAGGCGGGCGCCGACACCGAAGTAGCTTCGGACACCGTCTTTCAGCCGGTCGAAGAGCACGACCTGGACCTCGACGCCCGCCCGCCGGAGGCCTTCGACCTGCTCGGCGAGGAAAATCCCCGCGGTCGGGCGATCCGGGCTCGGGTAGGCGTTCGTCACGGCGAGAACGCGCAGCGCGCCTCGCGCGGAATTCCGCGGCGCCGAGGAGGAGGAGGAGGATTTGCTCAATTTTGCGATCCGTACAGGCGCGAGAGGTAATCCGGCAGCCGGGCGAGCGAGGCGGTGGCGAGGATGGACTCGCGAGCGTCGCGGCCGACGCGCTTCCTCGCGTCGGGGTCGGCGGCGAGAGCCGCGAGCGCCGCCGTCAGCCCCTCGTCGTCCCGGGGCTCGACCACCATCCCCGTCTTTCCGGAATCGATGAGCTCCGTCACGCCCCCGACCCGGGTCGTCACCACCGGCAGACCCGACGCCATCGCCTCGAGGACGACATTCGGGGTCCCCTCGTGATCCGAAGTCAGCACGAAGACGTCCGATTCGAGATAGGCCGCCCGCATGTCGGGCACCGCGCCGCGGAACTCGACGGCGTCCGCCGGGAGACCGAGCTCCGTCGCGAGGGCTTCGAGCTCTCCCCGCAGGGGACCCGACCCGACGATGAGCCCGGTCACGGCGACAGCCGACTGCCGGCGGACCGCGGCGAGCGCGCGGAGAAATCGATCGAAGCGCTTCTGCGGGACGAGGCGGCCGGCGCCGAGCAGGCGCACTCCGCCTGCGAGCCGCGGGTGAGCCGCGGGGGCTGCGGACCGCGGGTCAGCCTCGGGTGCGTAGGGCCGCGGCTGAGGTCCGGGCGCGAAGCGGGCCGTGTCGACCACGTTCGGCAGCAGGAACACGCGCGACGCGGGAACGCCGCGGCGGATCGCGTCCACAACGGCGGAAGCCGAGTTAGCGGCGAGGCGCCTCGGGGAATGCAGTGAGACGTTACCCAGGAGGCGGCCGGTCGAGCGCAACTCGTAGTCGACGGTGTTGCGGATCGCGCCGACTTCCTGCATCCCGAGCACCCTCGCCGCGACGGCCGAATAGAGGTTGGTATAGAAGTGCTGGCTCTGCACGACGTCGGCGCCGTCTCTCCGCAGAGCGCGGATCAGCGCGGTCAGCCGCAGCGCCTTCGCGCTCCGCTGCCCCACCCACGCAACCGGCGCGCCGAGCGCGGCGATTTTCTCCTCCCAGAACTCTCCCCGCGAGAGCGAATAGACGCGAGGCCGCGCGCCGCTTTCGATCAGGGCCTGAACCAGGTAGTAGAGCTGCCGTTCCGCGCCGCCCTGACCCAGCGTCCCGCTCACGAACGCCACGCGCAGCCCCTCGAGCGCGCGCCGCGAGGTCTCTTCCCCCCCTTCCAGGTTTCTCTCGGCCGAAATCATGCGGGGGCTCCGTGCTCTCGCCCCGCGGGCGGGCCGGAAGAACCCGCGGGCGGTAGCGAACCGAGGTCCCGCGCGCGGCGCCGCGCGAGCGCTCGCGGCCCGCCGGTCGGGTGGTGAAAGAGGACGGTCGCGGACATCGCGAGGAACCACAGTCCCTTGGACTGCATTTCGATGGAGATGTACGCGATGGCGAGCGCCGCCGTGACGAGAAGACCGAGGGGAAGCAGGCCCTCCCGGCGTTTTCGCCATCCCACCGCGGCAAAGGACAGGACGTAGAGCGCGTGGAAGGTGAACCCGACCAGCCCGTTCTCCGCGAGGGTGCGGATCCAGCCCGAGTGCGCGGGGCGCTCGATACCGAAGCCGTATCCCGTCATGGCGTTCCCGTTCCGCATCCGGAGCCAGTAGTACGGATAGGACGCGCTGCCGACGCCAAAGACGGGATGTTCCCGGAAGATGCGCCAGCCCGCGAGCACGAGGTCGGACCGACCCGAGGTTCGGGCTCGCGGATCCGCCTGCTTGTCGAGGAGAATGGAGATGCGCTCGAACGAGTGCTCGAGCCGGTCGTGGAAGCTGACGTAGACGGCGGCTCCGATGGCCGCCCAGGCCGCGAGGACGATCGCCCGCCGCGTGTTGCCTTTCATCTGGGCCAGCAGATAGGGAAGGCAGATCAGGCCCACGAACGCGCCGCCGCGGCTGCCCACCATGAACACCCACCCGGCGTTGACGATGCCGAGGGCCGCCAGCACGAGCTGCCCCTTCCTCGACGCCCGCGAGATGCCGAGGCAGATGGAGAAGAGTCCGACGACCGGCAGGTACGCCCACGCGTTCCGGTTGAAATTGTCGGAAGCCCCGGCCACGTCCACCAGGTCGGCGCCGAGGATGAAAAAGACGAGGCCGCCCACGGCCGCGACCGTGGCGTTCAGGTAGGCCATCCAGAGCCAGATGTCGTCGTCGGATCCCGCGGCCTTCCACAAGTAGACGAGCAGCCCGAAGGCGACGACGATCTCCAGGATCTCCTGCACGCCCGCGTTGAAGTCTGTGCTGTGAATCAGCCCGAGACAGATGACGGCCAGCCAGATTTCCAGGAGCCGCGTTTGGAGGTCGTTCCGCCGAATCAGAAAAACCGCGTTCAAGACGATGACCAGGACCAGCCAGTAGTTCAAGGTGTTCCACCGGAAGATCGTCCCGATCAGGACGAGGGCGTTGGTCAGCGGCTCCAGCGTGCAGAGGAGGCCGATGCCGAGCATTCCGAGCGAGGGGCTCTTCAGCCCGCAAACGGCCGCCGCGAGTCCGACCATCGTCAGCGCCATCACCGCCGGCCGAATTCCGGCCACGAACCCGATGGGCCAGATCGCCAGGGTCACGAGGATGAGGCGGATCCCCCATATCCGGGAAGGGGACGGCGCGGGCCGCGTGTGCGGCTCCGAAAATCCCGTCGGCGACCACGCGGCGGCGGGGAGCGCGGCGGTGCTCATCGCCGGATCCGCCGACCGATGATCGGACTGTCCAGATTCACGACCATTTCCGGCTCCGTGCCGCCAGGTCATAAACCCGGCGGCCCATGAGAGACAAAGTCAGGTGGGCGTAGCGCCAGATCGCGCGAGGGTCGAGCGCGATCGAGTCGAGAAACGCCCTCCGGCTGCGCCGCATCTCTCCGGCGAGACAGCAGGATATACCCATGTCGATCACGGATGCGGTGGACGCCGAATTGTGCGTTGGAATCACGACGCTCACCTGCGGCCCGGCCTTCCGGCTCTTCACCTTCTCGCCTCGGAAGCGGACGCGGTGCCGAAGCGGCGGCCTTCCCGGCGCACGCGCGCGTAGGCGTAAAAGCGCTGACCGCCCAGCGAAAGGAGGAAATGGATCAGGGGACGTTTCGTCAGAGGCGAAAGGGAGATCGCGCGGAGAAACGCCCGCCGCCCCGCGCCCATCTCTCCGGACATGCATCTCGAGATCCCGATGGCGACGAGGTATTCGGACCTCATCTGGCGTCCAAAGTAGCCCTCGTGCTTGCGGAGAAGAGGCTCCATCGCGGCGGCCCAGTTCACCCAGCTGCGCGTCATGCCACTCGGATGGGTCCCGTAACGGATGAGCGGTTCGGCGACGAAGTCGAAGGACGACGCACGCGCCATACGTATCCAGAGGTCGTAGTCCTCTCCGTACCTCAGGTCCTCGTCGAACAGTCCGGCCTGCTCGAGGCTGGTCCTGCGCGCGAGCGCGGTCGACCCTCCCGGCCCGAGGCAATTCCCCTCTCGGAGCACCTGGCGAAGATCCCCGCGCTTCGAGGGCAGCCACGTGTCCTGGATTTCGCCTGACACGCGGTCGACGGTCAGCGAGCCAGAATAGACGAGCCCCAGGTCCGCCGGCCCGCGCCCGACGACCGCGAGCTGCTTTTCGAGCTTCTCGGGGAGCCACCGGTCGTCGTCGTCCAGAAACGCGACCCACTCGCCGCGCGATTCGCGGATCCCCCGGTTTCGACTCGCGGGCAGTCTCAGGTTCCGCTCGTTTCGCAGGTAGCGGACCCGCGGGTCGGCGACCGCCCGGACCACCTCGGAGGTGTCGTCGGTCGACGCGTCGTCGACGACAAGGACCTCGAAGTCGCGCCAGCTCTGGTCCAGCACGCTCGTGAGCGCCTCCGACATCCATCGCGAGCGGTTGTGGGTCGTCAGAACGACGCTGACCCGTGGCGGAGCCGTGCCCACGTCACGACCTCCCGGCGGAACGCTCAGAGCCCGCCGGCGGGATCGAGACGCGCGGCGAGCCGACCTCGGCGCGCCGAAATGGAACCCTCACCTGACCGCGCTTTCGACCACGGGAACCATCATCCACGAGGCCTCGGGGTGCAGGATCGAATCCACCTCGCTGTGGCCGCCCGTGACGTCCAGGGGAACCTTGTCCGAGTCGTATCGCGGGCTCGTCCTGTCCCCCCAGAGGAACGCGCGGAAGTGGAGAGAGTAGAGGCCCGCGTTCAGCCAGAGCGGGGGGATCCCGAGCTTCAACTCGTATTCCCCGATCGACACGGGCGACAGTCCGAGGGCTTGGCTGTCGTGGCCGATCCGGAACACGATGCGGCCCTGCATGTCCTCGACGATGCAGATGATGTTGAAGCCGGTCGTGTCGCTGGCGACGCGGAAGACGGTGCTCACCTCCGTGGGTTCCGACTGGTGGATCGTGTTCGAGGTGTTGGACGTGCTTCCGCCGACGGAGACCTTCCCGAACCCCGCCGACCCCGTCCCGGCGGCGGCCGTGTCCGAGGATTCCTGAAAGGCGCCGATCATCTTGAAATACGTCTCGACGCAGCTGCCGATGTCCCCGGAGATCGCCAGCCCTCCCGCGTCGAGCACGATCCCCCGCGAACAGAGGGACCGGACGGCCGCCATGTTGTGGCTCACGAGGAGGACCGTGCGCCCGAGCTTCGCGACGTCCTCCATCTTGCCCAGGCACTTCTTCTGGAACGCGACGTCGCCGACCGCGAGCACCTCGTCCACGAGAAGAATCTCCGGCTCGAGGTGGGCCGCCACGGCGAAGGCGAGGCGGAGATACATCCCGGTCGAGTAGTGCTTCACGGGGGTGTCGATGAAGCGGTCGATCTCCGCGAACGCGACGATCTCGTCGAACTTGCGGAGAATCTCCGACCGCTTCATCCCGAGAATCGCTCCGTTCAAGAAGAGGTTCTCGCGCCCCGTCAGCTCCTCGTGGAAGCCCGTTCCGACTTCGAGAAGCGACCCGACGCGCCCGTGGATCTCCGCGGACCCCGTCGTGGGCTCGGTGATCCGCGAAAGAATTTTGAGAAGGGTGCTCTTGCCGGCGCCGTTGCGCCCGATCACCCCGACGACTTCTCCCGCGTTGACGTCGAAGCTCACGCCCTTGAGAGCCCAGACCTTCTCGCCGGCGGGGCGGGTCTTGCCGCGCCCCACGAGGCGGCGATAAGGCGCCGCGGCGAGGTCGACCACCGTCTCGCGGATGGTCTTGTAGTTGGACCGCTGGCTGCCGATCCGGAACTCCTTGCCGAGGTCCCGGACGCGGATCGCGCCCGCGCTCACTCGTTTCCCCTAGACGACATCCGCGAACGTCCTTTCCATCCGGCGGAAATAGAAGGCCCCGCTGACGAGCAGAAAGACCGTCACGAGGACGCTCACGAGCAGCACGGAGCCGGGCTTCGGCCCCCGGCCTAGAAGAGACCAGCGGAACCCTTCGACCACTCCCGCCATCGGGTTCAACCCGTAGATCCACGCCGGCAGGCCCATCTCCGCGAGCTTCGCGGAGACCTTGCTCGCCGGGTAGATCACGGGCGTGACGAACAGCCAGAGCTGCACGAAGAAGGGCACCACATAGCGGACGTCGCGGTACTCGACGTTCAAGGCCGCGAGCCAGAGTCCGACTCCGAGAGTGGCGGAAACGAGCAGGAGAAGCAGAAGCGGCATCGCAAGCACCGTCATCGTCGGCCAGACCCGGTAGTAGGCCATGAGACCGAACATGAAGACGAACGCCACGCCGAAATCGACGAGGCCGCTCAGAACCGACGAGCCCGGAATGACGAGCCGCGGGAAGTAAATTTTCCGGACGAGATTCGAGGAGGACACGAGGCTCTGCGAAGCCTTGTTGATGCCGTCCGCGAAGAAGGTCCAGGAAAGCAGTCCCGCGTAGGAAAAGATCGGGTACGGCAGACCGTCCGAGCCGACCTTGGCCAGCCGCCCGAAGAAAATCGTGAAAACGACCATGGTCATCAACGGCTGCAGGACGGCCCAGGCGGCGCCGAGCAGCGTCTGCTTGTAGCGAACCTTCACGTCGCGCCAGATGAGAAAGTAGAGGAGCTCGCGGTAGGCCCAGACCTCGTCCAGCCGGAGCGAAGCCCATCCCCGCGAAGGGCGGATGTGAATGATGGGCACTTCGTGCCGGATTTCGGGGACCGTGGCGGCGCTCATCGCGCGCTCCCTTCGAGCTTGAGTCCGCTCATGCCTTCACCACATTCGGCTGCGCGCGCCGAAAGATTCCGCGGGAGTCGACCACGAGCGGAGAGCTTTGCAAAATGAGGTCGTAGTCGACCGCCGAATGGTCGGTGACGATCACGGCGGCATCCTGAGCCGCGAGTAAATCGCGCGTCAGAGGTTGCGAGTCCATCGGCTTCAGAAGAGGCCAGGAGCGCATCTTCGGCGTCCGGGGAATGTGCGGATCGTGGTAGCTGACGACGGCTCCCATGCGGAGCAGACCGTCGATGATCTCGAACGCGGGACTCTCGCGCGTGTCGTCGACGTCCTTCTTGTAGGAGAGGCCGAGGATCAGGATCCGGCTCCCCTTCACCGCCTTGCCCCGCTCGTTCAGGCCGAACTGGAGCTTCTGCAGGACGTAGTGCGGCATCTGGACGTTGACCTCGCCGGCGAGCTCGATGAACTTTGCCGTCACGCCATACTCCCGCGCCTTCCACGCCAGGTAAAACGGGTCCAGCGGAATGCAGTGGCCGCCCAGCCCCGGACCGGGGTTGAAGCGCATGAAACCGAACGGTTTCGTCGCCGCCGCTTCGAGCACGTCCCAGACGTCGATTCCCATGCGGTCGAACACCGTCTTCAACTCGTTGACGAGGGCGATGTTGACGGCTCGAAAGATGTTCTCGACCAGCTTCGCCGCCTCCGCGGTCCGGGCGGAATCGACGCGAACGGTGCGGGCGATCACCTGGTCGTAGAGCGCCTGGGCCAGGTCCCCGGAAACGGGGTCGACTCCGCCGACGATCTTGGGGATGGTGGCCGTGGCGAAGCTCTTGTTTCCCGGGTCTTCGCGCTCCGGGGAGAACGCCAGGAAAAAATCTTCCCCGCATTTCAGCCCCGTCTCTTCCAGAAGCCCGCGGACCAGGACGTCGGTCGTTCCCGGGTACGTCGTGGACTCGAGCACGACGAGCTGCCCCCGCCGCAGCCGCTTCGCGATCTCCGTGACCGTGCTGACGACGAAGCTCATGTCGGGCTCGCGCTGCAGAGTCAGGGGTGTCGGCACGCAGATGATCAGCGCGTCCGGCTCGGCCACGCGCGAGAAATCCGCTGTGGCGGCGAAGAGACCGGCGCGCGTGACGGCGCCCACCCGGTCCGGGTCGAGGTGTTTGATGTAGCTCGCGCCCTTTCCGAGCGCCTCGATTTTTTCCGGATCGACGTCGAACCCGAGCACCGAGAATCCCTTCTCGGCGAAGGTCAGCCCGAGGGGAAGCCCGACGTAGCCGAGGCCGAGAATCCCGACGCGTGCGGCCCGCTGGTCGATCCGCTTCTGGAGCTCGCTCGCCGCCGATTCGACCGTCATTTCAGGCATGGCCGTCTCCGCTTGCGGGCTTCCCCGCCGCCCCCGCCGAGCGTCCTCGCGCCCGGCCGGTTCCCGCGGTCCCCCGCGAGGTCCAGGGATCCGCGCTCATCCGGCCGCTTCGCTCCCCTGCGGGTAGCAGCGATGAAAATTGTGTGCCCAGAGTGCAAAAAGCGGCTCCTCTAGAAATTCTGTCACCGCGACCGGACTCGTGTCCTTCGCGTGCCTGGCTCGGCCGCTCGCAGCCGATCATCCGGGGGACGTAGCCGGTGGATGTCGATTGTTTTGAATGAAAAAGCATATCACGTGCCATGCGATCCTTCCGACCCGGAGGCCGCAGCGCTGGTGGGGGCGCTCTCTTTTTCGAAAGTCGCGCGCCCCGGATGAACGGCCGGACCCACGGTCGCTCGCACGGAGAAGGTCCGCTGGCCGGTGAGGCCGGTGACCGGGATCGCGAGAGTCGTGCGCCCCGCCGGGACCGTCAGCCGGCCGAGGGCATACCCGTCCCATCCCCAGACCACGAAGGACGGAGCGGACGCCTCGAGCTCGACGGAGAATCGCTGCCCGGTCGTCTGCTCGGGATCGAGGCACAGGGAGAGAGAACCCTCGGCGGACCAGACGGGCTGCGCCTGAAGGGCGGCCTTCTGGGATTCGAGCGCGCGAGTGACCGCCGCAAGCTCCAGACGATTTCCGAGGGCGCGCGCGACGTCTCTCCGGGCGAGCAGGACGTTGCAGGACTCCTGGTCTCCCGGCGCGATCGCCTCGAGGGAGAGCCACGCCTCGCGCGCATGGCCATTCTTGAAGTGCGACCTGGCAATCTCCAGAAACACGGTCGTCCATCGCGCCCGGTCGACCGCCGCGCCCCGCGCCGACATGTCCCCCGCCGACTCGAGATCTCCCGCAAGCGCCCGTACCCTGGCGCGCACGGTGTCCGGGACTCCCGTCAGCGATTCGATGACCCGCAGAAGGAGCGCGCCCTCGATCTCGTCCTGCCGCCCCTCCAGGAAGTACTGGGTGAGCGTCGTTCGGGGATCGCCTCCC
Source organism: Thermoanaerobaculia bacterium (assembly GCA_038203955.1). Classification (GTDB taxonomy): domain Bacteria; phylum Acidobacteriota; class Thermoanaerobaculia; order UBA5066; family Gp7-AA6; genus JALYUA01. Next base: position 23,122 of record JBBRDK010000021.1, on the reverse strand, counting down.
CACGTTCCCTGGCGGTCGAGAGGCCAGAGGGCGAGGATGCGCGCGGCCTGGCTCGCCGTGGCGGGATCCTCGAGCTCGCTCGGCGGATGCCTGTAGACCCAGTTGGGGCAGCGCCATCGAAGCTCTTCGACGTCCTCCCGCCTCGCGCGCTCCTCGGCGAGAGCGAGCTCCCCGGTGCGCTCGCCGCGTTCCGCGTTCTCCCATCGCGCCGTCAGCGCCGCGACGCCCGCGACGTCCCCCTCGCGCGTCAGAATCCGGATCGCGCGCGACAGCGCGTCGGAGTCGTTGGGGAGCAGCCGCACCGCGGTGTCGCGGCCGAGCGCCGCCGACGCGCCGGCGAACTGCTCGGTGACGAACTCGGGGTCGCGGAAGGCGTGCTCGACGACCGACGGCGCGAGCTCGCGCTCGCCCGGAGGCAGCTCCTTCCACATCGGGAGAATCGCGCGGGCGCGCGCGACCCAGATCGCGGGAGAACCGGGCGCCGCGTCGGAGGCCAGGCGAAGAGGCTCTGTCCAGAGCTCGGGGCGCCGGGGCTCCGCGCCGCCCTCCTGGCGGAATTCCGCGTAGGCGAGTTCGCCCAGGAGAAACCGGTGCATGGCCCATCCCGGCCGATACGCGACGGCGGCGAGCATGAGGTCCCGCCCCGCGCGCAGGTCTTCGGGACGAAGCGCCCGGGGAGCCGGCTCCCCGGCGGACGGGCTTCGTAAGGCGCTCTCCTTGAGGGCCCCCTGAACGGCCGTGGCGCCGGCGAGGTCGCCCGACGGCTCCCGCCGCATCACTTCCGCCTCGAGGGGATGGCTCTGTTCGAGCTCGACGCGGCGCGCGAAGGCCCGGGCGTCCCCTTCGAGCGCGCGGTTGTTGCGGTACGCCAGAAAGGACGCTCCCGCCAGCAGGACGCAGACGGGGGCCGCCGCCACTCGCCCCGGCCGCCGCGTTCCGTTCAGTGCCGGTCGTTCCACGTCAAAGGCTCCGATGCCGCGATCGCGGCGGGATTCGTTTCGAACAGGCGGGCGGCGAGCTCCGCCCCGTGGTCACGCCGGATCCTCTCGCGGGCCGGCGCCAGACGGGGCGGTCGTGCGTCCAGCGAGTGGGCGTCCGACGAGACGACGTGGACCAGGCCGCGGCGCAACATCTCTTCGGTGGCCTCCTGAGCCCTCGCTCCGAACTCTCCCAGAATGCTGCCGGCCGTCACCTGGACGACCGCTCCCCTGTCCACGAGATCCTGGAGCCGATCGGGATTCCGCGCAAACGTCGGATGCCTCTCCGGATGCGCTATGACCGGAACCGTTCCGAGCAGCGACATCTCGTGGAATATGGCGGAGGCGTCTGAGGGAACGGTCCGCCCGAACTCCAGCAGAAGGTACTTGCCGCGGTTCAACCCGACGAGAGGCCCGGCGGCGCCCCTCTCCACGAGCTCGGTCGCGCCGGACGTGAAGAAGTATTCGCACCCGGCGAGCACGACGGGATCGCCGAGCAGGAGGCCGTTCAACCGCGAAATGAGAGCGTCCCGCACGGCGACGTCCTCGTTCAACCACGGCTCGCGGAGGACGTGGGGAGTCGCGACGACGGCGGCCGTTCCCTCCGCCGCGGCAGCCCGGCAGAGCGCGACCGCCTGTTCCCACGTCTCCGGCCCGTCGTCGAGCCCGGGCAGACAGTGAAAGTGCAGTTCGATCACGAAGACGTCCCGCGCGCTCGACAGGAGCTTCCCGCGCTCAGACGAGGCGGGAGGCGGCTAACGCGGGGCGCTTCGGTTCGGACGGGACACCGGTTCCGTAGCCGCCGTCGCCGTAATACACGTCCTCGGCGTGCGTGTACCCGCGCGACTGCTCCGTCGTGTTGTTGATCACGACGCCGAGGATCCGGACGTTGGACAGGAGCAGCCGGTCCCGGACGCGGGCCACCTGGTCTCGCGGCGTCTTCCCGCCCTGGATGCAGAGGACGACGCCGTCCGTCTGGTTCCCGAGAACGAGAGCGTCCGCGACCGGCGCCACCGGGGGCGTGTCCAGAACGAGATAGTCGAAATTGACGGAGGCCATCTCGAGAAACCCGCTCATCGCGTCGGAGGCGAGGAGACCCGAGGGGTTGGGCGACGACGGGCCCGAGGGAACGACGAACAGATTCGGGACATCCGTCTTCAGGATCGCGCGGTCCGGGGCCAGGTTCTCAGCCAGAATCGAAACGAGGCCCACGCGGTTGGAGACCCGGAGGATCTCGTGGATCCGGGGACGGTGAAGGTCGGCGTCGACGAGGAGGACCCGCTTTCCGAGCTGCGCGAGGACGACCGCGAGGTTGATCGAAGTGGCCGTCTTCCCCTCCCTCGGGAAGCTCGACGTGATGACGAAGGACTTGACTCCGCCGGCCCGCGAAAGGAGCAACGCCGCCCGGAACGCCCGGTAGCTTTCGGCGACGCGCGAACGGGAGCTGTGATGCGGGAGGAGCTCGATCGCACCCTCTTCGACGTCGGCGGGCGCCTTCTTCCGCCCCAGCCGGCGGTATCCGTAGCCGCTCCCCTCCGCGGATAGAGCGGGGATGACGCCGAGCGTCGGGAGATGCAGATACTGCTGGACCTGCTCCGACGTGCGGAGGCTGCGGTCGAGGTAGGAGAAGAGAAGCGCCAGGCCGACGCCGAGCAGCCCGCCCGCCATCACCGATCCCATCGCGTTCTTGCGGTAGGAGGGCGAATGCCGGCTCGTGGGCAGCAGGGCGGGGTCCACGATCCGGACGTTCGAGGCGCGCTCGCGGTTACCCCGGGAGATGACCTCGGCCTCCGACTGCTTCTTGAGCAGGCCATCGAGAAGCGTCCGCTTCGCGTCGACCTGCGCCTTCAGGTTGTTGTATTCGACGGCGTCCGCATTGCTCGCCATGACGTCGGATTTCTGGGTCCGCAGGACGCCCTTCAGGCTCTCTTCGCGCCGCAGCGCCGTCATGTAGTCGTTGCGGGCGGCCTCGCGCGCTTTCGAGACCGTGTCCTGGATGGCGGCCTCGAGATTCTGGCGGCCCTTGTCGATCTGGGCCTTCATCTGGAGCATGGCGGGCCACTCGGGCTTGTACAGATTCAACTTCTCGGCGTAGTCCCTCTCGAGCCTCGCCTGGTCGGCCCGCAGGGACGCGATGAGCCCGTTGGACAGAGTCTCCGCGACGGCGTCGGGGCGGGCAGTGCGCATCTGGTAGTACTTCGCTTCCTTCGTCACGCGGTCGGCGAGCGCGGAGGCATAGTCGGTGTTCAGCGCGTCCAGGTTCTTGGCCGTTCCGCTCGCCAGGGGATCGCTCGTGACGATGTCCTTCTGACGCCCGTAGGCGAGCAGCTGCTGTTCCTTGACCTCGAGCTCCTTGCGCACCTGCTCCGTCTGGGTTTTCAGGAACTCGGAGGTCTGCCCGACGACCTGGAACGCGGACTCGAGGCTCCATTCGATGTAGGCCGTCGCGATGCCGTTGGCGATGTCGGCCGCGAGCCTCGGGCTGCTTCCGACGAAAGAGAGCTCGAACAGCCGCGTCCCGCGAACCGTGACCACCTCGGTGCCGCGCTGGACCCTGATCGCGGCGGCCGCGATCTCCTGAGCCGCGGAGGCGGCGGTCGGCTTCGGGGCCGTCCCCGCCTTGAGAGGGCTCTTCTTCTTCACTCCCATGAACTCGGGATTCGACGTGAGGTTTAGCTTGCGGACGACGCGCTCGGCGACTCCCCGGCTCTGGATGAGCTCCTTCTGAGTCGGCAGATACTCCATGTCGTATCCCCGCGACTGCGCGGGTCCGACTTCGACAGAGCCTCCGCCTTCCCGCTCGACGTCGAGAACCACCGTCGCGCGGTACGTCGGCACCGCGGAGAGCGAGTAGACCGCACCGAGGATCATCGACAACGCGAGACAGAGCGCAACGAGCTTCCACCGCCGCAACAGGATCTTCCAGTATTCCGCGAGGTGGAGGTCCTCGACGGGCGTCGTCGGAAGCGGCTCGACGGATTTCGCGAATTCCCGGCTCTCGACTGCCATTAGAAAAACGACTCCTTGACGACGACGACGTCGTTGGGTTTCAGGAGCGGATCCGTGTCCTTGCCGGAAACGATCCGCTTGAAGTCTGCCACGATTTCCGCGTCCTTGCCGTCGGCGCCGCGGCGTTTGATCCGGATCGTCTTCGACGCCCGGTCGGTCAGACCGCCGGCCTTGGCGATCACGGAAAGAAGAGAGACGCGGTCGTCGCTGTTGAACTCGAGGGCGCCCGGCGACTTCACCTCTCCGAGGCAGAAGACGCGGATGTTCTGCCTCGCCTGCACGTTGACGACGTCCGCCGGCAGGATCGGGATGTTCCACGTCGGCGACGCGTTGTGGAAGAGCTCCTCCGCGTCGATTTCCAGCGTGTCCGACAGCCCGTTTTCCGCGCGCCGCAGCACGTAGATCTTCCGCCCCGCCGTCTCGGTCAGGCCGCCCACGGCGGAGATGGCCTGGAGCAGCGTCCAGCGTCCCGAGATGTTGAGCGTGCCCGGCCTCTGGACCGCGCCGATCACGGTCACCGGCTTGTTGCCGAACTCCTTGATGATGACGGAGACGCTCGCGCGGTTCACGTACTTCGACTTCAGCAGCTGTTCGAGCCGGTCCTTCACCTGCGGGGCGGTCAGAGCCGAGACGCTGATCTCGCCCAGGAGAGGCAGGTCGATCGAGCCGTTGTTGTTGACGCGGCGCTCGAGGTTCAACTCCGGAATCTCGAACACGCGGATCTCGAGCAGATCTTTCGGGCCGATCGAATAGTCGCCGTCCCCGGGAAGCGAGGGCGCGGGCGCCGGCGGCGCGACGGAAGACGGCCCCGGCTGGGCGGACGGAGGCGCGGCCTGGCCCGCGGATGGCGCCGGCCGAACGGGTTGCGCGGAGGGCGGCGGCGGCGAGGGCCCGCGCTGCGCAAACGACGGCGCGGCGGCCGACCAGCCGAGCGCGGCGGCGAGAAACCCGAAGGCGACCGGTGAGACGCGAAGCAGGCGCGTCATTGGCCGAACACCGTCAGGGCGGCGCTCACGCGCAGCGTCGAGCGCGAGAGCCCGCTCACGTTGGACGTGTACCGGCTCTGGCTCGCGAGCGCGGTGAACGCCATCTTTCGGAACAAAGTCGTCGAAAAACCTCCGCCGTAGACGGTCCCGCGGTCTTTCCTCTCGACCACGCCGGTGCTGTTCACGACGACCGCCCGCGGGGACGTGTTCTCGGAGTACTCCCCGAAGCCGCGCAGCGTCACGCGCGTTCCCAATCCGACGTTCAAGGCGACGCCGTTGCGAGTCTCGATGTAGTAGGGGTTGTCGAAAAAGAGCCCGTAGACGAAGGTCCGGCCGCCGTACGCCTGGACTTCCACTTTCCGCGTCACGAAGTAGGACGCGAAATACGACCCGGTCGGCGTCGAGAACACCGGAAAGCGGGAACCGTTGTACGGCCGGCCCTCCCGGTACCCTCCCGAGAGGTTGATGAAGAAGCGGGGACGGTCGTAGTGCAGGCCGATGAGGTACGCGTTGCCCTCGTTGTCTCCCTCGAGGGAGGCGCGGGTGAACTCCGTGCGATTTCCCTCGACGCCCGCCGACACGTCGAACGAAGACGAGAAGCGCAGGCGCACGCCGGCGCGGGCGGCTCCTTCGGTGCGGTTCAAGAGGCTCACGTCGAAGGAGGTCCCCGGATTGACCGAAGGCAGGGGCCCTCCGAAGCCGTATCGCTGGCGCTGGATCTCCGCACCGGCATAGGCCGATAGATTGCGCGTCAGGTCGACCTCCACCTTCGCCGAGCCATTGCGGACGGTGTGAATGACCTGAATCTCCGTCTGCGAATTCAGGAAGTCGATGCTCTTCGTGTTGAAACCGCCGAGCTCGAAGGTCAGACGGTTGAAAAACCCGAGCAAGGAGGCCTGGTATCGCCCGCCGAACGTTCTCCGCTCGGGAAAGTTCTCCGACCAGTCGTATTCGGGCCGGATCTCTCCCTGGACGAAGAGCTTGGCGCCCGCCGGCACCGCCCACCGGACTCCGCCGGACACGATCCCGTAGTATTCGTCGACCTTCCCGACCTGGTCCGACGTTCCGAGCGCGTTGTCCGTGTACCCCGCGTCGGTTATCTGAAGAAAGGGAATCATCCGGAACGGTCCCAGGCGAAACTGGCTGTTGTCGACCACCTGCTTGACCTGGTCGTGTGTGGCAATCGTTCTCTCCCTCGGCACCTGGTCCGTCGTGAGCTGTCCCATGAGCACGCACGGAAGGAACAAGAGCCACAGGGCCATGCATTTCCGCGCCAGAGGCGCGAGGCATTTCCGCGCGGAAGGCGCGAAACCTTCCCGCGCTCCGGCTGCCGACTGGTTCAAAGGTGCCATCCCGCCCTCGCTGACAGATGCTCGAGGGCGGGTACACGCGTCGCCCCCCGGCCCCGGGTGCCGGGGCGGCAACCTCGATGCACGTCTTGGGCCCGAAGGGCGGCCGGCGGCGGCGAAATTTTCTGAGCGTCTCCGGGCGGGAGCCGTGTCATCATCGGCCTCCCGATGATCCGGCCGAACCCTTGAAAGCCCTCTCCGGTCGTCGGTTGCGGTTCTTTGCCCGGGAAGCCTTCGCCCCGGACGACGCGGACCGCCTCGATATGCTGGCCTTCGGGCTGCTCATCGCGCTGGCCGCCGGCGCCCCGTTTCTGTACGGAATTCATACGGCGACGCGCGGAACCGGCATCGCGATCGGAGGGGGCGCGGTCATGCCCGCCGGCAACCTCCGGCTGGAAGCGTCCGCATTCCTGATGACGGCTGTCGTTTTACTGTCCAAATCGCGCGTCCGTTCCGTTCGTCCTCTCGCTATCCCCTTAAGCGGACTGGTTGCCCTGGCGGTCCTCGGCCTGTTCCAGGTTCTCCCCCTGGGATACGGAACCCTCGATCGGATCGCCCCGGTGAACGCGCAAATTTACCACGAAACCGCCCGGATCCTGACCCTCTTCGGTTCTTCCCGGCCTCCCGCGCCCCGGATTTCGATCGCGCCGAGCGAGACTCTGGAGACGATCCTGCTCACTCTCGCCTATGCCTGCCTCTTTTTCTCCTCGGCGAGTCTTCTCCGCACCCGGCTCCGCCGGCGTCTCTTCCTGGGGACGCTCCTCGTCGCGGGGGTAGCCGAGGTAGCCCTCGCCGTCGTCCGCGAGCCGACGGGCGCCCGGGTGCACGGCGTTTTCGCGAACACGAACCATTTCGGCGCGTATCTCGAGGTTGCCCTGGCGATCGCGTTCGGCGCTCTCTGGGCCGAGGTTCTGACGGGACGCCGCCGCGGCGACTCTCCCGACCGGGCGGACCGGTTCGAGAAGCGATTTCTTCCCCTGGCGGCGTTGATCGTCCTCTGGAGCGTCCTCGCGGTGGGAATCGCGCTGACGGAGTCGCGGGGCGCGATGCTCGCCGGGGCCGTCACGACGCTGGCACTCGTCTTCCTGGCTCCCCTTCACCAGAGGGTCCAGCGGCGGCGACGCATCACGGCCAGTGCCGCTCTCGCGATTACGGCCGGGCTCATCTTCACCGCCGCGACGATCGGACGGCGGCCCTTCCTCCGCTTCCTTGAATCCGACCCGCGGGAAATCGGGAGCGACGCCCGTGTCGCCCTCTGGAAGACGTCAGTTGCCGCCTGGCGCGAGTTTCCCGTTTTCGGCTCGGGCCTCGGGACCTTCCGCGAGGCGTTCCGGCGAGTCCAGACGCGCGAGTTCAACGCCCGGGTCGAGCAGGCGCACTCCGATTTTTTGCAGCTGCTCGTGACGGGCGGCGCCGTCGGCGCGTTTCTCGGCTTCGTGGTCTTCGTCTCGGTCGCGTGGCTGCTCCTGAGGGCGTGGCGAAAGCAGAAGCACCGAGAAGAGAGCGCGGTCGTTCTCGCCGGCATCGGCGCTCTGCTCTCGCTGACCCTCCACGGACTGGTGGAGTTCAACATGTCGATCCCGCCGATTCCCGCGACGCTCGCGTGCGTCGTCGGAGCCGCGTGGGCGGCGGGAAGGCATGACTAGGAGGTTGAGCGTTAAGAGTTGAGAGTTGAGAGTTGAGAGTTAAAGGTTAGGAGTTCACCGGAGGAATCGGTTTCTTTCGATTCCCGATTCCCGGCCCCTCGTTCCCCGCCTCCCGCCCTACCCCCCCCCGCCTGCGGTCTTCAAGGCGTCGGTGTCCGCGTTGGTGAGGGTGTCTGCGTCTGCGTCGGCGTCGAGGTCGCCGTCGGCGGAAGGGGGGTCGCCGAGGGCAGCGGCAACGTCACGGTGACCGTGGGGACAATCGATGTCGCCGTGGCGGTCGCCGTGGCGGTGAGCGTCGACGTGGCGGTCGCCGTTTGTGTCGGCGTGGGAGTCGGCGAGCCGGTCGGCGTCGCGGTCGGCGGGATGGCCGTCGGCGTCGCGGTCGACGTCGGCGTCCGGGTCGGGGTCGATGTCGCCGTTGCGGTGAACGTCGCGGTCGGAGTCGGCGTGGCCGTCGGCGTCGCCGTAGGCGTCGGTGTCGCAGTGAACGTCGGTGTCGAGGTTAGGGTCGCCGTCGGCGTCGCCGTCGGCGGGATGAACGTCCCCGTCGGAGTCGCGGACGGCGTCATCGTGATGGTCGGCGTCGGCGTGACGGTCGAGGTCGAGGTTGCCGTCGCCGTCGCCGTGGAGGTCACGGTCGGTGTCGAGGACGAAATCGGGGTGGCGGTTCCCGTCGGGACCGGGGTCGCCGAGATGGCGGGCGTCGGCGTCGTCGTTGCGCCCGGCGTCGCCGAGAAGACCGGCGTGGCCGTGAGCGTCGGCGTCGGAGTAGACGTCTGACTCTCGACCGGCGTCGGAGAGCCTCCGGAAGGAGTCGGAGTGCTGGTCGCGGTGGGCGCGGCTCCCGTGGCGGTCACCGTCGGGGACGACGTCGGCGAACCGTCCGGCAGAGGCGTTGAGGAGGGCGCCGGCGTCAGCGAGTCGGTTCTCGGAGCGGTCGGCGGGTCGTTGAAGCACCCCCAGGAGGAGAGGACAAGGGCGAGGACGAGCGGCGGCCGCCATTTCCGAAAAGCCCGAAACGCACCCCGAGCCGGGCCGTTTCCCGGAACGCTCGCGGGGAGTCCGGAGGGTGTCATGGGGAAGTCATCAAGAATAACCCTGAAGCCTGCAGGAGATCGGGAAATCAGCCATGGCGCGACGGAGCGCGCCTAGCGCTGGAAGGGAATCTCGACGACCAGCCAGGCGGACACGTCGCGGCCGGCCCGGCGGGCCGGCTCGAACGTCCATCGGCGCACGGAGGCCATGGCGGCTTCCGCGAGAGGCCTGATCCCTTTGATCGTCTCGACGCGCTCGGCGCGCCCCGTCTCCGAGACCAGCACCCGGAGGACGACCGTCCCCGCGATGTTCGCTTCGCGAGCCGCGCGGGGATAGACCGCCGCGACCCTCGTCTTGATTCTCGGGGGCGCGTCGAGATCCGCCGCCGGCACGGGGTCCTCGGAGGAGGCGGCGGCCGTCGCAACGCCGGCGGGCGCCGTGGCCGGGCCCGGCGCCGGGTCGCGGGCCGGGGAACGGGGCGCAGGCTCCGCCCTCCCGGCGAGGGCGGCGGCGCCCCCTTCACTGAAGAGCGGGCGGCCGAGTCGGGACTCGAACTCGGCCCGAACCCGCTCGTCGAGGGGAGCCTCCGCGCACGTCGCGGCGCGCCGCTGAACGTCCCGGAGCCGGTTCGCCGCCGACAGCGCCTCCGCTTGCCGGCCGGAGGCATCGTGCGCGAGCGCGAGGTACACCAGCGCCCGACACAGCTGAGGGGGCCGGTCGAGGTATCCGAATACGGCGACTCGGAGAGGGTTCACGGCGTCCGACGGGCGCCCGGATTGATAGGCCTCGACGCCTTCGCGCATGCGCATTTCCGTGAAGTCCTGCCCCGCGCCCGGGCGCGCGATGGCGGCGCCCAGGACCGCGAAGGACGAGAGGATCCGAAGGGAACGACCCCGACCGTAGATAAAGTCGGTTATGGGCCGAGCCGTGCCGGCCCCTGCCGGGCGGACTTTTCCCACGCCGGCTTTCCCCACGCCCGCCCCTCGTGCAAATTCCGCGCCCCCGGCCGTGTCTGGACCTCAGCGGGAGTTCAGCCGGACGCGGACTGTGGCCAGGTCCCCCGCCGCATTCGGGGAGGAAAGCACCCGGAGAGTGCGCATCGCGCGACCCGGAGCGGAGATCGTGACGTCGTGCGCCCCCGGGCCGGGAAGCTCGATGGGATCCGCCGCCGTGACGGTCGAGGAGGCCAACCCGGGTCCTCCGTTCACGCGGACGACCGCGTCCGGCGGATCCACCACCAGCGCCAGGAAGCGGCGGGTCGTCGCGACCACAGGGGTCAGGCGCGCGAAGGGCATGCGAGCGGTGCGGACGAGATTGTCGCCCAGCTCCGCGATCTCCGGTTCGGCGTTGGCGGCGGCGTCGACCTCGACTTCCGAGGGCCGGTACCCCGGTAACTCCAGCCGGATCAGATGGGGACCCCGGCTCAACGGGAGGACCAGGCCGCCTCCGAAATTGTCCCAATCGTCCACGATCCCGACGTAACGCCCGTCGAGGAAGACGCGGGCCTGCTCCGGAGACAGGCTCAGTCTCAGGGCGCGCCGGGCCCGGAGAACGGGAGCCTCGGGGGCGGGCTCTCCCGAGGGTGGCTCGGGGGGGACGGGGGACGGAACGTCGCGGCTTACGGCCACGGGCGCTGCGGGCGGAAGGGGCGGAGCGGGAACCGCCGTCGCGGCGGCTCTCGGAGACGGTGCCGTCGGCGCCGCGCTTTCGACAGGCGCGGGCGACGGCGTCGGGGTCGGCCGCGGCGGGGGAACCGGGCTCGGCGTGGCGAACGGGATCGCCTCGAAGGGGATCCGGACGCTCGTCCAGGTCCGCACCGGCTCCCCGCGCGAGACCGCGGGCTCGAATCTCCACTGCCGGACCGCTTCCTCCGCGGCTTCCGTCAGTCCCATCGGCGCCCCCTGCACCCGCTGGACCTCGATGGGCATTCCGGCTTCCGAGATCAGCACGCGCAGCACGACGAGGCCTCTCAAGCGGCGACGGATGGCTGCCGCAGGATAAGTCGGCGGGACCATGTGAATCACCCGGGGCGGCCTGTCGACGGATTCGATAGGGACCGTCCTGGCCCGCCGGAGCGGGACCGCCGTCGCGGGAGGAGCCGGCGCCGTCGGGGCCGGCGCGGTCGTCGTCACGAGAGCTCGAGGCGTTCGCGTGGGCGTCGGGGGCGCCGGCGTCCGGGTGGACGTCGGGGGCAGGGCGGTCCGCGTGGACGTGGGAGGGACCGACGTCCGTGTGGACGTGGGAGGGACCGCCGTGGGCGTGGACGTGGGCGGGACGGGCGTCCGCGTGGGCGGAATCGGAGTGCGCGTCGGCGGAACCGGTGACGCCGTGCGGGTCGGGGGCTCGGGCGTCGGGGTGCGCGTGGGCGGCGCCGGCGTCGGAGTGCGGGTGGGACGCGGAACCGTTGCGGTACGCGTCGGGGGGACAGACGTCGGCGTCGGCGTCGGCGTCGGAGTCGGCGTCCGCGTCGAGGTCGCTGTCCTCGTCGGAGGAAGAGAGGTGCGCGTCGGAGGCACGGGCGTCGCGGTGCGCGTCGGAGGCACGGCGGTCTCGGTCGGCGTCGGAGGCACCGGAGTCGAAGTGCGAGTCGGCGGGAGGGGTGTCGCCGTCCTCGTCGGAGGAACCGGCGTCGGCGTCCGCGTCGGCGCAGGGGTGCGCGTGGGCGGAAGAGCGGTCGCGCTCGGAGGCGGAGGAGGAACCGTCGCGGTCGCGGTGGCGGTTCGCGTCGGCCGCGGCGGCGGCGGCACGGAAGTCGGAGGCGCGGGCGGAATCGGGGTCGCGGTGGCGGGCACGGCGGGCGCGGCCTTCGGAGGGGCGGGCGCGGCGCTCGCCGGCGAAGACCCTCCCGGTCGCGGCGGTTCGCCGCGCGCGACCGGCGCCAGATTCGGCGCGTCCTGCAGGCGAGCGGGCGGCACCCGTGCTCTCAGGAGCCGCTCGAAGGAGGAGCGGGCCTGGGGCTCCAGGGTCTCCGGGCCATACGTCGAGAATCGGTGTTCGAGATCGACGAATCGAAGGAGAGTCGCGTCCGCCTCAGCCCGGTGTCCGGAAGCCTCCTGCGCGAGAGAGAGCCTGGCCAGCGCTTCCGCGAGCCGCTCGGGCGCGTCGAGGAACCCGAAGCTCGCGGTGCGAAACTCCTCGGCGGCTTCCCCGTATCGCCCGGAGTCGTAGGCCTCTCTGCCCGCGCGCATGCGCTCTTCGAGATACTCGTGGCTCTGTTGCGCCTCGACGGGCGCAATCCCGAGAAACGCGGCGACGAACGCGCCGGCGAGGATGAGTCGACTTCGCATAACAACGGAAGCGGCCGCAGGCCGATCCGACAGCCGGGCTGCAAGATCCGCGCCCCGTGCGAGGTCGCGAGAGACCGGCGGACGCCCGGGGGGACGCCGCCCCGCTGCTATCCTGCGCGCGTGACAGAAGGACCGGCCGGAGCGCGAATCCTGGACGGAACGGCGCTCGCCGCGAAGGTGCGCGAGTCTGTTCGAAAGGAAGCGGAACAGCTCTCGACCGGAGGCCGCCGGCCGCACTTGAGAGTCATCCTCCTCGGAAGCGATCCCGCGTCCGAGACGTACGTCGCCGCGAAGACCAGGGCAGCGCGCGAGACCGGCTGCACGGCGGAGACGGTGAGGCTTGCCTCGGGAACCGCGCCCGCCGCGCTCCTCGCCGAGGTGAGACGAGGCAACGCCGACGAACGCGTCGATGGACTGCTCGTCCAGCTTCCCCTCGAGCCCGGGCATGACGTCCGTCGGATCTTCGACGCGATCGACCCCTGGAAGGACGTCGACGGGGTCCATCCCGAAAACGTCGGCCGTCTGCACCAGGGCCGCCCGCGCTTCACCCCCTGCACTCCCGCGAGCATCCTCGCGCTGCTCGACAGCGCCGGCGTGCCGATCTCGGGCCGCCGCGCCGTGGTCCTCGGCCGCAGCGACATCGTGGGAAAGCCGGTCGCGGCGCTCCTGACCTCCCGGGACGCGACCGTCACGCTCTGTCACTCGAAGACGCCCGACGTCGCGCGCGTCTGCTCCGAGGCCGAGATCCTGATCGCGGCCATCGGAAGGCCGGGATTCGTGGCGCGCCGGCACGTTCGCCCGGGCGCCGCCGTGGTCGATGTCGGCGTCAACCGCCTCGCGCCCGGAGTCGCGCCGCCCGCGCCCCTCATGGCGGCCGCGCGGGTCCGCCGCGCGTTCGACGAGGGGCGTGCGGTGCTGGTCGGCGACGTCGACTTCGAGGCCGTCGCCCCGATCGCGGGCTGGATCTCCCCCGTGCCGGGGGGCGTCGGGCCTCTGACGGTGGCCATGCTTCTCGCCAACACGGTGCTGGCCGCGCGGCTCGGACGCGAACGCCATCGTTCCGAGGAGATGGATCCGCTCACGCTGTAAGAGTCATCAGCCATCAGTTTTCAGTTTTCAGTTTTCCGTCCGAGCTCTCAACTCTCAACTCTTAACTCCGAACGCTCAACGCTCAACGCTCAACGCTCAACCCTCCCCCCGATGACCACCCTCCTTCTCGTCAGCAGTTCTACTGTGCACGGCGGCGGCTATCTAGATCACGTCGAAGCGGAACTGGGGGAATTTCTTTTCGGGACTTCGGAAATCCTCTTCGTCCCGTACGCGCTCCACGATCGCGACGGTTACGCGGCGAAGGTCCGGGAACGGTTCTCGCTTCTGGACGTCGCAGTGAATTCCCTCCACGAGGCGAGAGATCCGCTCGACGCGATCCTGCGGGCGCCCGCGATTTTCGTCGGCGGAGGAAACACGTTTCGCCTCCTGAAGACACTCGGAGACCTCGGGCTGCGCCAGCCCCTTCGAGAGCGCGTCCTGGAAGGCGCTTTGTACATCGGCTCGAGCGCCGGAACCAACCTCGCCTGTCCGACGATCAAGACGACCAACGACATGCCGATCGTCTCTCCCGCCTCTCTCGCGGCGCTCGACCTCGTTTCGTTCCAGATCAATGTCCACTACCTCGATCCGGACCGGGGGTCCAGGCACAAGGGGGAGACGCGGGAAGAGCGCATCCGTCAGCTCCACGAGGAACCCGAGAACACGGAGCCGGTCGTCGGCCTGCGGGAGAACATGTGGCTGCTGCGGCGCGGCGCGTCGCTCCGGTTGGGGGGCCCGCCGGGAGGGGAAGCCCGGCTGTTCCGGCCGGGACGCGATCCCCAGGAATATGCCGCCGGAGCTGACTTGTCATTTTTATTAAGGAATCGCTGCGAATAGCCTGTGGTTTGTATTGAGGAATGGCAATATTTCCGAATAAAAACTTTGATATACGAAAAACTTCGTACTAACTTGTTCGTATGAGCGGTCCAGACCGATCATGAAGCCCGACCCCGCGCCTCCCCCGCGTCCGACCGATGCCGAGCTCGAGATCCTGCGGGTTCTCTGGGATCGCGGCGAGGCGACGGTGCGCGAGGTCCAGGAGACCGTCGAGCGGCGCCGCTCCGCCGGGTACACGACGGTCTTGAAGCTCCTGCAGATCATGACCGAGAAAGGGCTGGTGGAGCGCGACGAGTCCGAGCGGGCGCACGTCTACCGGGCGCGCCGCCAGCGGCACGAAACCGAGAAGCAGCTCGTCGGGGATCTTCTGGAGCGCGCGTTCGGGGGATCGTCGTCCCGCCTCGTGCTCCAGGCGCTCGCTTCGAGGACCGCTTCGCCCGAAGAGATCGCGGAGATCCGCGAGTTTCTCGACCGCGTTCCGGGAGGCGACCGGTGACCGCGTGGGCGGGCATCTTCGACGCTCCCGCCGCGCGCGCCCTCGCCCGGACGCTTCTCGATTTCCTCTGGCAGGGCGCGACGGTCGCCGGGACCCTGGCGCTGTTTGACCTGGTGGCACGGCGCCGCCGAGCGGGACCGCAGCTGCGGTACGCGCTCGCGTGCGCGGCGCTCGCGATCATGGTTCTCGTGCCCGCCGCCAATTTCCTCCACCGCGCGGGCGCGCCCGGGCGGCCCGCCCCGGCCGCGGCGGCGTCTCCCGCTGTCGAGCTGCCGGGCGGTTCCCCGGGCGCGTTTTCTCCGCCCTCTCCCGCTACCGGAAACGGCTCGCGCGACCGCGTCGGATCCGCGTCGAGACTCCTTCTCGCCGGCTGGTTTTCCGGCGTGCTCGTTCTTTCGCTTCGCCTCCTGATCGGATGGCGGAGCGCCGGCCGGCTCGCCCTTCTCGCGACGGCTCCGGCGCGCCCGGAGATTCTCGCCTCCGTTGAACGGCTCTTGCGTCGGCTGGCTCTTTCGACCCCGGTGCGCGTCCTCGAATCGGCCGCGCTACAGGTCCCCGTCGCCCTCGGAGTTTTCCGGCCGGCGGTGCTCCTCCCGGTTTCGTCTCTCACCGGTGTGCCCGTCAAACAGATCGAGGCGCTGCTCGCGCACGAGCTCGCGCACATCCGCCGCCACGACTACCTCGTCAACCTGATCCAGAGCGCGGCTGAGACCCTGCTCTTCTACCACCCGGCCGTCTGGTGGGTCTCCGGCCGGATCCGCGTCGAGCGCGAGAACTGCTGCGACGATCTCGCCGTCGCCGCCACCGGCGACGCGATCGTCTATGCGCGCGCGCTCGTCGACCTCGAGGAGCGCCGCAATCCCGGGCGGACCGGCGCGGTGGCCCTCGCCGCCGACGGCGGCCAGCTGTTTGGCCGCATCGCGCGGCTCTTTCCGGAGGCGGCGGGCTCGCCACACGCGCGTCCCCGCTCGCGGGCCGCGGGAGCGCTCGGACTCGCTTGCGTCGTTCTCGCGTTCGCGGCCGCTCGCGTCTCTCCGCTGGCGGACGACGGCCTCTACGCCGCCTCCCCGCGGGCGCTCCCGGCCCTCGCGCTCCCCGTAACTCCCGCGGTCGCCGGCGCCGTCCCCCCCGAAGGGGCCGATCCCCGCTGTGCCAGCGGTTCGCGCCGTGCCCCCGAAACGCCGTTTGGCCCCCGCGCCGGAAACGGCGCCCGTCCCGGCCGTCGCCGTCGCCGCGTCCTCGCCGGCGCTCGCTCCCGCGCCCGCGGCCGTCGCCCCCGCCGTTGCGGACGCGCCCGACCCGATCGTCGAGGCCGAGCCGGCGCTCCCGCAAGCACCGTCCGGATTGCGCGACGAGGAGCTCGTCTCGCTCCGCCGGCACGGCGTCACGCCGGAGTTCCTGCGTGAGATCGCGTCGCTCGGCTACAAGCGCGCCAGCACCGACGAGCTCATCGCGCTCCGGGTTCACGGCGTTTCGACGGAAGACATCGCTTAATTCCAGAAGATTTTCGGATCGGTCACTCTGGGGCGCTGCATCGCGTTTCGCATCCATGGAGTCACCCCCGACTGGGTCCGCGCCATCTCGGCGGCCGGTCTTTCCGGGATGACCGCGGAGGAGGCAGAATCGCTTCGCATTCACTCGGTCACCCCGCCGTATCTCGAAGGGTTCCGTCAGGCGGGGTATAGCCCCGTGACGGCGGAGCAGGCGGTCAGCCTCCGGATCCATGGCGTCCAGCCGCGCGACGCCGCGGCGTGGCCGGGCCCGAAGGGCTCGCGGCCGACGCTGGACGAGCTCGTCTCGGCCCGCATCCACGGCGTCGACGCGCGCTACGCCGAACAGATGCGCGCGGCGGGATTTCCGAACGCGGGGCTCGAGGAGCTGACGGCCTTCCGGATCCACGGGGTGGACGCCGCGTTCGTCCAGGCAATCAAGGCCGCCGGTTTTCCGTCGCTCTCCGCCGACGACGCCGTCGCATTCCGCATCCACGCCGTGACGCCCGAGTTCCTGCGCGAGATGCACCAGCCGGGCGTTCGGATGCCCGGCGCCGAGGCCGCGACGGCGTTGCGCATCCACGGCGTGACCGGCGACTTCGTCCGGTCGCTGGCGCGCGAGGGCTACAACAACCTCCCGCCCGACGACCTCACCGGGCTTCGGATTCATGGCATGACGGCGGACGAGATCCGCCGGTTGAACCAGGACGCGCGAGCCCACCTCTCAGTCGGCGATCTGCTCGAGGCCCGGTTCGAAAAAAGGAGCTTCCGATGACCTCGACTCGCCCTCTCCGCGCTCTCTTTGCGGCAAGCCTCGCCGTTCTTCTCTTCTCCACCGCCGCGGACTCTCCCGCCGGGGCCGCCGCGACGGTGCCGGACCCGGGCGAGGGCGCGGCCGCCGGACTCGAGGGACGCTGGTTTCTGGACTTCGACCGGGAAGACGGCCTCGTCCAGCTTTCCATGGAACGGCGCTCCGGCAGTCACCACTCGCAGAGCTCGTCCGGATTCCGGCTGGAGGAGCTTCGGGATCTGCGCCGCCCCGCCGGCCGCGACGAGGTCCCGGCCCGCTTCTCTCTCGTCCGGGATGCGGGCACCTTCACCTTCGAGGGCCATCTCGATTCCAAAGGCGGCGCCGGACGTTTCCGCTTTGCGGCCAATCCCGACTTCGAGCGCGCCTGGAGTTCGTCCGGCCGCGGATCTCTGTCCTCGGAGCAGATCTATTCGATGGCGATGCATGACGTGAGCCGCGGCTTCATTCAGGACCTGCGCGCCCTCGGCTACGAGGAGCTGTCGGCGGACCAGCTCATCGCGATGCGCATCCACGGCGTCAGCGTGGAATTCGTCCGCGACCTCCAGACGCTCGGATACCGCCGGCTGCCGGCGGACCAGCTGATCGCTTTCCGAATTCACGGAGTCTCCCCGGCGATGATCCGCGACCTTTCGTCGCAGGGCTACGAGCGCATCCCGGCGGATCAGCTCGTCTCGATGCGGATTCACGGCGCCACGCCCGAGTACGTCCGCGAGCTTCGCGCACTCGGTTACGAGCGCATTCCCGCGGACCAGCTGGTGTCGATGAAGATTCACGGTGTCGACCCGGGATTCGTCTGGGAGCTTTCGGAGCTCGGCTTCCGTCACGTTCCCGTCGACGACCTCGTCTCGATGCGGATCCACAACGTCACGATCGACTTCGTGCGGCGCGTCCAGGCGCGCGACCGCAACGTGTCGGTCGACGAGCTCGTCTCCCGCCGGATCCACGGACGGACGGACTGAGCGTCCTCGTCTCCGTTCGAATCCGGCGGCGCCAGAAAACTGAGAACCGACAACTCACAACTGACGACTGACAACTGACCCCGACGACTGTTCGCATCCGAACACCCGAGTCCCGCGAGCGGCCATCGACGCCGTGTCCCGCGCCATGACCGCGTTTGGTTTCAGTGGGATGCCCGCGATCCCCCTGGCACGCGCTTCGCCCTTGTCGAGAACGATGGATATCGTTCGAGAAGACCTCTCTCAGAAGCGCAAGCGCAAGCGGATCCTCCTCGCGGGAGCCGGCGTCGCCGTCGTGCTGCTCATTACGCTCGGCCTGTCCCGGTTGAAGCCGGCGGCGCCGACCGTCGAGAAAAGCGCGGTGTGGATGGACACCGTCAAGCGCGGACCGATGCGCCGCGAGGTCCGGGGGCCGGGCTCGCTCGTGCCGGAGTCGGAAGGCATTCTCCAGATTTCCGCGTCGACCGATGCGCGGATCGAGCGGCTGTTGATCCAGCCCGGAAGCACCGTCGAGCCGACCGCGATCCTGCTCGAGATGTCGAACCCGGAGCTCCAGCGGGACGCGCTCGACGCGGACTGGCAGCTGAAGGCGGCGCAGGCCGAGATGACCAATACGCGGGTGCGCCTCCAGAAGGAGCTGATGGACCAGCAGGCCGCGGCCGCGACGATCCAGTCCGACTTTCACCAGGCCCAGTTGACGGCGGAAACCAACGAGGGTCTCTTCAAGGACGGTCTCGTCGCCAATCTGACGCTGAAGCTCTCGCGCGTGCGGGCGGAGGAGCTCGCCACCCGTAACGAGATCGAGCACAAGCGTCTCGCCGTGTACTCGGACTCCGCGAAGGCTCAGGAAGACGTCCAGCGCGCGAAAGTCGAGCAGCTCCGCGCCCTCGCGGATCTGAAGCGCTCGCAGCTCGAGGCGCTACACGTGCGCGCCGGAATCGCCGGCGTGCTGCAGGAGCTTCCCCTCCAGGTCGGCCAGCGGGTGGTCCCGGGCACGACCCTGGCGAAAGTCGTTCAGCCGAACAAGCTCAAAGCGCAGCTGAAGATCGCCGAGACGCAGGCGAAGGACATCGGCATCGGCCAGCCGGCCTCGATCGACACGCGCAACGGCATCGTACAGGGCAAGGTCTCCCGCGTGGACCCCTCGGTGCAGAACGGCACGGTGACGGTCGACGTCGCTCTGAAGGCCGAGCTTCCGAAGGGCGCCCGGCCCGATCTTTCCGTCGACGGGACGATCGAGCTCGACCTTCTTCCCGACGTCGTCTCCGTCGGACGGCCCGCTTTTGGGCAGGAGCAGAACCTCGTCACCCTCTTCCGCGTCAACTCCGAAGGAGACGAAGCGCAGCGCGTGAAGGTGCGACTCGGGAAGAGCTCGGTCAATACGGTCCAGATCGTCGAGGGACTGAAGCCCGGAGATCGCGTGATCCTGTCGGACATGAGTGCGTGGGACGCGTACGACCGCGTCCGATTGAAGTAGCGGCCCGAAAAGGAGAAGCATGAGCGCCAACGGAACGCCGGTCATTCGCCTCGAAGGCGTCACGAAAGTCTTCTTCACCGACGAGGTCGAGACGCACGCGCTCGCCGGCGTGCACCTCGACATCCGCAACGGCGAGTTCGTGTCGATCGCCGGCCCGTCGGGCTGCGGGAAATCGACGCTCCTCTCGATCCTGGGGCTGCTCGATTCGCCGTCGGGCGGAAGCTACATTTTAAATGGCAAGCCCGCGCAGAACCTGAATCTCGCCGAGCGGGCCCGGATCCGCAACCGCGAAATCGGATTCATTTTCCAGAGCTTCAACCTGATCGGGGACCTTTCGGTCTTCGAGAACGTCGAGCTGCCCCTGACCTATCGAGGGATGGGAGCGGCCGAGCGCAAGAAGCGGGTGCAGGAGGCCTTAGAGCGCGTCGGCATGGCGCACCGCATGCGGCATTTCCCCTCGCAGCTCTCGGGCGGTCAGCAGCAGCGCGTCGCCGTGGCGCGCGCCATCGTCGGCCAGCCCCTGATCCTCCTTGCCGACGAGCCCACCGGCAACCTCGACTCCGTCAACGGCGAAGCCGTCATGTCGCTGCTCCAGGAGCTGCACAGAAACGGCGCGACGATCTGCATGGTCACCCACGATCCTCGCTTCGCCCGGCACGCGGACCGCACGATCCGTCTCTTCGACGGCCACGTGGTCGAAGAAGAGGAAGCCGGACGCGCGGAGCGGGACTTAGTCGAGAGCGGGTTCGTCGCGGAACACGGGGATCGGCAGCGCGGCACCGTCTAGGCCGATGTTCCAGGACCTCCGCCACGCGTTCCGCGGTCTGGTGCGGAGCCCGGGATTCGCCGCGGCGGCGGTCGCCACCCTGGCGCTCGGGATCGGCGCCAATACCGCGATCTTCTCGATCGTCCGGAGCGTTCTTCTCCGGCCGCTTCCGTTCGCGAACCCGGGCGCGCTGGTCATGCTGCGCGAGACCCATCCGCGCACGGGACCGGTCGGCATCAACCTGACCCCGGCGAACTTCGAGTCGGTCCGCGGCGCCGCCCGCAGCTTCGAGGGTCTCGAGTGCTGGGACCTCGCTTTCTTGAATCTCACCGGGCGGGGAGAACCGCTGCGCCTGCGGGGCGCGCGCGTGAGCGGCGGGCTGTTCGGCCTCCTGGGCGTCGCGCCCGCGCGCGGGCGCTTCTTCCGCGAAGGGGAGGCCAACGTCGCCGTCATCAGCCACGGACTGTGGTCTCGCGTCTTCGACTCCGATCCCGGCATCGTCGGCCGCAGCATCACGCTGGATGCGAAGCCCTACAGCGTCGCGGCCGTCATGCCGCCCGGCTTTCGCTTTCCGATCCAGCCGGACTCTCCGGAAATCTGGGTTCCCCTGAGCGTGACGGCTCTTTCCTCGGGAGAGATGCGCGACGCGCGCGTGCTCAAGGTGATCGGACGGCTCCGGGACGCGCCGGGATCCGTGCAGGCCCGCGCGGAGCTCGCGGCGATCGCGGGGCGGCTCCGGCAGGCCCGGCCCGACGACAACGCGGGCATGGGCCTCCTCCTGATTCCGTTGCGCGAACGCGTCGTCGGCGACGCGCGGCCGGCGCTCCTGCTGCTGCTCGGGGGCGTGGGGGCCGTGCTCCTGATCGCCTGCGCAAACGTCGCCAGTCTCCTGCTCGCACGCGGAGTGGGCCGCCGCCGCGAGATCGCCACCCGCACCGCCCTCGGAGCGACCCGTCTGCGTCTGATCCGCCAGCTCGTCACGGAGAGTCTGGCGCTCTGGATGGTCGGCGGCGTGTTCGCTTCCGTGATCGCCGTGTGGGGCGTGCGGGTGTTCGTCTCCATCGCGCCTCCCGACATCCCCCGCCTGGAGGAGATCCGGCTGGACGCGGGGGTCCTCGGCATCGCCCTGCTGTCGTCCCTCGTGACGGGCCTGCTCTTCGGAGTCATCCCGGCGATTCACATGTCCCGCTGGAGGATCCAGGGGCCTCTCCAGGATGCCGCCCGGGGCGCCACGTCGGACCGCACCGGCGGCCGCCTGCGCTCGTGGCTCGTCGTGTCGGAAATGGCGCTCGCCTGCCTCCTCATGGTCGGCACGGGCCTTTTGACGGGGAGCTTCCTGCGGGTCCGCGCTTCGGACCCCGGTTTCGACGCGGCGGGCGTGCTCACGCTCGAAGTCGCCCTGCCGGACTCGCGCTACGCGTCGGGAGAGTCCATTCAGGCCTTCTTCGCCGAGGCGCGGGAGAAGATTTCCGCGATCCCCGGCGTGCGCGCGGTCGGAGGCTCGACGCATTTTCCCTACCGCAACCGGTGGCGCAATCCCATCACGGCGGAGGGACGCGAGCCGGCCAGCGCGGACCAGGCGCCGCTCGCGACGATCTCTCCGGTCACGCCGGGCTACTTCGAAGCCATGGGCATTCCGCTGCGCGCGGGCCGTCTCTTCACCTCCCGCGACGAGGCCGTAGCGCTTCCGGCCGCTCTGCTGGATGAGACCGCCGCACGCCAGTTTTTCCCGGGCCAGAACGCCGTCGGAAAGCGCGTCCGGCTCGGGTCCGGCGGAAGCGACCCCACGTGGATGACGGTCGTCGGCGTCGTCGGGACCATTCGGGAAAATCCGGAGGCCCGCTCCTTCCCCGAGATCTACCTGCCCTTTCGCCAGCTCGCGCCGCGTCTCACGCCCCTCCTCGGCCGGACGATGTTTTTCGCCGTGCGCTCCGGCGGAGATCCGCTGGCTCTGACGGGGAGCATCCGCGGAACCATCCGATCGATCGACCCGCAACAGCCGATCGCCGCCGTCGCGCTTCTCGAGGATCTCCGGGCCGATTCCCGCGCGGAACGGCGATTCAGCATTTCCCTCATTTCCGTGTTCGGATTCAGCGCGATCCTTCTCGCGGCGATCGGTCTCTACGGGCTCGTCTCGTATTCGGTCGCGCAACGGACTCGCGAGATCGGAATTCGTTCGGCGCTCGGGGCCCTGCGGGCGGACATCGTTCGCCTGGTGCTGCGGCAGGGACTCGTCCTCGGCCTCGCGGGCGCGGCCGCCGGGATCCTCGCCTCGTATCTGGTGACGAGGTTCCTGTCCCGTCTGCTGTTCGAGATCTCTCCGACGGACCCGATCACGTTCTTCGGCGGATCCGCGATCGTGCTCTCGATCGCCCTTCTCGCCACGTACCTTCCGGCGCGGCGCGCCGCGAGGCTCGACCCGATGAGCGCGCTTCGCCATGAGTGAGAGGGCGCGCCGCGGGCCGGCTCGCGCGCGGGAAAGGGAGACGCCATGATCCAGGACCTGCGGCACGCTCTGCGCACTCTCGCTCGGAGCCCCGGTTTCGCCGCGGCGGCGATCGCGACCCTCGCGCTCGGCATCGGCGCGAATACCGCCATCTTCTCGATCGTCCGGTCCGTGCTGTGGCGGCCGCTCCCCTTCGCCGACAGCGGAAGGCTGGTCCGCGTGGGACACGTCCGCCCATCCTCGGCGCGGCCGGACGACACCTTTTCGCCCCAGGATTTCGAAGACCTCGCGCGCACGCCGGTGGGATTTTCGAGCGTCGCCGCGTTCACCTTCGTCCCCGGCCTCACGGGAATGAACCTGACGGGATCGGGAGAGCCGGCGCGAATCCAGACCGCGTTCGTCTCGGGAAGCTTCTTTCCGACTCTCGGCGCCAGGGCGGCCCTCGGCCGGACGCTCGCGCCGGAG
>JBBRDK010000020.1:0-46354 GCA_038203955.1 Thermoanaerobaculia bacterium | reverse complement strand
TCTCCTCCCGCGTAAGAGAGAAAGGAGATCTCGTTGACCGGCGCGACGAACAGCGTCTGGTCCGTCTCTCCCGCCGCCACCTGCGCGAAGGCGCGCGCGAACTTGCGAAACCTCTCGACGAAGCCGGCCGAAAAGACGTCGACGCCGTCGGGGAAACCGAAGTGGAGAAGGTCCCAGATCACCGTGGTCCGGGTCTCGCGAGCGGCGTGCAGCATCGAGACGGGGCCGCCCCAGTCGTAGCGGCCTCCGCTGGTGTCCACGCGATACCAGGGAACTCCGTCCCGCGCCGCCGTGATACCGGCCGACGGCAGCCTCCGGTAATCCTCCCGTGCCCACCTCTCATGCGCGGTCGAGAGAAGGAGGTCCAGACGCTGCCGGTCGCGCGCCCTCAGGTGGGTCGAGCACTCGAAGCCCCCGAGGAAGAAGCTTCCGAAAAGGGGTAAGGAAGGGCTTTCCGGTGAGTCGGTCTCCGCTTCGATCACCAGTCCATCCGCGCCAGGATGCCGGCGTAGATCTCGATGCCGTCCCAGAGATTCTGCAGGCGCAGGTTCTCGTTGGACGCGTGCTGATTGTTGTCGTGGTTCGCGATGGGGAGCCCCACGGGGAGCGTGCCGAGCTTTTCGCGGAAGACGTACATGGGGATGCTTCCGCCGAGCATGGGCAGGGCAATCACCGGGCCGCCCGAGGCCTCGCCGACGACGCGCAGGAGGGCGCGGGACGCCGGGAGATCCATGGGGGTGCGCGAGGCCGGATAGCCCGTCCCCCAGATGACGCGCGCGAGGGGGGCATTCCCCTTCCGCGCCGCCGCATCCGGGACCTCACGGACGATGGTGAACCCCCGCGCGCGGACGTGATTTTCCACCGCCGTGCGCACGCTCTCCGGAGTCAGGTCGGGCACGAGGCGGAAGTCGATCGCCACCGTGGCTTCGGTCGGAATGGAGTTGGTCGAGCGCGCGCCGGTCTCGCCCCCGGAAATGCCGTGGACGTTCAAGGCCGGGCGCTGAATGGCCTCGAGCAGGGACTCGCCCGCGCCTTCCGGCCGTCCGATCCCGAGCTCCTCCCGCAACGCCGCGTCCACGTCGGGCGCCGCCGCGAGGGCGCGGCGCTCCAGTTCTCCGAGAGGCCGGATCAGATCGGAGAACCCGGGGATCGTGATCCGTCCTTCCGTATCGCGCATGCTGGCGAGGAGGTTCGCGAGCTGCGCGGTCGGGTTGGGCGCCCAGTTGCCGTAGTGGCCGCTGTGGAGACGGCGGGTGGGGCCGTAGAGCGTGATCGAGACATCGGTGACGCCGCGGGCTCCGAAGTAAACCTGCATCCGCCGCGACTGGTGGACGGGGCCGTCGAACAGGATCCAGAGGTCCGCTTTCAGTTTCGTGCCGTACCGATCGAGGATCTCCGCGAGGTGCGGCGAGCCGGCCTCCTCCTCCCCTTCGAAGAAGAACTTCAGGTTCACCCCGGGCGGAACGCCGGCGGAGCGCAGCGCGTCGAGCGCGGTGAGAAGGCCGACCACCGGCGCCTTGTCGTCGCTCGCGGACCGCCCGTAGAGCCGCCATTCCGGAGGGATGGGCGCGCGCAGGTTCTCGAGCGGCACTTCGCGGCCTCCGGCTTCGAGCGGCGCGTCGCGCAGCACAGGGCTCCAGGGATCGCCCTTCCATTCGGCGGGCACGACGGGCTGGCCGTCGTAGTGCGCGTAGAGCACGAGCGTCCGTCGGGCGCCCGGCGCCGCGAGCTCCCCGTAAACCACGGGGGGCGCTCCCGGGACCCGCAGAAGCTCCGGCCGGATCCCGCGTTTCTGAAGAAGAGAGGCGACGGCCGCCGCGCTCTTCTCGATGTTCTCGGTGTCCGAAGCGACGTTGGGACGGGAGAGCAGTCCGGCGAGCTCGCGCACGATCTCGACTTCGTGGGCGGAGCGGTAGGCGCGCACGCGCGCCGTCAAGGCCGGCCCGTCGATCCGGGAGGCGGCGTCTCCGGCAAGCGCCGCGGCCGTGACGGCCGCGCCGGCGAGAAGGATCGCCAGAAACCGCGCGGAGTCGCGCTTCACGACGGGACCTCCGTCGCGGCCGGCGGGGGGAGAACTTCGACGGAAGGCTCCCGCGCGCCCGTCCCGATCAGGGCGACCGCCGCCGCTCCCAGGAGAAGAAGGCCCGCCGTTCCCGCCAGGACGTCGGGCCGCGCGGGCTGCGACAGGAGTCTCACGGCGGCCGGCGCGCCGAAGGCCGCCGCGCCGAAGAGCACCCAGGCGGCGATGTGGTCTCTCAGGAGGAGAAAAGCGCAGACGGACATCCACGCGAGAATCGCGAGCGAGCCGGCGAGATCGGCCGCGAGCTCCAGGGCCGAGTGAGGCGACGAGGGAAGAAGCGCAACGAGAGCCCCGGCCGCGACCGCGAGGCGGGTCGTCCCCCGGCGGAAAACCGCGCCGCGCGAGCCGAGCGCCGCCGCGGAGGCGACGGACGCAAGGCCGAACGTGGCGAGCGCCGCGGCCGAGAGGACCGCGATCGCAGGAACGGCCAGGTCGAGCGCTGCGGGCAACGAGGGATCCGCCCGGAAGAGCTCGGGTGTCGATCGCGCCAGGACGGCGGACCACCGGGAGAGACCCGCCAGCCCCGCGGTGGCGATCGCCGCCCGAACGAGCGCGTCCCCGATGCCTCCCTGCCGCCGCAACGCCCGGCGCCATCCGGGCCTCGCCGCCGCGAACAGGACGTAGGCGATCGCGGCGCCGCACGGGATCAGCAGCCAGACGATCACGAGGGACAGCGTCGCTGAAAAATGAAAGGTCGAGAGGGGAATCTCGGTCCGGTACTGGCGAAGCAGTCCCGGCACGCGGTTGGCGAGCGCCGCGGCCGCGA
This sequence comes from Thermoanaerobaculia bacterium, assembly GCA_038203955.1. GTDB lineage: Bacteria > Acidobacteriota > Thermoanaerobaculia > UBA5066 > Gp7-AA6 > JALYUA01. Next base: position 43,508 of record JBBRDK010000020.1, on the reverse strand, counting down.
GCAGAGCGACGGGAACCAGGGGGCGGAGCAATCCTCTCCAGCGCATCTCCGGCCGCCGCACCGCACGGAGGAAGAGCACGATCGCGAGCCCCAGGAAGGAGCCGAGCGCGACGACGCGCAGGCCCACCAGCAGCCAGTCGATCGCGCTGCGCCGCCTCTCCGCCTCGAGAAACGACTCGGGAACGTGGATCGTGGGATAGAAGGCCGAGAGGCGGCTTCCCTCGAAGATCGCCGTCAGCCGGGGGGCGGCGTCGCCGAGCCCTCCGCTCCGTGATTCCAGGGTGACGGTCGTGTCGACGCGTTTCGGCCGGGCCCGGGTGCCGACTTCGAGCACCCGGTAGTCCGCCGCGGGATACCCGAGAGCCGCGGCGGTCGCGAGGCCGCGCTCGCGCGCCCGCGCGTCCGACGGAGCGGACCCGCCAGGAGCCGCCTCCTCCCGTGGATTCAGAAACCCGATGACGCGCGCACGCCGCGGATCCACGAAGACCTTCCACTCCTCTTTCCGTCCGGGCTCGACGAATCGCGTGACCCAGAAATTCACCGGGAGGGTGGCCGACCCGAGTCTCTCGAAGGCCGCGATTCCTCCCTTGCCGGCGACGTACCGCGCCGCCGCGCTGGAAAAGCCGGGCATGCGGCCCGACTCGACCGGTTCCTCGGCGCGGGCGTCGGAGTCGAGCGCGAAGCCCGTGCCGCCGTATGTGACGCTGCGGTACCGCCCGAGATCGACGCCGTTGGCGCGAAGGAACGCGCGCGCGATCGATTCGCCCCGCGCCCGGCCGATCTCGTCGCGGGAGATCCGGCCGCGAGGCGCGGGAACGAGCCAGCTCGAGAGGAGCACGGCCGCGGCGGCGCCGGCCACGGCCAGAGTTCTTCGGGAGACGCGGGTCACCGGAGCGGACGGCTCGGCGCTCATGGCGGGGACGACGGGAATCGGAGCGCTCCCCAGGTCCCCGTTGGTCACTCCGGCCTCGGGCGCAAACCCCCCGCTCTTCCAGGCGAGGACAACGGACGCCGCGAGAGGGACGAGGAGAATTCCCGCCGCGACGGCCCCAGACACGACGTAGTACCCGTTGTGGGACCGCAGCATCACGAGCGCGGTGTACAGCGCGTCCACGGTGAAGTGCCAGACGAGCAGAGGAAGCACGCCGTATCGCAGCATCACGAGGCCGATCACGACTCCGGCAACGCCGACTTCCACTCCACGGATGTAGAAGGGCTGGTTCGGATACGCCGCGTGGCCGAACCCCCAGATGAAGGCGGGAAGCACTACCGCGAGGAAGCGGCCCGCGCCGAGCCCGTCGAGGAACGAGATCGAGAACATGCGGCTGATCCCTTCTTCGGAGACCGCAGGGAAAAACCCGACGAGCAGGACGGTCGCCCACGGAAGTGCGGTGCTCAGCATGTCGCTGTAGGGGATGTCTGCGGGCGACCACGCGCCGAAGCGCGCCGCGACCACGTAGAAGACGGCCTGGTAAGCGAAGAAGAAGGCCACGAGCGCATACCCGAGCAACACGCCGCGGAAAAACCGCTTCGAGCGCAACCCGCGCATCGAGAAGATCCCCGACAGGGAGAGGTGACCCGGGAAGCGCTGGCGGTAGACGGGCTCGGCGGACGCGATCACGCACGCGATGCCGGCTCCCGCCGCGAGCGCCCCGAGGATTCCCAGAACCAGGTGATTCGTCAGGTGACTCGAGAGCGGGCTCGCGGTGTCGTATTCGTAGAGGGTGAGAGGCAGGTTGTTCAGCGTCGACAGAAGCGCCAGGACGAACCCGGCCAGCCCGAAGCCTCCCACGATGCCCCACCGCACGTCCTTCCGGGAAATCCGGGAGAGCAGGACTCCCGCCATCGCGAGGGCCGTCAGGAGGAGCCCGAAGGTGGCCGCCTGGCCCGCCGCCTCGTTCTTCGAACGCAGGGTGCGGTAGTCGCGCTGCCAGGCCTCCGGAACGTGGATGAACTCGTCGAAGGCGACCACTTCTCCGCCGGCGACGATGGTCCTGTACCGCACCGTCGCGTCCTTCATGCGGAAACCCGGGCGCTCGTCGACGAATGTCCAGTCCGTCCGCTTCGGCCGCTCCGTGGGGAACGAGTCGACCGGCGTCAGCGCGGAGGGATCGAGGCCGCGCTGCGCGAGGAAGGCCGCAGCCAGGGACCTCGCGCGCTCGCGCGGAAGGCGCTCTCCCGGCGCATCCTCGCGCCGGACCGACTCCCACGCGACGAGTTCCCCCAGGGGCGTGATCGAGACCCGCTCCTCTTCCTTCACCGCCGAGCGGAACCACCGCATGTCCCAGCGCCAGATCTTCGCTTCCTTTCCGTACAGGCGCGAAGCGCGATCGAGCCCGAGCTCGCGCTCGAGGTAGACCTTGGGCTCTTCGTCGACGCCGAACCGCCCGGCGAAGCGTGTCCCCTCGATCGGACGCCGGCATTCTTTGAGGAATCGCTCGGCCTGAGCGCGCGCCGCCGCCCGGGGAACGCGGAACTCGATCGCCGCCTCGGGAAACGCGCGCCGGAAAAGCGCAGCCGTGATCGCGGCGCCCGCGACGAGGATCGCGAGGCAGGCGAGGACGAACCGCCAGTCCCTCCGGTCGAGCTTTTCCATGGTGCACCCGTCAGCCGACGAGCACGCTCCCGCCGTTCACGTTGACGACTTCGCCCTGGAGATGCCTCGCGAGGTCCGACACCAGAAAGAGGACCGCCCCCGCGACGTCCACCGGGGCAGCGACGCGCCCGAGAGGGATCGACGCTTCGATCTCGGCGCGGCGCGCCGGGTCGTCGAAGGCGGCCGCCGTCATGTCCGTCTCGACCCAGCCGGGCGCCACGCAGTTGACCCGGATCCCCTTCGGGCCGAGCTCGGCGGCGAGCGACTTCGTGTAGGAGATCAGCGCCCCCTTGCTCGCCGCGTAGGCGGAGTGCCCCGCCTCTCCGCGCTGGCCCGCCGTGGACGACACGAACACAATGGAGCCGCCCGTCTGCCCGAGGTGAGGAATCGCGGCGTCGGTCACGAGGTAGGCTCCGCGAAGGTTCACGGCCAGCGTCCGATCCCAGACGTCGAGGTCTCCCCCGCCCGCCTCGTCGGGCTCCCAGATCCCCGCGTTGTTCACGACGACGTCGAGACGCTCCCAGGCGGCCACCACGTCCCGGACGAGCTGGCGCGCCTGCCCCGGATCGGCGACGTCGCCCGCGAGGGCCATCGCCTCGCCGCCCGCCCGCCTCAGCTCCCGGATGAGCCCGTTGGCGGCGTTTTCATCCGACCGGTAGCCGACCGCGACGCGGGCGCCCGCGAGACACAGCTGCTCCGCGATCGCGCGCCCGATGCCGCGGGAACCGCCGGTCACGAGTGCCGTTTTCGGCGCGAGATCGAGCGTGAAACGTTCGGCCAAGTTGGTGCGTATATTAGTTTAGAGACGTTGACCCACCATCAGCCGGGCGGGCCGTTGCGATTTCGCAACGCCCGCCTCCAGCCAGTTCTCAGTTGTCAGTTCTCAGTTTTGAGTGGCCGAACGCTCGAGCAAACTAAGCACGGACAACTGATGACTGATGACTGACTACTTCCCCGCCAGCATCCCTCCGATCCAGGCCGTCAGCGCTTCGAGCGGCGGGGTCGAGTTCTTCAGCTGGACGTCCACTTCGGCGGCGCGGGCCAGAGCGCGCGCGAGCTCGGGGACTGTGTACCGCGAGGCGCGCTGCGCCGCCTTGAACCAGAGGTATCCCGCGACCGAGCCGCTGCGGGCGGCGAACGGCGACCTTCCGAACGGAACGACCGGTTCCGCGAGCCGCGGAAGGACGCGCGCCTGGAACACCGGGTACGACATGTTGCGGTCGAAGGAGGGCGCGCCGGGCTCCGACAGCGCCGCGCGAATCAGGAGCATGTGCCGGATCTCGCCGGTGACCATGGCCAAGAACTGGAACTCCCACTGGCGGTCCGTGTCCACCTCCCGGTCTCCCGCCCGCACGGGCCTGTCCGAGAAGAGGCGCGCGAGACGTCCGAGGGCGTCCGCCGTGTCCCGCCGCCCGATCGCGTCGAAGAACGGGTAGACGTCCTCCGAGGCGGCATCCTCGACGTTCTGCCGGACGTCCGCGGCAGAGACCCGCCCCCCGGGGCCCGCCACCTCGAGCAGCTTGTCGAGCTCGGCCGCGAAGATCGCGGGCACGAAGTCCGTCTGGACGAGAAGCCGCTGGACCGCGTCGGGATCGACGGTGACGTCCCGCTCTTTCGCGCGCGCGCGCGCGAGGCGCTGCAGCTCGGGGGCGGCCGAGTCGAATTTGTCGCCAATCGGGATGTCGAGCACGAGGCCCTTCGCCGCGATTTCCGCAAGCAGGCCGCCTGCCGGCGGCGCCGTCGCCGTGACGACAGCAACCGTCCCGTCGTTACCGCGCTCTAAGAGCAGCCGGATCGCGTTCTGCAGCGCCGCGGAGCCGCCCTTCTCTTCCGGGAGCTCCCGGAGGATTTCCGCGAGGATCGGCGCGGCCTCCTTGTGGCGCGTCTTCTTCGCCACGGCTTCCGCCGTCTCCGCGGGATCGCTTCCCGCCGCGAGCCCGAGAGCGGAGAGGACGGCGCGCGTGTGCCGGAAAGCCTCCCGGCGGCTCGAGGGAGTCCCGCGGGTCCACGCCTCGGCCGCCTTCTCGAGGAGGACGCCCGCGGAGTCCGTACCGAGGAGGCGTCCGATGTCGAATCCCACGACGCGACGCGGAGAGAAGAGAGACCGGTTCAGGAGGGCGTCGGCGATTCCATCCGCGGGGGATTCATCTCCGAACCGGAGCGCCTCCCCGTCGGCGCCGGCGAGCTTTTCGAAGACCTGGCCCGCCTTCTCTTCCACGAAGAACGCGACGTCGCCGGCCACGAGGATCACCGAAGGCGCTTGCGCGAAAGCGGGAAGCGCGTCGGCAGAGAACTTCGCGCGGGGCATGGAGAGTTCTCAGTTCTCAGTTTGCGGTCTTCAGTTTTCAGTTTCAGTCGTCGGTCCCCTCCCCGGGGCGGAAAACGCGTGCCGGGCGGGGGACTGACGACGGACGACCTGGGGATCAGCCCTCGAGGAGCCCCTTTTCGGCGAGCTCCTGGCAGTCGACGCAATGCGGCGCCCACGGGACGGCGTTCAACCGCTTCTCGTTCATCGTCACGCCGCAATTCTGGCAGTGACCGTACGATCCATCCTCGATGCGGCCGAGCGCCTGGTCGATTAGAAGGAGGGTGTTCCGGTCGTTGTCCGAAAGAGAGTAGAGAAACTCGCGCGTGTAGGAGGACACGGCCTTGTCGGCAATGTCCTGAGTCGCTTCGTCCCCCGTCTCCTCCTCGGCGCTCCGGGTCTTGGCGAGGTCCGCGGACAGGCTGGCCTTCTTCTCCATGAGGAGACGGCGAAAGCGTTCGAGGTCCTTCTTCGGCATCTTCACGGGGCGCGCGCTGGTCGTCGCCATGGTTCCTTCTCTTTCTTCCCGCTCGGCGCGGGTTCGATTTCGAACGCGAGATCATAACCGAGAATTCCTGGGGGGGTGGGGCCGGTCGGAGAAGGGGGAGCGACCCGCTAAAAGGGCGAAAAACGGGGGTTTGAGAGGGATAGGGCTGCGGATGTCAGCCGGTGGAGTCAGCCTTACCGCTCGGTCTCGACATCGCATCCCTCTGCGCACACCCGGTCCGCGGTTGGGACGCCCGCGGCGCGGGTATGGAGCGGCGCGACCTTCCGCGCTCCTTTTCCTATTTCTTGCGGGAGCGTTCCCAGAGGGACTTGCGGGAGATTCCGAGCCGCTTCGCGGCGAGGGTGCGGTTGCCGCCGGCGCGCCGCAGCGTCTCTTCGATGTACACGTCGGAGAGCTCCTTCAACGTCCAGCGGCGTTCGACGGCGGCGGCGAGGATCGCCTCGGGCGCGCCGAACGATCCCATCGGGAGGTCCCCCGGAGTGACCTCCGCCGCCGCCGACGCGAGCGCCGCCCGCTCGACCACGTGCAGGAGCTCCCGGACGTTCCCCGGCCACGTATGGCGCAGCAGCGCCGCCTCCGCCTCGTCCGTGAACCGGCGCGCCGGGGTGCCGTACGTCCGGGCGGCGCGCTTCAAGAACGTGCGGGCCAGCGGAAGCACGTCTTCCCGCCGCTCCGCCAGCGCGGGAAGGCGGAGCGAGACCACGTCGATCCGATAGTAGAGATCGGCGCGAAAGAGTCCCTGCTCTACGAGGCCGGGGAGCGCGCGCCGCGAGGACACGACGAGCCGCGCGCGAAACGGATGGTTCGTCACGCCGCCCAGTCTCCGGAACGTCCGCTCCTGAAGGACGCGCAGAAACTTCGCCTGCGCCGCCGGGGAGAGAGAGGAGACTTCGTCCAGGTAAACCGTCCCGTCGCCGGCGACTTCCAGGAGCCCCCGCTTCGCGGAGACCGCGCCTGTGAAGGAGCCGCGTTCGTGGCCGAAGAGCTCGCTCTCGAACAGCTCGTCGGAGAGATTCGCCGCGTCGATCCGGACGAACGGACGTTCCGCCCTCAGCGACGCGTCGTGCAGCGCTCGCGCGAGCCGGTCCTTCCCCGTCCCGCTCTCGCCAACCAGAAGGACGGTGCTCGGAAGATCCAGCGCCCGCTCGAGGGCGACGATCTCGCGTGCTAAGGGGCGGTGCCGGGTGGAGAAGAGGGTCCGAAGAGAGCCCCGGCGTCGGGGTTCGGCGCGGGCCGGCAGCCCATCGGCGTCGGCGCCGGAAGCCTCGGAGTCAGGACCGGGCGGCGAAGCGGCCCGTCTCATTCTCCGCGTCGCCCCAGAGCCGCTCGAGAGCGTAGAACCGGCGGGCCTCTTCCTGGAAGACGTGAAAGACCACGTCTCCGTAATCCATGAGGATCCAGTTCGCGGTTTCCAGGCCCTCGACGGAAAGGGCGGGTCCGAGCGCTTCGGTGATCGCGTCGGAGATCGCGCGCGCCTGCCGGTCCGAATTGGCCGTCGAGAGGACGAAATAGTCGGCCATCGTCGTCAGCTCGGTCAGATTGAACACGAGAACGGCGGAGGCTTTCTTATCCAGAGCGGCGGAGAGGCCTTCCCGAACCCGGTCGCGGGCGGACAGATCGTTCAACTCTGGACGACCCCCGCGCTGTAGAGGCCCTGCTTCGTAATGTACTCCGCGACGGCGGGCGGCACCTGCCCGGCTGGACGCTGGCCCGAGGACAGCTTTTCTCTCAATTCCGTCGAGGAGATTCTAACCGATCCGGCGTCGAAAACATCGAGCCGATCGGCCAGACCCGGCACGTCGGGAACGACCAGGCCCGCTCCCCGGAAGGGGTCCCGGTAAAACGCCGCGATACGGGCCAGCCGAACGATCTCGCCCGGTTCCTTCCAGCGGGCGAAGCCCGCGAGCGTATCGGTGCCCATCAACAGCCAGAGATCCGGCTGCAAGGAGCGAGCCGACAGAGCGCGCAGGGTATCGAGGGTGAAGGACGGTTCCTCGCGTTCGAGATCGTCGAAGGCGATCGACCAGTCAGGCCGGCCCTCCAGGGCGAGCGCCAGCATCGCCACGCGGTGCCGCGCGTCCGTCGGAGGCGCCGTCTTGTGAGGCGAGAGCCGCGCCGGGACGAACAGGACGCTCGACAGCCCGAACTTCATCGCGGCGGCCTCCGCCATCGCGATGTGGCCGAGGTGCACCGGATCGAAAGTCCCGCCGAAGACGCCCGTGCGCATCTTACGATTCGGGGACGGCCGGGTGGGGGCCCGCGACCGGCGAGACCGCCGGAATCGATTCCCTGGTCCCGGCGAGCCGGAAGAAATCGCGCACGAGGTCTTCGAGTCCGAGTCGCGTCGCGGCGGAAATCTCCCGGTACGAAAGGCCGCGGCGGCGGGCGGCCGCTCGGATGGATTCCAGCCGGTCGGGATCCGACACCGCGTCGCACTTGGACGCCACCAGAATCCGGGGACGCGACGCGATTTCCGGAGAAAACGCTTCGAGCTCCCCCTCGAGCACGGCGACGTCGTGCTCCGCGTCGCCCGACGTCGAGGCGTCCACCAGATGGCACAGCAGGCGGCAGCGCTCGACGTGCTTCAGAAATCGGATGCCGAGGCCCGCCCCGAGGTGCGCGCCCTCGATGAGTCCCGGGATGTCGGCGACGACCAGAGTCCGGTGATCGTCGCCGCGGACGACGCCGAGGTTCGGCGCCAGAGTGGTGAAGGGATAGTCGGCGATCTTCGGCTTCGCCGCGGAAATCACCGAGATGAGGGTCGATTTCCCGGCGTTGGGGAATCCCACGATCGCCACGTCGGCGAGCAGCTTCAGCTCGATCGTCAGACGCCTCTCCGCGCCCGGGAGCCCCTTGCGCGCGAACCGCGGCGCCTGTCGGGTCGACGTGGCGAAGTGCTGGTTGCCCCATCCTCCGTTGCCGCCACCGGCCAGGAGGACCTTCTCTCCCGCGTGCAGCAGGTCGGCCACGCGCTCGCCCGAGTCCGGATCGACGATGACGGAGCCCAGGGGAAGCGGGACCATCACGTCGCTCGCCGTGCTCCCGTGGCAGTTGGAACCCATTCCATGCTGGCCGTTCTGCGCCTTGAACAGCATCTGGTGCCGAAGGTGATACAGCGTCGTGAACGACGGGTCCGCGACCGCATAGACGGAACCGCCGTGCCCGCCGTCACCCCCCGAAGGGCCGCCGCGCGGTACGAACTTCTCCCGGCGGAAAGCGACGCAGCCGTTGCCGCCGTCGCCGGCCTTGACGCGGATCTCAGCGGAATCGATGAACATGGAGGAAGCCGTCAGCTGTCAGCTGTCAGCCTTCAGCTGCGCGGACCGTCGCTCTCGGGCTGAAAGCTGAGAGCTGATGGCTGAGAGCTACGCCAGAGGCGCTTCGATCGAGATGACGCGGCCGTCGCGGCCCCGATCCTTGTATCGAACGATTCCGGCGATCTTCGCAAACAGGGTGTCGTCCTTGCCGCGGCCGACGTTCTCGCCCGGAAAGAACCGGGTGCCCCGCTGCCGGACGAGGATCGAGCCGCCCGTGACGAGCTGGCCGCCGAAGCGCTTCACCCCGAGCCGCTGCGAGTTGGAGTCGCGGCCGTTGCGGGAAGAGCCCTGCCCTTTTTTGTGTGCCATGGCCTACGCTCCTTCGATCCCGAGAATGCGGATCTCGATCATCGACTGCCGGTGACCCTTGGTCCGGCGGTACTGTTTCGTGCGCTTTTTCTTGAAGACGAGGACCTTGCGCGTCTTGACCGGGCCGAGCACAGTCGCCTTGACCGAAACTCCGTCCGTCTTCTTGAGCTCTTTTCCTTCGTGGCCTCCCACGAAGACGATCTCCGAAAGAACGATTTCCTGGCCCTTCGAGACGTCGCCGGACGGCGTCTCGATCCGCAGGACGTCGCCCGCCGTCACCTTCACCTGTTTCCCGCCCGCGCGGACGATCGCGTACATGGAGGCCTCCAAAGCAGAACTGCGAATTCTATGGTTTACCCGTGGAATGTCAAGGGGATGGGAGGGGAATCCGGGGCCGGGAATCGGGAATCGGGAATCGGGAATCGGGAATCGAGGCGACCGCAGCCCTGCCTCGACCCTTTCTAGGGATTGAGGACCTGCAGACCCGTCCAAACGCTCGACGCTGAACGCTCGACGATTAACCTCAGTCCTCGTCAATCGCGTTCGGCAGCTCGTCCCGGTCGTCCGGGCCCTGGGGAAAGTGAGCCTTCAGGATCTCCCCGATCCGGTCGATTCCCGCCACGATGCCTTCGGTGAACTCGCCTCTCCGGAAGGCCTCCTCCATCTCGGCCGCGGTCGCCTTCCAGAAGTCGTCGCCGCACTTCTCGTGGACTCCCGCGTCGCCCAGGATCTGGAACTTCCGGATCCGGGGGGCGATGTAGAAGAGGACCCCGTTGCGCTCCGCCGTGGATGTCATCCCGAGCTTGTCGAAACGCTCGCGCGCGCGAGCTTCGATGTCGGACGGCTCCGAGCGCGTCACGTGAACCCGGATCTCGCCGGAGGTGCCCGATTCGGACTGGGCGATCGCCTGGACGATGCGGTCGGAATCGAGCTTCGAGAAAAAGTTCTTAACCTTCATCGCCTCACCAGCTCCCCGACGAGCCGCCGCCGCCGGAGAAGCCCCCTCCGCCGGAGAACCCGCCTCCCCCGCCCCCTCCGAATCCGCCCCCGCCTCCGAATCCGCCGCCCCCGAATCCTCCGAAGCCTCCCCAGCCGCCCCAGCCGCCCGATCGCCACCCGCGCCGTCCGAAGGTCCGGTGCCGGGGGCGCAGCAGCCAGGGAAGGACGAAGAAGAAGAGAAATGGCCAGAGGCACCCGAGGGGAATGCCGCTGCGGACCCGTCCCGTTCCCCGCTTGCGTTCATCCACGGTCGATCCCGTCCCCTTGTACTCTCCGCGGGCCGCCGCCATCAGGGCGGTCATTCCCGCCTCGACGCCCCCGGTGTAATCGCCGGTCTTGAAACGCGGCGTGATCTCATCTTCGCGAATCCGGCTGGCGATCGCGTCCGGAATCGACCCTTCGAGCCCGTACCCGACCTCGATGCGCATTTTACGGTCATCGATGAACGCGAACAGCACGAGCCCGTTGTTGAGCTTGGCCTGCCCCACGCCCCACGCCTTCATCGCGTTGACCGCGAACTCCTCGAGCGTCGTGTTCTCCGGGACGCGCCGGTCCAGCCAGACGAGCATCTGGATCGACGTGTCCTTTTCGAACTGCTCGAGGCGGGAGTTGAGCTGCTCGGCGCGCGCCGGGTCGAGGACTCCGGCGCGGTCCGTCACGTAGCGCGCCGGCTTCTCGGGAACCGGAGGCGCCGCGGCGAGAGCGACGCCGGCGGCGCAGAGGAGGACGAGAGCCCAGGCCGCCGCCCCGCGGGCGGCCGGACGCCGCCCGCGTACGGGTGCCGGGAGAGTCAACGGGCTTCCTTACCGCGCCGGCGCGGGCGCCGCGGCGGCCGGAGTCGTTCCGAAGTTGAAGTTCACGGCGGGCGGCTTGTCCGAGCCCGGCGTTCCGTGGAAGTACGGCTTCTCCTTGAACCCGAGCATCCTCCCTGTGATGTTCGTCGGGAACTTCAAGAGGGCCGTGTTGTAGGCCTGCGCGACCTCGTTGAAGCGCATCCGCTCGACCGCGATCCGGTTCTCTGTTCCTTCGAGCTGAGCCTGAAGGTCCCGGAAGTTCGCGTTCGCCTTGAGCTCCGGATAGCGCTCGACCACCACCAGAAGGCGGGAAAGGGCCCCGCCCAGGGCGGCCTGCGCCTGCTCGTACTTCGCGAGCTGAGCCGGGTCCGTCGGGGCGGCGCCGGCCGGAGGCGTCGCCTGACCGACCGAGGCGCGCGCCCGGGTCACTTCCTCGAGCGTGGACTTCTCGAACTGGGCGGCGCCCTGGACCGTCGCGACGAGATTGGGCACGAGGTCCGCGCGCCGCTGGTACTGATTCTCGACCTGCGCCCACTGCTTGTCGACGTCCTGACTGAGGGTCACGAGCCGGTTATTCGTGCCCGCGAACGAAATGCCGATGATGATGACCAGCAGCACCACCAGAGCGAGACAACCTAAGCCCATCTTCCCCATGCGTTTTCCTCCTATGTCGAAGCGGGAGGATTGTATGGCACGGCTCCGGGAAGAAACGGCCCGATCGGCGGGCGGAATCCTGAAACCGGCGACCGGTGTCCGGAATCGGCGATTCGCGCAGGCCGCGGACCTCCCCGCGAGGGCGCGAAGACGACTGGTTAGACTGTGCGCGGTGAAGACGCGCTCCCGCCCGCCCGAAACGACGGTTCGCCCTCGCATCCGGGTCACCCGGGCCGGGGAGATTCTGCTCGGTCCGGGCAAGGCCGACCTTCTCGACGCGATTCGAAGATCCGGCCGGCTCCGGGGCGCGGCGGATGAGCTAGGCATGTCGTACATGCGCGCCTGGAAGCTCGTCCAGATGCTCAACCGGGGATTCCGAGAGCCTCTCGTCCACACGGAGCGCGGGGGGGCCGGACACGGGAAGACCGCGCTCACCCCCATGGGAGAGTCCGTCCTCTCTCTCTACCGCGCCATGGAGAGCTCGAGCCGGGCGGCGATCCGGCCCGCGTGGAAGCGAATGCGGAGCCTGCTCGCTTCCTGAGAGTCCCGCGGCTCCTCCGTTATACTCGTCGGGATATAACGGAAGGGGAAAGAGGCCATGCCGACAGTTCGCGACGGGCTCCTCGCGGCGGCCGCGTGCCTCGGCTTCGGGCTTCTCGTATCGCCGGCCGCGGCGGCCGAGATCCGGGTCTCCGCGGCGGCGAGCCTGACGGAAGCGCTGCAGGAGGCTTCGGCGGCCTGGATCGCGCAGGGCGGAGAACCGGTCGCGTTCAACTTCGGGGCGTCGAGCCTCCTCGCCCGGCAGATCGAGGAAGGCGCTCCCGCCGATCTCTTTTTTTCCGCGGACGAGGTCAAAATGGACGGCCTCGGCGCGAAAGAGCTGATCGACCGGAAGACGAGAAAGAGCCTTCTCTCGAACAGCCTCGTCGTCGTCGTCGCGAAGGAGCGCGGCGCCCCCGTCGCCGCCCCGGAAGACCTTCTCAAGCCCGAGGTTCGCGCGATCGCGCTGGCGGAAACCCGGAGCGTCCCCGCCGGCATCTACGCCCGGGAATATCTGACTCGAAAAGGGCTCTGGGATCGATTGAGCGGGAGGGTCGTCCCGACGGAGAACGTCCGCGCGGCGCTCGCGGCCGTGGAGGCGGGCAACGCCGACGCCGCCATCGTCTACAGGACCGACGCCCTCATCTCGAAGAAGGTCGCGGTGGCCTGCGAGGTCCCCGTGTCCGACGGCCCGAAGATTTCCTATCCGGCGGCCGTTCTCACGGCGGCGAAGAACCCCGCGGGCGCTCGCGGTTTCCTCGCCTTTCTCGAATCGCCGGTCGGCACCACCATCTTCCGGCGGTACGGATTCCTCCTTCCAAAGTGACCGGCTTCTTCTCGTCGGAGACCGCGTGGACCATCTGGTTCACGCTGCGCGTCGCGGCTCTCGCCACGATCCTGATGGCGCCTCCGGCCCTCGCGGTCGCCTGGCTCCTGTCCCGGAAGACCTGGGCGGGGAAGTCGGTCGTCGAGACACTCGTCGCCCTTCCCCTGGTCATGCCGCCCGTGGCGACCGGTCTCATCCTTCTCAAGCTGTTCGGCCGACGAGGCCTGTTCGGGCCGGCGCTCGAGCGGATCGGGATGGACGTCGTCTTCACCTGGAAGGCCGTCGTGCTCGCCATGATGGTGATGTCCTTTCCGCTGCTCGTGCGGGGGGCGAGAATCGCCTTCGACGACGTGAACCCGCGCCTCGAACAGATGGCAAGGAGCCTCGGAGCCGGTGAAGCCCGGGTGCTGTTCACCATGACGATCCCCCTGGCGATCCGGGGAATCGTGGGAGGCCTCCTCCTCGCCTTCGCCCGGGCGCTCGGGGAGTTCGGCGCCACCGTCCTCGTCGCGGGGAACATCCCGTGGAAGACGTCGACGATGTCGCTCGCGATCTACAACTTCGTCCAGATCGGCCGCGACGAGCGCGCCTGGCCACTCCTCGCCGTCTCGGTGGCGATCTGCTTCCTCGCCGTCTGGTTCGGCGAGACCGTCCTGAACCGCCGGCGCCCGCTCGTCTGACCATGCTGCGGATCGCCTTCCTCGAGGTTCCACTGGCCGAGTTCCCGCTGCGCGCCCACCTGAATCTCGAGACCCGGGTCACGGCGATCGTCGGCCCGTCGGGCGCCGGAAAGACCTCTCTTCTCGAGACGATCGCGGGATTCCGAACGCCCCGCCTCGGCCGTATCGAGCTGGACGGGGAGACCCTGCTCGACGTCGCGGCAGGACGGAATCTGCCGGCGCGGCTCCGGCGAATCGGATACGTGCCTCAGGACGACACCCTCTTCCCGCACCTGACGGTCCGGCGGAACCTCACCTATGCATCGGCCGCCGGCCGGGGCTCCCCGTCAGCCGACTTCGACCGCGTGGTCGGCGTGCTCGAGCTCGAACCGGTTCTGGAGAGGGGGAGCCCGAGGCTCTCGGGCGGAGAGCGCCGCCGCGTCGCGCTCGGCCGCGCGCTTCTCGCCCGTCCCCGGCTTCTCCTGTGCGACGAACCTCTGGCGGGCCTCCATCCCGAGCTGAAGGCCCGAATCCTGTCGTACCTCAAGAGGGTCCGGGAGGAGTTTCCGATTCCCATGCTTTACGTCGCGCACGACACCGCCGAGGTCGCGATGCTGGCGGACGAGGTCGTGGCCCTGGAGCGGGGCGCCGTCGTCGGCCGGGGCGCGGCCGAGACTTTTACGTGGAAGGAATCGAGCTTCGACGGTCGGACGTCTCCGATGGAAAAAACTGAGCCCCCCTTTCCTACGAGGTCCAAAGGATGAAAACCCGTCTTTCCCTGGCGGTTCCTCTGTTGTCGGCGTCGCTGGCGTCTTCCGCGGAAGCTCCCCAGCTCGTCCTGAGGATCCCGGGCGTCCCCGAATCAGCCGTGACGGTTGAGAGCCTCCGGAAGGCCGGAGCACGGGACGTGGCCGTCAGGACCGAGCAGGGAGAGACCGTCACCTACAAGGGAGTCCCGCTGCTCGACGTTCTCGAGGGGGGGGTCTCGACATGAAGAGCATGGCGGCCGAACGGAAGTCGACTCCGGCGGTCGTCGTGGCGATCGGGCGCGACGGATACACAGTCGTGTTCTCCGTGGGAGAGCTCGCGTTGCACAGACTGTACGCGCGGGTCTTCCTGACGGGAGAGACGACCGGGGGCGCTCCTCCGGCGAATCAGGGCCCGATCCGATTGATCGCGCCGGGTCAGCGCGCCCGCTCGGCGTTTGCTCTGGCGAGAGTCGAGATTCGCTTCCTCGCCGAAAACAAGCCTTCTCAGAAGAGCTAAAGCGAGCTCGGGACGAGGGGACCGAGCCGGACCCCTCACCTTTCCCTCTCCCCGGACCCGGGGAGAGGGAAGAGAGGGACGCTATTTGCGCTCGCCCAGCTTCTCCAGCAACCGCGGCGGAAGGAGGGCCCTCAGGGTACCTGACCAGGATCCGGTCAGGGTGACGCGCGCGACAGCGGCCTTCTTCATCGGGATCTCGATGCCCTCGCCGCCGACGAGCAGCCCCAGAAGAGAGCCGAGATGCGGCTGGTGGCCGACGAGAAGGACGTCGCCGGAGCCCACCGAGACTTCGCGGAGGATCTCCTGAGGGTCGCTTTCCGGCTCGAGCGCCCGGGATTCGGTGACGCTTCCCGAAAGCCCCAGCGCGGCGGCCGCCGCTTCCGCCGTCTGGCGGGCGCGCCGGTAGGGTGAGGTGATCACGCGCCGGATGCCCGGCTCGAGCGCGGCCAGACCCAGGGCCACGGCGCGGGCGCGCTCGGTTCCCTCGGGCGTCAAGGCGCGATCCGAGTCCCGGCCGGAATCCGCGCGGTCTTCGGCGGCGGCGTGGCGGAGCAGCCAGATGTCCATCGCGTGAGTCTAGCAACGCAACCGGACGGCGCCTCCGGCCCGACGCCGTCGTATGCTGTAGCGAGTGTCGCTTCCAACCGGCGAGCAGCTCGGGCCCTACGAGATCCTGGCGCCCCTCGCCAAGGGGGGAATGGGCGAGGTCTACCGCGCGCGCGACACGCGCCTCCGGCGGGAAGTCGCGCTGAAGCTCCTTTCCGCGGCGGGCGCCAACGACGACGACTCCCTGCGGCGGTTTCAGCGGGAGACGCACGTCGTTGCGGCGCTCAATCATCCGAACATCCTCGCGATCCACGACACCGGGTCGCACCGCGGCGTTCCGTACGCGGTGACCGAGCTGCTTCAGGGCGAGACGCTGGCCGATCGCCTCCGGTCCGGCGCGCTCGCCGAGAAGCGAGCGACCGAGCTCGCCTGCCAGATCGCCGACGGGCTTTCGGCCGCGCACGCCCAGGGAGTCGTTCACCGGGACGTTAAACCCGAGAACATCTTTCTGACCAACGACGGCCGGGCCAAGATCCTCGACTTCGGAATCGCGCGTGTCGAGCGTCCCACCACGCGCACGCCGCTCGCCGGCCCGGATGGCACCTTCGTGGGCCTTTCGTCGCAGTCGAGCGGGCGGCTTCTCATGGGAACGGCCGGGTACATCTCTCCAGAACAGGTCCGGGGCAAGCGCGCCGACCCGCGCAGCGACATCTTTTCGCTCGGCGCCGTCTACTACGAGATGCTCACGGGCCGCCGGGCGTTCGTCCGCGACACGCCCGTCGACACGCTCGGCGCCGTTCTGCGCGACGATCCCCGGAAATACCCGGAAAGCGAAAGAATCGCGGAGGAGCTGCGCCGGTACGTGTTTCGATGCCTCGAGAAGGACCCGTCGGACCGCTACCAGACCGCCACGGACCTGATGATGGATCTCCGCTCCTGGCAGGCGGAGCAGACGTCCGAGTCGGCGCTCCGCGTCCACTTCCGCAGCGAGCCCCCCTGGAAGCGCCGGCAGACCCGCGTGCTGCTGAGGACGATCGTGGGCGCCGCTCTGCTCGTCGCCGGCTTTTTCGGCGGGTCGTGCTGGCAGCGCGCGCACCGGACGCCGACCGCCGGCGTCGCCGCGGGCCCGCGCTAGAGACGGGATCGGGAATCGGGAATCGGGAATCGGGAATCGGGAATCGAAGGATCCGCCTACCGCCTCCCGCCTGCCGCCTCCCGAACCGTCTCGGCCCTCGGTTGGGGGATGGGGCCGGCGCAACACGCGTCCTTGCACGCGTCATACAGCGTGCGGCGCTGCACCGGCTCGTAGCCGGCATCGGCGATCAGACGGCGCATCTCCGGCGCGGTCATCCGGTTGCGGGCGCCCGCCGCGTAAACGACGTTTTCCTCGATCATGATCGAGCCGAGATCGTCGGCGCCGAACGAGAGCGAGACCTGGCCGATCTTGGAGCCCTGCGTCACCCAGGACCCCTGAACGTGGCGGATGTTGTCGAGGTAGAGGCGCGACACCGCGAGCGTCTTCAGGTATTCAAAACCGCCCGCCTCGTCCACCTTCTCGCCGAGCGCGGTGTTCTCGGGCTGGAAGGTCCACGGGATCCAGGCGGTGAAGCCGCCCGTCCGGTCCTGAAGACTCCGGACGACCTCGAAATGCGCCACGCGCTGCGGGTACGTCTCCCCGACTCCGAACATCATCGTGGCCGTCGTGCGCATCCCGAGCGAATGCGCCGACTCGTGGACGTCGACCCATTTTTCCGTTGGCGCCTTCGTCAACGACCAGATCCGGCGCCGAACGGAGTCCTCGAGGATTTCCGCGCCGCCCCCGGGGATCGACTGGAGGCCCGCGTCACGGAGGCGGGCGATGACGTCCCGCATCGGGGACTTCGTCAGCTTCTGCAGGAAATAGACCTCGGGTGCCGACAGCGCGTGGAGGTGGATGCTCGGGAAGCTCGACCGGATGAACCGGAACATCTCTTCATAGAACGTGAACGGCAGCTCCGCGTGCACGCCCCCCTGGAGCAGGACCCCCGTGCCGCCGAGATCGATGGTCTCCTGGATTTTTTCGCCGATCTGGTCCCACGACAGGACGTAGGACTCCGGGTGGCTGCTCGAGGGCCGGTAGAAGGCGCAGAACTGGCAACGGTAGATGCAGACGTTCGTGTAGTTGATGTTGCGGTCGATGATGTAGCTGGCGATTCCGGGATCGTTCTTCCGCCGCCGAACCGCGTCGGCAGCCGCTCCGAGGGCGAGAAGATCTCCCTGTTCGAGGAGCGTGACGGCATCCCCGGGCGGGAGCCGCTCCCCCGCCAGGGTCCGCTCGAGAATCTCCGCCGTCCGCCGGGCCGCCATGGTCTCGATTCTAGCTCCCCCCGGCTGGGAGTCCGGTCTCGAGGAAGTCGATCGGGCGCGCGGAGCCTATGACGCCGCTCTCGACGGCGAGCCGGTAGAAGAGCTCGAGCCCGCCGAAATCCGCCCGGTCGAGGTCGAAGTGGAGACTGTGGCGGAGGTAATCCTCGACGACGGCTTCGGAGAGCCCGGTCTCCCCCGCTTCCTCGCGGACCAGTCTCGAGAATTCCTGGCGCCCCCGCTCCCGGGATTGCACGACAACCCGAGCGGCCGCCTGTCCGTCGACCCCTTCCCGGACCGCCCAGAAGGCGAACACGAACGACCGGCCTGTGAACGCCCTCCACTCGGCGGCGAGGTCGAGCACCACGTGCCCGTTCAGCCGAGCCTTCAGAGCCGGGTCGCCGATGATGAGTCGCGCATCGGTCTCTTCGCCCGCGCCCTCGACGAACTCGGGAGCGATCCCGTAGCGGCGCGCGAGAAGAATTCGCGTCAGGGCGGCGGAGGTGCGCGACGCCGGGTCGAGCGCCACGGAAGTGATCCGCTCGCGCGACACCTTAGACACGAGAAGGACCGAGCGGACCTCGGAAGACGCCGCGATGCCGAGACCGGGAACGACCCGCAGGCCCGGGATCCGCTGGTATTCGATCGAGGGGATGAGACCGACATCGGCCTGCCCGCTGGCGAGCTTGTCCGCGCAGGCGGACGGCAGGTCGCGGGAAACCTCGACGCCCGAAGGGGGCTCGCGAAGCAGTCCCCACGTGAGGGGCCGGGCGTTCAAGAAGTCGACGACGGAGAAGCGAAGCAAGCTGTCAGCTGTCAGCTCTCAGCTGTCAGCGAACGAGCCGAACACTCCGGCTGATAGCTGAAAGCTGATCGCTGAAAGCTTCTACCCCTGGCTCATCATCGAGAGGAACTCCCCGTTGCTCTTCGTCTTGTCGAGCTTCTCGGTCAAAAGCTCCATGGCTTCTACCGTCGAAAGCGGGTTCAAGACCTTGCGGAGCACCCAGACCCGGTTCAGCTCCGCCTTGTCCATCAGGAGCTCTTCCTTACGGGTTCCCGACTTGTTGATGTCGATCGCCGGGAAGACGCGCTTGTCGACGAGCTTCCGGTCGAGGTGGACTTCCATGTTGCCCGTGCCCTTGAACTCTTCGAAGATGACGTCGTCCATTCGTGATCCGGTGTCGATCAGCGCGGTCGCCATGATCGTGAGCGATCTGCCCTCCTCGACGTTGCGCGCGGCGCCGAAGAAGCGCTTGGGCCGCTGCAGGGCGTTGGAGTCGACGCCGCCCGAGAGAACCTTGCCCGACGGAGGGACGATGGCGTTGTAGGCACGCGCGAGGCGCGTGATCGAATCGAGCAGGATGACGACGTCGCGCTTGTGCTCCACCAGCCGCTTCGCCTTTTCGATCACCATCTCGGCGACCTGGACGTGGCGGGCGGCCGGCTCGTCGAACGTCGAGGAGATCACCTCGCCCTTGACCGAGCGCTGCATGTCCGTGACCTCTTCCGGCCGCTCGTCGATCAGCAGCACGATCAGCGTCACTTCGGGGTGGTTGGTCGAGATCGAGTTCGCCAGGGACTGTAAGACCATCGTCTTGCCGGTGCGCGGCGCCGCGACGATCAGGCCGCGCTGGCCCTTCCCGACGGGCGCGACGAGATCGAGCACGCGGGACGTCATGTTCCCGGCGACCTCGAGCTTGATGCGGTCCTGCGGATAGAGCGGGGTCAGGTTGTCGAAAAAGATCTTTTCGCGGGCGACGTCGGGATGCTCGAAGTTGACGGCCTCGACCTTGATGAGGGCGAAATAACGCTCCCCTTCCTTGGGAGGGCGGATCTGCCCGGAGACCGTGTCGCCGGTCCGGAGGTCGAACTTCCGGATCTGCGACGGCGAGACGTAGATGTCGTCGGGCCCGGGCAGATAGTTGTACTCGGGCGCCCGGAGGAAACCGAAGCCGTCCGGAAGGCATTCGAGAACGCCTTCGGAGAAGATCAGCCCCTTCTTTTCCGTCTGCGCCTGGAGGATCTTGAAGATCAGATCCTGCTTGCGCATCCCGGTCGCGTTCTCGACCTCGAGGTCCTTCGCGATCTTCAGCAACTGCGGGATCTTGATCTCATGGAGAGCGCGGATGTCGAGCGTGTCGCCATGCTCGAGCCCGAGCTCCTCCTGCTCCTGCTCCTCCGCCGTGGTGTCGGGAAGCCCCTCGGGCGGCGGCGGCGGATCGAGCGTCTGCACGTCGGAACCGCCATTCGAACCTTTTCGTCTAGCCATGTGCTCTCTCCTCGCCTCGCGAGATTGCCCGGCGGATCTCCCGCCGCAGCTCGTCGATCCCTTCGCCTGTCTTCGCCGACACGGGCCACACCGCCCCGTGCCCCGCCTCGATCGCCCGCCGGGCCTTCACGCGCTCGGCCGAGCCCAACCGATCCCACTTCGTCGCCACCGCCAGGGATGGGATGCCCGCGTTTTCCAGGTAATCGCGAATCTCGACGTCCGCGGCGGAGTCCGTGACCCGCGAATCGATCAGCCGGAGCGCCAGGCTCACGCGCCCGCTCCCGAACAGCTCGTCGGCGAGCCGCGCCCAGCCTTCCCGCTCCTCCCGGGATCGCCGGGCGTAGCCGGCTCCGGGGAGGTCGGCGAAATGATGTCCTTCGCGTGTTGCATAAAAGTAAATGCCCCGGGTCTTCCCCGGGGTCTTGCCGACCCGGGCGCTAACGCTCCCGAGAAGCCGGTTCAGCAGGCTGGATTTGCCGACGTTCGACCTTCCAACGACGGCGACGGCCGGATGACCGTCCTTCGGGAAGTCTTCCCGCCGGTGAACCGCGGCCACCAGAGCGCCGTGGCTCGCATCTATTTTCAAACCGGTCGCCCGCGGGTCTTCTTTTTTCAAACGATTCGCCCGCGGGCTCAATGCGCGACCGTGCCCCCCTCGGCGGGCTTGGTGTCGGGCGGCAGGGTGGCCGCCGTCGTCGGCACGCCCTCCATCGCGACCTTGATCACCTCGTCCATGTTCGACACGAGGTGAAATTCCATTTCGGTCCGGATCTCCGCCGGCAGGTCGTCCAGGTCCTTGTCGTTCTCGGTGCAGAGGATGATGGTGCGGATTCCGGCGCGGTAAGCGGCGAGCACCTTGTCCTTGATCCCGCCGACCGGAAGGACCTTCCCGCGAAGGGTGATCTCGCCCGTCATCGCCACGTCTTTCAAAACGGGGATCTTCGTCACGGCGGAAAAGAGGGAGACTGCCATCGTGATGCCCGCTGACGGGCCGTCCTTGGGGATCGCGCCCTCCGGAACGTGGATGTGAATGTCGAACTTCTCGTGGAAATTGGGGTCCGCGTCGTACATCTCCGCGCGGCTGCGGACGTACGAGACGCCGGCGCGGGCGGATTCCTGCATGACGTCGCCGAGCGATCCGGTCAGCGTGAGGACGCCCTTGCCCTTCAGGAGGCTCGTCTCGATGGAAAGGATCTCCCCCCCGGCCTCCGTCCACGCCAGGCCTGTCGCGACCCCGATCTCCGAGATCTCCCCCTTGACGCGGCTGCGGAACTTGGCCTTGCCGAGGAATTCCCGCAGGTTGTCCGGGGTGATCCGGACCGGAGTCTCGGCCTTCTTCTGCACGATCTTGCGCGCGACCTTGCGGCACACGCTGCCGATCTCCCGCTCGAGGTTGCGCACGCCCGCCTCGCGGGTGTGGGCCGTGATGATCCCCAGGACCGCTTCGTCGGAGATCTCGATCTGCTCGGTCTTCAGGCCGTTCGCCTCGACCTGCTTGGGGACGAGGAACTGCCGCGCGATTGCGAGCTTCTCATTGGGCGTGTAGCCGGAGAGCTGGATCACTTCCATCCGATCCTTCAGGGCCGGCGGGATCGGGTCGGCGATGTTCGCCGTCGCGATGAACATGACCTTGGATAAGTCGTACTCGACGTCCAGGTAGTGATCCACGAACGTGGCGTTCTGCTCCGGGTCCAGGACTTCGAGCAGCGCCGACGCGGGGTCCCCCCGGAAATCGGACGACATCTTGTCGACTTCATCGAGGAGGAAGACCGGATTGACGGTTCCCGCCTTCTTCATCATCTGGACGATCTGGCCGGGGAATGCGCCGATGTAGGTGCGGCGGTGCCCGCGGATCTCGGCCTCGTCGCGGACTCCGCCGAGCGACAGGCGAACGAACTTGCGGTTCAAGGAGCGCGCGATTGACTTCGCCAGAGAAGTCTTGCCGACGCCGGGAGGGCCGACGAAGCAGATGATCGACCCGCGAGTCTTCTGGACGAGCTGGCGCACCGCCAGGAACTCCAGGATCCGCTCCTTGACCTTCTCCAGGCCGAAGTGGTCTTCGTTCAGGATTTTTTCCGCGCGGGTCAAGTCCTTCGACTCGCGCGACGCCTTCTTCCACGGCACCCCGACGAGCCACTCGATGTAGTTGCGCGACACGGTCGCTTCGGCCGACACCGGCGGCATCGCCTCCAGGCGCCGCAACTCCGCATCGGCCTTCTCGCGGACCTCGCGCGGCATCCCGGCTGTGGCGACCTTCTTCTTCAGGTCGTCCACTTCGTCGGTGCGATCGTCCTTGCGGCCGAGCTCCTGGTGGATCGCCTTGATCTTCTCGTTCAAGTAGTACTCTTTCTGCGCCTTCTCCATCTGCTTCTTGACCTTGTTGTTGATCCGGCGATCGATGTTGACCTTCTCGACCTCGATCTCCAGCAGGTCCTGCAGCTTCTGAAGCCTCTCGTAGACGGACTCCGCCTCGAGGAGCGTCTGCTTTTCCGGGGTCGAGACGGCCAGGTGCGCCGCCAGCGTGTCGGCGAAGCGCTCCGGGTCTTCGACTTTCAGAGAGGCGGCGATCCCTTCGAAGGCGAGGTGGTGCGAGAGCTTGGCGTACTGCTCGAAGAGCCCGAGCACCTTGCCCATGTACTCCTTGAGCTCCGCGGCGTCCGCAGGCCGCTCGGGGAGCGGCTCCACCACGACGCCGAGATAATCCCGCAGCTCCTCGAAGGCGCGGATGCGCCCCCTGCGAACACCCTCCACCATGACCTTGATGTGGCCGTTGGGCAGCTTGAGGGACTGGGCGACCGTGGCGACGACGCCGACCGAGTAGATGTCCCGCGGCGAAGGCTCGTCGAGCTGCGGATTTTTCTGCGCGGCGAGAAACAGGCGTTTGGAGGGGGTCGCCAGCGCCGCCTCCAGCGCGTGAATGGACGACTCCCGGCCCACCACGAAGGGGGCCATCATGTGGGGGAACACCACCATGTCCCGAAGGGGGACGAGCGGAAGCGTTTCCTGGAGCCGGCTCGGGTTCTCTGGTTTCATGTTTGGAGTTTCCGGTCCTTTAGTGCCCGCGGCGACCCGCCGCGGGCCGGAACGATGCGAGAAGGGTGCCTATCCGGCCTTGCGGAGGATCGTGATGGGGTTCGTGCGGTGTTTGACGACGTCCCTCGTGATGACGCATTCCTCGATGTCGTCGTCCGACGGGATCTGGTACATGACCTCGAGCATCAGGTCTTCGATGATGATCTTCAAGCCGCGGGCCCCGACGTTGCGGGCCAGCGCCTCCTCGGCGATCGCCTCGATCGCGTCGTCGGTGAACCGAAGCTGGACGTTCTCGAACTCGAGCATCGTCTGGTACTGCTTGACGAGCGAGTTCTTGGGCTCCTTCAGGATCTCGACGAGAGCCGCCTGATCGAGCTCCGACAGCGTCGCGACGACCGGAAGCCGGCCGACGAACTCCGGGATCATGCCGAACTTGATCAGGTCCTCGGGGTGCACCTTCTCGAGAATCGCGCTGACGCGCTTCTCCTTCTTGGAGGTGATCTTCGCCCCGAATCCCATCGTCTTTTCCGTCATCCGGCGGCTGATCAGGTCTTCGAGACCCACGAACGCTCCGCCGCAGAGGAAAAGGATGTTCGTCGTGTCGATCTGGATGAACTCCTGATGCGGATGCTTGCGGCCGCCCTGCGGCGGCACGTTGGCGACGGTTCCTTCGAGGATCTTGAGCAGCGCCTGCTGGACGCCCTCGCCCGAGACGTCGCGCGTGATCGACGGGTTCTCCCCCTTGCGGGCGATCTTGTCGACTTCGTCGATGTAGACGATGCCGCGCTCCGTCTTTTCCTTGTCGTTGCCGGCGGCCTGGTAGAGCTTCAGGATGATGTTTTCGACGTCTTCGCCGACGTACCCTGCCTCGGTCAGGGTCGTGGCATCCACGATCGTGAACGGGACCGACAGGAGCTTGGCGAGGGTCTGGGCGAGGAGGGTCTTGCCAGTCCCGGTCGGACCGATGAGCAAAATATTGGATTTCTGGAGCTCGACGTCCAGCTTCCTGTTCTTCTCCAGGTAGTCGATCCGCTTGTAGTGGTTGTAAACAGCGACGGCGAGCTTCTTCTTGGCCTGGTCTTGCCCGATCACGTAGCCGTCCAGGAACTCCTTGATCTCCTTGGGCTTCGGCAGCTTCGTCTCAGGAGCCTGGGTTTCTAAGACCCGGTCTTCCGCGATGATGTCGAGACAGATATCGACACACTCGTCGCAGATGTAAACCGTTGGACCTGCAATGAGTTTCTTGACGTCCCTCTGGCTCTTGTTGCAGAAGGAGCAGCGCAGGACGTCGCCGTTTCCGGTTTTTTTCGACATTCAGCCTCCGGCGGGGATCGAAGCGATTCTAGGCGGCTGTCGGGGGCCCGTCAACGCCTCGACCCGCCCCTTTTCAAATCTAGCACACCAGCAAGATTAACGCCGGGTCGGGGGCCGTATTCCCCGGCCGCCAATGCCGGCCCAAACTGCTGACAGCGCTCTCTCTCCGCGCGCACCTGTCTCGCCGGCCCCCGGGGTTCTGAGTTCTCAGTTTTCAGTTCTCAGTTTTTGGAACTGATGACTGATAACTGACGACTGACGACCTTATCCCGCCGCCTTCAACGCCACGTCGTCGCGACGGTGGTAGATCGAGTCGACCAGGCCGTATTTCTTGGCGTCTTCGGCCTCGAGGATGTAGTCGCGGTCGGTGTCCTTGGAGATCCGCTCGATGTTCTGCCCGGTGTGCAGCGCGAGGATCTGGTTCAGGCGCTCGCGCACCTTCAGGAGGTCTTTGGCGTGGATCTCGATGTCGGTCGTCTGGCCCTGAAGGCCGTAAGCGAGCGGCTGGTGGATCAGGAATCGCGAGTTCGGAAGCGCGAACCGCTTGCCCGAGGCGCCGGCCGCCATCAGGACCGCCGCCATCGACGCGGCCTGCCCGATGCAGATCGTGGCGACATCCGGCTTGATGTACTGCATCGTGTCGTAGATCGCGAGGCCGGCCGTGATCGAGCCGCCCGGCGAGTTGATGTAGAACGAGATGTCCTTCTCGGGATTCTCCGACTCGAGAAAAAGCATCTGAGCAATGATCAGGTTGGCGATCGTGTCGTCCACCGGCTGACCCAGAAAAATGACGTTGTCCTTCAGGAGCCGGGAGTAGATGTCGTAAGCCCGCTCTCCGCGACTCGTCTGTTCGATGACCATCGGAACGAGAACCATGCCGCCTCCCTCGTAGTCGTCTTCCATTAGCCGTAAAACGGTAAACGGAAAACGGGAAACGAATAATCCACACTCGAGTCGAGGCTGACGATGCGCATCAAGGGGTGGTCCCTTCGTTTCCCGTTTCCCGATTCCCGATTCCCGATCCCGAGGGTAGCACCCGCGCCTGGGAGATCAAGAGGTCGATCGTGCGAGCGAGCCGCATCTCGTCCCGGAGGGCTTCCAGGCCGTCGCCTTTGGACATCTGTTCGCGAAGCTCCGCCGGGTCGGCCCCCCGCCGGGCGGCCGCCCGCTTGAACTCCGCTTCGAGCTCCGTGTCGTTGACCTCGATCCCCTCCCGCCGGGCGATCTCGTCAACAAGCAGATATTCCTGGACGCGGCGGATCGCGCCCTCGCGGGAGTCTTCCCGCAGCTTGTCCCAGTCCGCTTCCTTCGGGTCGACGCCGTTGTTCGCCAGGTACCGGGCGTAGTCGCGCAGCGCGCCGGCGATCTCGGACTCGACGAGCACTTCCGGCGCCGGCACCGGGGTCTGCGCGAGAAGCTGGTCGAGGATCGATCGCCGCAAGGCGCGGCGGCGCTCGGCCTCCTTCTCGTGGCGAAGGCCCTCGTGGACTTTCTGCCTCAGGCTCTCCGCGGTCTCGCCTTCCGCGACCTGTTTGGCGAGATCGTCATCGAGCTCCGGGAGCTTCTTCTCCTTCAGCGCCGCGAGAGTCAGCTCGTAGTCGACCGTCTTCCCCTTGAACTCCTCGTTGGGGAAATCGTCCGGAAAGGTCTTGCGGAAGCGCCGCGTCTCGCCGGTCGAGGCGCCGCGAAGCGCGTCGTTGATCTCCGCCATCGAATCGGGATGTCCGACCTCGAGCGTGACCTTCTCGTCGCGGAACGTCCGAGGATTCTGGCCCGGCTCGAGGATATCGATGAAGGTCCCCGCCACGTCCGCGACCGCGTAGTCGCCCGCCGCGGCCGGTCGGCCTTCGACCGGGTGGAACTCCGCGTGTTGTTCCCGGAACCGCTCGAGCACGCGGGAGACTTCCTTCTCCGTCGGCTCCGCGTCCACGTCCTGCACGGGCAGACCGCGGTACTCGCCCGGCTCGATCGGAGGCTTCAAGTCGAGCTTCGCAGTGAACCGGATCGGCCCCGGCGGATCCCAGTTCAACGCGTCGATGTGCGGCCGGCCCAGCACGGACAGCTTTTTCTCTTCGACGGCCGCGGACAGCGCGCCCGGCAGCAGGTGCTCGAGCACGTCGCTGCGAATCTCGTCGGCGAAGCGTTTCTGGACCACGCTCTCGGGCGCGTGCCCCTTTCGAAAACCGGGCAGCGCGGCGCGCTTCGCGTACGCGCGCGTGACTTCCTTCCAGGCCTTCTCGACCTCGTCGCCCGGCACCTCGATCTCGAGGCTCGTGCGAGTCGGCGACTCCTCCTGCGCGTTCAAAACGACCATAGGGGCGGAGTCTACTAGGAGCCCGGGAAAAGTCGGGGGGAGGACGCAGGCCCCCTGCCGGCTGGAGGCGCTCTCAGGGAATGCGCGGCGGAACCGCGCGCGGACCCGGAGGCCGGGGCGCGCGCCGCGCGGGAACCTGGCGCGGCTCCGACGCCGGAGCGAGAAGGAGGGCGGCGGCCACGTCGAGGCGGCCGAAGCCGAACACGGCATTCGGGACGGAGGATCCCGGAAACGCTCCGCAGTCCTGCGCCGACGTGAGCGGAACCGCGCTTCTCTCGAGCAGGGACGCCGTCGCGGCGACCTGGCCGACGAGCGCGGGCGAAGCCGACCACAGCAGGGCGACCGCGCCGGTCACGTGGGGCGCGGCGGCCGAGGTCCCGGAGAAGGGCCTGTAACCGGACGGCGAGGCGGCGGTGCGCACGCCTACTCCGGGTGCGCTGATGTCGGGCTTCAGCCGCCCCGATCCGTCCGCCGCCGCCGGGCCGCGGCTCGAGAAATTCGCGATCTCATCCGCCAGAGTCGTCGCCCCGACCGTGAAAGAGGAGGCGTAGAACACCGGGACGTCGCTCGTGGTCGCGCAGGCGGGCCCGGAATTGCCCGCGGAAACGGCGACGAAGATTCCCGCCGCCGTCACGTGGTCGACCACGCCGGTAAGCACGCCCGGGTCGGTGCAGCCCTCGCTCACGGGGCATCCCCAGGAGTTGTTGATCACGTGCGGCGCGAGGTCCGGCCGCGGGTTGGCGCCGTTGCCGTCCGTCGGAGCCAGGAACCACTGAAAGCACTCCGTGTAGCGGGCCGGCGTGCCAACGCTGCGGTCCATGTTGCGGCAGCCGATGAACCGGGAGCCGGGAGCCACCCCGATCTGGTTGTCCCCCTCTCCGCCGACCGACAGCCCCGACGTCGAGGTGCCGTGCCCGTCGTCGTCGCAGGGAGCGGCGGTGCTCGACCCGCACGGGTTTCCACCCGCGGCGTCGTGCACGGCGTCGTGCCAGTTGTAGTCGTGGACCGCCGCCGCGCCGTTGAACCCCCGGTAGTGCGGTTTCAAGGCGGGATGCTCCCAGGCGAACCCCGTGTCGGCGATCGCGACGACCATGCCCTGCCCCGTGAAGCCTCTGGCCCAGACCTCCGGCGCGCGGATCTTCGTGAGGTTCGGCTCGACCGCCGCCGCCGCGCGCGCTTCGAGCGGCGCATCCCACCCGCGGCGGTCCTCCGGAGGCGGCGACAGCAACGCCTCGCGGTTGGCGGCAATGCTCGAGACCTCGGGAAGGAGGGCGAGCTCCTCGGCGACCTCGCGCGGGGCGCGCACCTCGATCATGTTCACGAGGAAGAAGGGCTGAAAGGCGACGCCGCGGGCTGAAAGCCGCGCGCGCAGGGCGGCCTGGGAGACCTCCGCCTGCGCGGAGAGCGCCTCGTAGACGAAACGGATCCGGGCCGTGCGGTCGGAAATAGCGGCGGCCGCCGAGAGATCGGCGTCGTCCCGCAGCACAACCAGGAAGGAGGCCTCCTCTCCCGGCGCCTTTCCCTCGAAGATCCGTTCGTCCAGAGGCGCGCGGCCGGCGGCCGCCGATGACATCGCGGCGCCCAGGAAGAGAGTGGCGGCAAGAGGGGTCCGGAACACGGGAAACACTGTAAGGGTTTTCAGTCGTCCGTTTTCAGTTTTCAGTTCAGCCGCTTCAGACGCGCGATTCGCGGCTCCGGCGGGCAACCGCCTCAAGTGCCGACCCTTTAGATCCGGCCTCCCGCGCGGCGACTGCTCTTGTTCGCAAAAGACGCCGTTGCGCACGCTGGCGTACCGACGCCGCCTCCGAGCGGCGAAAGAATTTCGCCCGGAGACCCTCAGAAATGCCGAGGCCACTTCGGATCGCCTTCCAGTGCCCCGTCTGCCATCTGACGGAGGCCCTGAAGGTCGAGTCGGGCGGGATAGAGAAGTCCGGCATCGAGATCGAGACGGTCTGCAAGAACGCGCACCGCGTCCGTTTCGTCGCCTTCGAGGACCGGATCGTTTTTCTCCCCGACGTCCCGCACCCCGTGGCCACCTCACCGAAATAGAACCGGGGAAGCCCGGACGGTCAGCGCACCCTTCTCCCAAACGACGCCGCGCCGCTCAGCGGAGAGCGATGGATCTTCGACGTCGCGACAGGGACGAATCTCCGCCGGGAAGCGGCAGAAGACCGACGAGCGGAAGGATCGAATCGACACCATCCCGCCGAAAACCTCTTCATTTCCGGATCAAGACACGCGATCGACCGGCCGTTCCGCCGCGGTCGGAATGGTGCGAGAGGAGGGATTTGAACCCTCACGGGTCGCCCCACGGGATCCTAAGTCCCGCGCGTCTGCCAGTTCCGCCACTCTCGCCCGCGGGATCGTAAGCCGGGCGGTCTTTCGACTCAACGGATCGCCCCGGTCCCGGCGTTCCGGGGCGTCTGGCTCGTTGGCCGGCCTTTCCTGGCTGCCGTCTTGCAGGCAAAAGGGTTGTTCCGGAGAAAAGAGGCCTCTTGTTGAATCCCGGGAGTCCCACTCCCTGTAGAAAGCGCATTCTCGTGGTCGAAGACGACCCGACCCAGCGCGATGCCGTGTGCGCCCTCCTGGAACTCGAGGGATTCGGATGGACGGCAGCCTGCAACGGCCGGGAGGCGCTGGATGTCCTCCGGAGGCACGCGGTGCCGGACCTCGTTCTTCTGGATCTGTCCATGCCCGTCATGGGCGGATGGGAATTCCGCGTCGCGCAGCTGGCGGACGGCGATCTGAGCGCCATCCCGGTGCTCATTCTCTCGGCGGACCGGCCGAGCGACCTCGAGCAGTCGCTGCATCCCAACGGCTTTCTGCGCAAGCCGATCGACTGCGAAAGCCTCCTCGATGCGGTCCGGCGATTCTGCGGTCCGGAAGTTACGCTGCCGGAAGCGTGAAGGTAAACGTGCTGCCGGCGCCGGGCGCGCTCTCCGCCCAGATGCGTCCGCCGTGCGCCTCGACGATGGACCGCGAAATATAGAGACCGAGTCCGAGTCCCTTCCTCCCCCGCTTCTCGACCTGACGGAATCGCTCGAAGATCACCCCGATCTGGTCTGAAGCGATTCCCGGTCCGCTGTCCCGCACGCCGATCGCGACGAACTTCCCGGAGCTCTCCGCCGCGACGGAAATGTTTCCCTTCTCGGGAGTGAAGTGGATCGCGTTGCCGAGGAGGTTCTGGAGAACCTGAATGACACGGCCTCCGTCGAACGTGGCGGGCAACGGGACTTCGGGAAGCGCCGCTTCGAGAGACACGGACCGCTCCGACGTCGCCTCGCGGAACATGTCCACCGCTTCGCGAACGGGCCCCCGCGCATCCCCCGGTCGGGGGACCACCGAGAGCTTGCCGGCCTCAATGCTCGCCACGTCGAGAAGGTCCGAGATGATCCGGTCCATTTGAACGACCGACTCCCCGAGCGCCATCGCGATGCGGGTCAGCGGGCCTCCGCCCGCGGCGTGTCGCGCGACCAGCCGCGCGTTCAACGCGATTGCGTTCAAGGGGTTTCGGAGATCGTGACTGACGATCGCGAGGAATTCGTCCCGCAGATTCAAGGCCCCGATCGCGTCCGACAGCGCCAGCGACTCGGTGTCGAGCAGGCCCTGGATGCGCCCGACTTCCGTTTTCTGAACGATGCCCTCGCTCCAGGAGCGCCGGTCCGATTCCCGGCGTTCGTCGTCGAGGGCGGCGTCGGAGGAGAGGCGCTCCGCTTTGATGGCGTCGGACGACGACTTGCGCCGCTCGCGCGGGAGCCCCCCTTCCGACGCGGGCGGGAGGTCGGCGTCCCGATCCACCCGTAACCGCTTCTCTCGCAGACGGTCGTCCCGGTCCGCTCGTCCCTGATCGCGGGCCTCGTCGGGCGTAGCAGGCGGCGAATTCCCCCGGGAGGAATCCATATAGGTACGAAACCGTACCATTTACGGAAGACCCGCGGTTGTACAAAGCGCCTCCATGAGCGCGGCCCGGCGGAAGAGGCAGACTCTCGTCCGCCGCTTCTTTTCGGCGCTCGGCCCGGGTCTCGTCACCGGCGCGGCCGACGACGATCCTTCCGGCGTCGCGACCTACTCGGTTACGGGGGCCCAGCTCGGGACGTCGCTGCTGTGGACCGCCTCGCTGACGTGGCCTCTGATGGGCGCCGTCCAGATGATGTGCGCGCGCATCGGGATGGTCACGGGCCGGGGACTCGCGGGCGCGATGAAGCAGAAATTTCCCCGATGGATCCTGATCGTTTTCTCCGTCGCTCTGCTCGGCGCGAACACGATCAACATCGCCGCGGACCTCTCCGGGATGGCGGACGCGGCGGAAATGCTGACGGGCCTGAACTCCCACTTCTTCGTGGTGGGGTTCGGCGCCGGCATCGCCTGGGCGACCATCCGCCTTCGCTATTTTCAGATCGCCCGGATCCTGAAGTGGCTGGCGCTCGTCCTGTTCGCCTACATCGTCACGGCGCTCAAGGTGGGAGTGAACTGGTCAGAGGTCGCCCGCGAGGCGTTCCTCCCGGCGATCCCGGCAAGCCGGGAGGCGTGGGCGGGCCTCGTTGCGATTCTCGGCACCACCATCAGCCCGTATCTGTTCTTCTGGCAGGCGGCGCAGGAAGTCGAAGAAGAGAACGCGATGGGGCGGCGCATGCTCGTGGACCGCCAGGGCGCGACGAAGAAGGAGATCGCGGATCGCCGGCTGGACGTCGGCGTGGGCACGTTCTTTTCGAACCTGGTGATGTTCTTCATCATCTTGACGACCGCCTTGACGCTGCACCGCCACGGGGTCACGCACATCGAGACGTCGCGCCAGGCCGCCGAGGCCCTGACCCCCTTCGCGGGGAAGTTCGCCGCGGCGCTCTACGCGGCGGGCGTGATCGGCGTCGGGCTCCTCGCCATCCCGACGCTGTCCGGGTCGGCGGCGTACGCCTTCGCGGAGACGTTCGACTGGGCCTTCGGGCTCGATCAGAATCTCCGCAATGCCCGCTATTTCTACGGCGTCGTTCTGGTCTCGACCGCGGCCGGGATCTTCCTCGATTTTGCGGACGTCAATCCGATCCGCGCGCTGTACTGAGCGCGATCGTCAACGGACTGCTCGCTCCGTTTCTTCTCATCGCGATTCTCATCGTCGCGTGCGACCGGAAAGTAATGTGCGGGCAGCCGAGCTCGACGCTGTCCCGTGTGGTCGTTGGCGTCACGACGGCCGTGATGTTCGCCGCGGCGATCGGAATGTTCGTCTTCTAAACGCGGTCCATCGCTCGGATCGTCGGCACGGAAAAGAAAAGCCGCCGGTCGCCCGGCGGCTTTTTTCCCCGTCACCAGGCGCTGGAGCTCAGAACGCCGAGGTGTCGTTCAACGCCGACTGTGTGCCGCGCGGCGCCGCGTACGTCCGGACCGTCCCGGTGGTGAGGTCCGTCACGGTGATCGCGTACCCAACGTCGGACAGCCCGCCGGAGAAGAACCAGAACTTTCCGTTCACCGCGCGCCCATCGACGACCTTGATCATGAGCTCGAGATTGTTCTGGCTGAAGAACCAGAAGGAGCCCGTGTCCCCGGTCAACGGGATGGCCTTTCCGATTCCGGCAGCCGTCGCCGTCTGGAAGGCGACCTGCACCTTGAACCGGCCCTGGTTCAGGCAGAGTGTCGTCGAGTCGCCGAGGCAGGTCCCGGTCGTGGTTCCGGGCGCCGGCATGAGCTGCCCCCGGATCGCGCCTCCCGGAAACGGCGCGTTGTGGATGTTGGCGTAGAAGTTGGACGGGTTCGCGACGATCTCGCGGATGAGCGAGTCGTCGACGTTCGTCACCGTGCCGGAGGCGAAGCCGTTCGTGAAGGGAAAGTTGAACGGCACGACGATCGGGCCGTTGACCCCGGAGGGCCCCCGATGGATGTGCGCGGCGGTCGGCGAGGCGACGCCCGTCTCGGTCAGCGTGAAGGCAACCGTGCGGGCTGACTCGTCGACCGTCACCGTCGCGAAGCCGACCGCGGTCGGGTCGCCGCCGTTCGGCTCGTTGGCGCCCAGCAGCACGGCCGTGAAGGTGCCGGTGACCGCCGTGGCCTCGTTGGGAAAACTCTGCGCGGTCATCGCGGAAGCGAGGGACCAGCCCATGGCAAACAGGAGAAAGCCGTATTTCTTCATCACCCCTCCTCGATCATTAAGTAAAGAAAGATCCCGGGGCGCGACCAACCCGACAGCCCGAACCTATACGCAGGAAGCGGCCTCCGGCGGGTCTTGAGGTAACGCTTAACTGGGCGCGACTGTCCGAGGAGTGGAACCCGACTTCCCGCGGTGAGATCTTGAGCCGGCACCATTCACCGGAGGTCCCATGAGAAGGATCCTTGGAGCGCTGGCCCTCGCGTCATTCGCCTCCGCGTTTGCCGCGGCGGACGACGCCCCGAACGGGAAGACCTGGGAGGCGTCGCCGGAGGCGTACTTCCTGACCTCCGAGGAGCGGGCCGCCTGGAAAAACGTCGGAACCGACGCGCAGGCCCGTGATTTCGTCGGGCGCTACATGGCGGAACGGGGCCCCGACTTCGAGCCGATGCTCCGGGAGCGGATCGCGGTCGCGGACAAGTACTTCTCGCCGGGAAGAAGCGGGGAGCAGAGACCCTGCGCGGGAAGGTCATCATCCTGTTCGGCCCTCCCTCCCGGCTGAGCACGAAAAATGACGAGCACATGGGTTCGACCAACTCGGACCGCGCGGAAGTCGCAGGCGGAGTCGGGGACCCGCACTCGAACGTGGGACCCGGCGTCCGGGGGCTGGCCCAGACCGCGCAGGACCGATCTTTACGGTCGAGTACGACCAGTCGCACGCTCCCAAAGCCATCGGGAAGGCGTTTCAGGTCGAACTGAAGATGAAGTCGGACACCAAGCAGTAGCCGATGGACTCGAAGGACCTCGACGAGAAATTCGAGGCGGTCGCCCGCGCCTCCCGATCCGGCCGCAATAAGACACCGCGGCGCGCCTCCCGGGGCTGCCGGTGAACCGACGGCCGTCGACCTCGGATCGGGAGCGGGCCAACCATGCCCGGCCCGAGACCCGACTCTTTAAACTATAGAATCCCCGCAAGTTCATGAGCCTCGCGGCCGGCACCCGCCTCGGTTCCTTCGAAGTTCTCGGCCCGCTCGGTGCGGGCGGAATGGGAGAGGTTTACCGCGCGAGCGACACGCGCCTCGGCCGGGAAGTCGCGATCAAGATCCTGCCGGAGGTTTTCGCGGAGGATGAGGGACGGCTCGCGCGGTTCGAGCGGGAGGCGCGTCTGCTCGCCTCGATCAACCACCCCGGCCTCGCCGCGATCTACGGCATCGAGCAGGCGGGGCCTCTTCGATACATCGTGATGGAGCTCGTTCCGGGCGAGACGCTCGCCGAACAGCTCGCGCGGGGCCCACTCGCGATCCCCGACGCGCTGCGGCTGGCGCGCCAGATCGCCGAAGCTCTCGAGGCGGCTCATGAAAAAGGGATCATCCACCGCGATCTCAAGCCCGCCAACATCAAGGTGACGCCCGAGGGCAAGGTCAAAGTCCTCGACCTCGGACTCGCCAAGGCGATGGATTCGAAGATCGAGACCGGCGACACCTCGCAATCTCCGACGATGATGCTGGACCAGACTCGCCCGGGCGTGATTCTCGGAACCGCCGAGTTCATGAGCCCGGAGCAGGCGCGCGGGAAAGCCGTCGACAAGCGCACCGACATCTGGGCGTTCGGCTGCGTCCTGTACGAGATGCTGACCGGCTGGCGGATCTTCCAGGGCGAGACGATCTCCGACGTCCTCGCCGCCATCCTGACCGCGGAGCCGGACTGGAGCCGCCTTCCGAAACAGACGCCGCCGCGCGTTCGAGACCTGCTGGTGCGATGTCTGAAGAAGGATGCGAACGAGCGCCTGCGCGACATCGGCGACGCGCGGCTGGAGCTGGGCAGCTCCCTTGATGAAGCCCCCGCGACATCGGGAGCTCGGGAACGTGCTGCTCCGACCCCGATAAACCGCCGGTGGGCAGGTCCCGTGTCGATTCTTGTCATAGCCACGGCGATTGCTGCCTGGGCGTATTTGCAACGATCGAGGTCCGGAACCACGTCCAACGCGACCCGAACCACCGCAGATTCGACGAGATCGCTGATTGTCTTACCCAGCAGGGACCTTTCCGGCGCGCCTGGAGGTCAACTCGTCGGTGATGGTCTCGTCGAAACGCTCTCCGCCCGCCTCGGTGAGATACCCGGAATTCAAGTTGTCACTCCCACCGCGGCTGTCGCCGCATCTGATCGACTCGTTGATCCCTTTCGAGCGGCGCAGAGCGTCGGTGCAGACCTGGCGGTTCGCAGCTCATTAATGCGCAGCGGAGGCGCCGTCCGAATCGCGTACTCGATATGGGACGTCGGTAAGAGGTCACAGGTCGCCAGTGGGACCGTGGACGGCACAGCCTCCGATATGTTTGCAATTCAAGACCGTCTTGCGGAAAGCGTCGCGGGCGGACTCAAGCTCCGTCGAGCAGCGCACAGAACACCTACTCCGACCGGCCTTGACGGCGCTGGTGCGCAAGAAAAATATCTGCAGGCACTCGGAAATCTGCAGCGATACGACAAGCCCGCACAAGTCGACGCTGCCGCCAGTCTTCTCGAGCCCCTCGCCAAGGAATTTCCAAACTCGGCGCTCGTGCCGGCCGCTCTGGGAAGAGCCTATCTCTACAAGTACAACCTAACCAGAGAACGGACCTGGGCCGACAAGGCCGGGCACGAGGTCTCCCGTGCCCGCGGACTCGATCCCGAACTTCCGGAAGTTAACTCGACACTCGGTGAGCTATCCGTCAGAACCGGGCACCCTAAGGAGGCGATAACCGCTTTCGAGCGCGCTCTTTCTGTTCGACCAAACGACTTCGATGCGCTGTTAGGCCTGGCGAAAGCCTACGATGCCGCAGGTGATGCCCTTTCGGCTGAGAAGACCTACCGCAGGGCCATAGCGCTTCAGCCCTCCTCCTGGACGGGATACAGCAAGCTGGGCGGATTTTTTTACAACAAAGGACAAATTCAAAAAGCGGCGGAAATGTTTCGCCGTGTTACGGAATTGATCCCCGACAACGCACGCGCCTTCAGTAACCTCGGGGCAATGTACGAGTTGATGGGCGACTTCGACCGGGCGCTCGATTCGTATCGGCAATCCCTTCGGCTCGAGCCATCCAGTGTCGCCTATGGGAACGTTGGAACCCTCGAATATTTCTCTGGCCGGTTCCATGAGGCTTCTGAAGCATTTCGCAAAGCCATCTCGCTCACGCCCGGTGATTACCAGTTGTGGGCGGAACTCGGTGATGCGCTGAGATGGATAAAAGGCTCCGAAATTGAATCGCGAACGGCGTACTCAAAAGCCATCGCGCTCGGCTCGGAGCAGCTATCCATCAACCCCAGGGATGCTGCCGTTCATTCCAAGCTGGCCGTGACGTTCGCGAAGGCGGGCGATGCCGGTCGAGCGGCCCAGCACAGACAGATCGCGATTGACGGCGATCCAAAAAATGGAGAGTTTCTGTACGACGCCGCACTCGTGTCATGCGTGGCCGGAAATCGAAAAGAAGCCATTGAGTGGCTGAGGCGTGCCCGGGACTCGGGAGTCAGCACTGCTCACATCGAGAGAGAACCCGAATTTCGGAGTCTGCGCGGAGAGAAATCGTTTCAGGAACTTTTCAAACCTGACCCACACAAGACTTCCTGAGATTCGAAGGAGGAGGAAAAATGGAGGCACGCTCAGAAACCGGCTTCCCCTGGCGTTTCTTTTTGGCAGGCATCGTGGCGGGAGGCGTCGTGATAGGCGGCATCGTCAAAATCTTGAGTGACCGAACCGCCAAATTCCCTGGCGATTTCCCCGTAACCGTAAGCGCGACTGGCGTGGTCAGCTCAAAGCATGTAACCCTTCTCAAAGACAGACCTGGACCAAAGCGGGTCAATTGGGTTGCGCCAGTCGGGAGCAAGTTGAGAATCGATGTTTATAAAGAAGACCCTCCCACGGATCCCTCGGAGCTTAAATATCATTGCAATCCTGGTGCGCCAAACGAGTGTTGGACGAACGATCTGATGAAGAAACAAGTAGGGAAGACGTATACCTATCGCGCCTGCGTCACCCCACCGGGGGGAACCGAGCAGTGCAGCAACGACCCATGGGTCCATGTAGACCCTTGATCTCTCCGAACTCGACAGTTAATCAGTCGTTCTGGCACCGCCGTTGCTCTACGAGGCCCGGAGGCTTTTCAAGATGCCAACTCGCCCCGTGGGGCAACCGAAGGAACCGGAGAAGAAGAAGGGCCCCGTCGGCCTCTTTCTAGAACAATTTTCCTACAAGGTCACGAGCTGGGCCGGAAGCAGCTGGGCCTTTGCCATTGCCTGCGTGGTCATCCTGGGGTGGGCGATCACGGGACCGATGTTCCATTACTCCGACACCTGGCAGCTGGTGATCAACACGGGCACGACAATCGTGACGTTTCTGATGGTCTTCCTGATCCAGCGCGCGCAGAACAAGGAATCGCGCGCGGTGCAGCTGAAGCTAAATGAGATCATCGCGGCCGTTCAGGGCGCAAGCAACCGCTTGATCGACGTCGAGAACCTCTCCGAGGAGGAGATCGATAGGCTTCAGCGGCACTTCGGGAAGCTGAAGCAGATCGCGAAGACGGAAGGAGATCTCGGCACGTCGCATTCGATCGAGGAAGCCCAGGACGCGATCGAAGAGGTGCAGGACGCGATGCAGCAGAAATCCAGGCTGAAGCTCGCGAAACCGCTCGAGAACGTCAGGAGCGGTAAGAAAGACGCCGGGAGCTGACTGGCTCGGCCGGCCTCCCCGTCTGACGGGAGGCCGGCGTCGCGGGCGCCGGCTTTCCTATCGGTCGCCGCGGTCGCCGTATCCCGACGCGACTTTGGTCTTCGCCTTCTTCCGCCGGTCGGCGGCGAGCGACCGACCCACCTCGTCCATCTCCGTGAACTGTCCCTCGCCATCGCGGTGGGCGAAGAAGTTTCCCGTCGGAGTCTTCAAGAGGTCGCGCTTGCCCGAGCCTCTCTTCTTCGGCGCGCTTTTGGACGCCGAGGCGGACTTCGAGACCCTCTTAGAACTGGAAGACGTGCCCTTCGTGCTCTTCTTCGAGCCGCCTGACTTCGACTTCGATTTCGATTTCGACTTAGCCTTCGCCTTCGCGCCGGACTTCGACCGGCCCCGGGTTGCTGCCATCGCGACCTCCAGTCCCAAAAAGCTCTGATGGGCCCGCCGGCCCATCAGAGCGCCACATTCTACGATCAGGCCGATCCCGAGACCCGTGTCTCAGGCCTCTTCGCCCTCATCTTCGTCGGAATCTCTCTTCCCGGGGGCTCCGGTGGAGCCCTTTTCGGAGCCGGTGCCCGACGAAGAGCCGGAGCCGGCGCCCCCACGGGAGGAGGACTCCCGGTCTTCGGACCCCGAGTCGGGACCGCGCCCGCTGGACGAGCCGCGGGATCCCGTCTGGCCGCTCGGACCGCTCTGTCCGCTCTGGCTTCCCGAGCGGCCCGGCCCGCCCTGTCCGCTCTGTCCGCCCTGACCCTGTCCGCCGAGGTTTTGATCCTTCCGGTTGCTCGAGCTCTGGTTGTCGTCGCTCATGTCGTCGCGACCCTTGTTCGGCATATCGACTCTCCTTGAAACCGGGGAACCCGATTGTCCCCGCCGCGAAAAAGTGCAGGAACCGTGCCCCTCGACCACCCGATCGGCGTGGCAAGCACATTGCTCGACCGGGCGGAAAAGGAGACGTCATGCGCGCCCTCTGGAGCGGTCACATCACGTTCGGATTGATCTCGATACCGGTCGGCGTCTATTCCGCCATCGAGACGGCGGAACGGGTCTCGTTTCGCCTTCTCCATCGCAAGGACATGTCTCCCATTCAGTACCGCAAGGTCTGCAGCGAGGAAGGCATCGAGGTCCCGAACGACGAGATCGTGAAGGGATATGAGACGTCCAAGGACAAGTACTCGATCGTGGAAAAAGAGGAGCTCGAGGAGGTCCAGGAGAAGCTGGGCGAAGGCGACCGGAGCATCGACGTTCTCCAGTTCGTCGAGTTCGGCGCCTTGAACCCGCTCTCCTTCGAGAAGCCGTACTACCTCGCGCCGATGAAGGGGGGCGAGAAAGCCTACGGCGTGCTCCGCGACGCCCTGATCGACGCCAACCGCGTCGGCATCACGCGGTTCTACCTTCGGACGAAGCCTCTCCTCGCGGCGCTCATCCCCGGCAAGAAGGCGCTCTCACTGGAGATCCTGCGTCCCTTCGACGAATTGCGAGACCCGGGCTCCCTCCCGATCCCGGCTTCGCAGAAGAAATCCGCCGAGGTCAAGATGGCGCGTCTCCTCATCGACCAGCTCTCGACGGAGGAATGGGACCCGACGGCGCACCCCAACGAATACCGCCAGGCGCTCCAGAAGCTGCTGGCGTCCAAGCGGAAGTTCGCCGTTGCGCAGCCCGCCCGCGGGAAGAAAAAGGGAGAAGAGAACGTCGTCGACCTGATGGAGGCGCTCCGCCAGAGCGTGTCGAAAGGGGGAGCGCGGCCGAAGGCGAAGAAGGCGGGATCGAAGCGGGGGGCGGCGTGAGATCCGTGGTCAGTTTTCAGTTTTGAGTTCTTAGACTCTCTTTCGCTTCTTGCGCCACTTCGGTGACGGAGCGCGCTGAAACTCCCGAAGCGTGAGACCGAGCTCCGGCAGCAGAGGCCGCGACCAGGAATCCCCGCCGAGCTCGTCCGGCCGGGCCAGCCGGCGCGCCCACTCGAGGTGCTTCACGGCGAGGTGAATCTGCTCCACTCCCTCCGCCTCGCCGCGGCGCCCGCGGCGGAGCTCGAGAAAGAGCTCGGGACCGCCGCCGAGGACGATCCCTCCCCGCCGCCGGACGAGCACCTGCCAGCCCAGAAGGGCCCGGCATTTCTCCGCGAGCGCCTCGGGATCCCGGCTCCGGATCGTCAGTCCATGAAACCCGAGCGCGGCAGGGCTCTTCTTCATGCGAACAGATGCCTCCCCTTCTCCCACGCCTCCGCCACGCCGCCAAAGAGATGGTCGGCGGACCTCAGAGTGCGCAGAGGAAAGCCCCCGGATCGCATGGCCAGGCACGGAACGCCGATCTGGTGGGCGGCCGCGACGTCATACGGCGTGTCGCCGATGGCGACGGGCCGCCTCGGAGCCAGGTCGAACCGGTCGATGGCGAGAGAGAAGATGTCGTCGAACGGTTTCGTCTTTTCGACGTCCTCCGACGAGGTCTCGCCGGTCAGCACGCCGTCGAGCCGCAGGAGCGCCAGAGACCGGCGGATCACTTCCTTCTGCGCGGAGCTGGCGAGAACGACGCGGATCCCCGCTCTCCGCATGGCCCGTACCGCGGCGGCCGCTCCGGGAAAGGGACGGACCTCGCGGGAAAAACGGGCGAGAAAGAGCTCGGTCTGGACGGCCCCCATCGCCTCCGCGAGAAAGGAATGCTCGGCGGGAGTCACGAAGTCGCGGAGCAGCTCCTTGCCTCCCTTGCCGATGTGAGGGCGGATCCGGGAAGCCGGCACGTCGCGTCCGAATTTCGCCAGGGCGTCCCTCCACGACGACGCATGCGCGTCGTTCGAGTCGACGAGGCATCCGTCCAGGTCGAGCAGCACGGCTCCGAATCCCCGTTCCCCGCCGCGCTTCATGCGACGGCGATTTGCGAGGATTGGGCCAAGGGAGGATGAGCGTTCAGCATCGAGCGGTCGAACCCGACGAGAACGACTCCGTCGCGGCATGCGGCTTGCTCGGTCGGGAGAAAAAGGAGCACTCATGGAAGAAGAAACTCCCCAAGCTTCGGCGACGCCAAGGAGGCGGGCTCCCCGCCGCAGGGCCGCGGCTGCGGGAAAGGCCGGAGCCGGCGACGCCGGCATCGTCGAGGAGTCGAAGCTCGCCTCGCGAGCTCCGGAACGTGCGCCATCGAGCGAGAGCAGCACGGAGTCCGAGGCCGGTTCCCGCGACGAGGTCGGGATGGAACCCGATGCGCGCGCCCTCGAGGAGCTCCTCGCGTCCTCCGCGTCGGTTCGAGATCTCGAGCGTCTCGCCTCGGACAACCCCCGGACGGCCGTGTTCGGCGCCCTGGCGGCGGGATTCCTGATCGGGTTCGGCGTGGGCTTGCTGGCGGCGAAGCGCTGACACGAAAAAGCCGCCGGTTCGTGGGAACCGGCGGCTGAAGAGAACCCGATTCTGTTACGAGCGGACGCGATCCCACGCGTCGCGCGTGGCTTCCCGGACTTCGTACCAGCCCTGCTTCGTGGCGCCCTTCGACTTGTCCCATCCGCGCTCGAGATCGCCTTCGACCTCGTCGAACTTGCGGTTCTTGTTCTCAGGACGCGAGGCGCTCTCCCATCCGTACCTGTAGGCGGGCTCGTAGTCGTCGAACGAGCGGTCCTGCTTGTAGTACGGGCGATTCTTGTAGTTCTCGCGCCAGTAGCTCGTCTCGCGCGTCGGATCGATCGCCTCGCCCGCCGCGTGGCCCGCGGCTCCGCCGGCAACCGCTCCGATCGCGCCGCCGACCACGGCTCCGATCGGCCCGCCGACGACTCCCCCCACCGCCGCTCCTGCGGCCGCCCCTCCGGCCGATCCGACGCCCGTGCCGATCGGATGCGAGCCCGGCTCGCCGGTCAGAGGATCCCGATTCGCGTCACCTCGGTCGTTTCGGTCGATCCGCTTGTCGTTGTCCATGAAACCTCCTGCTGTTTCTAACCTCGTCCTTCGCTCTCCCGCTCCACAGCGGTCTCAGCGTTTCGAGTCGTCTTCATCACGTTGCCCCGGCCGGCGCTCTTTCGGCCGCGCGCCCGGTCGAACGCGTCGCGCGCAGGCTCCCGCGCCTGTTCCCAGCCGGGCAGCGCTTCGGCACTGGAGGATTCCCAGTCCCGCCGGAGGTCGAGCTCGACCTCTTCGAAGCCCCGGTTGCGATATTCAGACTGGCCGGCGCGCTCCCACCCGTATCGGTAGGAAGGCTCGTAGTCCGAGTACTCCTTCTCCGCCTCGTAGTACGGACGGCGGCGGAAGTTCTCCCGCCAGTAGTCGCCCTCCGCCACGGGATCGAGGTCCTCGCCGGCGGAGAGCCCGCCTGTCCCGGTCGACACCGCGCGGTCCGCGTCGGTGCGGACCATGCCCGGACCGCCCATCACCGGACCGTCCGTTTCCAGCTCCTCCCGCGCGCTCGATTTACCGACGCCGTAGTCCAACGTCTCGTCTTCCAGCGCGTCTCTGCCGGAGCTGCCGGGCCGCCTCTCGTCGTTCTCGGCCATGGACAACCTCCGATTCGATGAAAAGCAAGAGGCACACCAGAATGGATTCGGGAAGCGGCGCCTCAGGAGGAGAAACTCGTTCGGCATAAATATTGCTTCCGCTGATTCGACTCAAATTCACTTGACGAAACTAGAGGCCTCCGTCGAAGCTTTCGAGGCTCGCCTCTGCGCGAGAAGACAGGACTCCTCGCCGCGACCTGTTCGGGAAAGGAACGCCTGATGAAGACGCCTTCCGGCAACGCCGACGGCACCGGCCGCAACGGCAACGCGATCCGCACCCAGACTCTCGGAAGACTTCGGAAGGAAGAACGCGAAGACGCCGCGCTCGATCGCAAACAGCTCCTCGCGGCGCTGACCGCCTTCCAGAAAGGCTCCTTCGACGTCCGGCTTCCCGAAGACTGGATCGGGCTCGACGGAAAGATCGCGGACGCCTTCAACGCGGTGGTCGAGCGCAATCAACGCATGAGCCGCGAGTTGGAGCGACTGAGCCGCGTCGTCGGAAAAGAGGGGCGGATCGACGAGCGCGCCTCTCTCGGCGACGTCGCGGGATCCTGGGAAGCGTCGGTCGACTCCGTCAACGCGCTGATCTCGGACCTCGTCCACCCTACCAGCGAAACCGCCCGCGTCATCGGCGCC
The DNA here is from genome assembly GCA_038203955.1 of Thermoanaerobaculia bacterium. GTDB lineage: Bacteria > Acidobacteriota > Thermoanaerobaculia > UBA5066 > Gp7-AA6 > JALYUA01. Next base: position 1,049 of record JBBRDK010000020.1, on the reverse strand, counting down.
GTCGCCAAGGGCGACCTCTCGCAGACGATGGCCCTCGAGACGGACGGCCAGCCGCTTCAGGGCGAGTTTCTCCGAACTGCTCAAACCGTGAACACCATGGTCGCCCAGCTCTCCTCCTTCGCCTCCGAGGTCACGCGCGTCGCGCGCGAGGTCGGCACCGAAGGGAAACTGGGCGGCCAGGCGCAGGTCAAGGGCGTCGCCGGAACCTGGAAAGACCTGACCGAGAGCGTCAACCTGATGGCCGGCAACCTGACCGGCCAGGTTCGCAACATCGCGGCCGTCACGACCGCCGTGGCCAACGGCGACCTCACCAAGAAGATCACCGTCGACGTGCAGGGCGAGTTTCTGGAGCTGAAAGCGACGATCAACACGATGGTCGACCAGCTGCGGTCGTTCGCCTCGGAAGTCACGCGCGTCGCCCGCGAAGTCGGCACCGAAGGAAAGCTCGGCGGCCAGGCGCGGGTCGAGGGGGTCTCGGGGACGTGGAAGGACCTGACGGACTCGGTCAACTCGATGGCCGGCAACCTCACGAGCCAGGTCCGCAACATCGCCGAAGTCACGACGGCCGTCGCCAACGGGGACCTGTCCAAGAAGATCACCGTGAACGTGCAGGGCGAGATCCTGGAGCTCAAGAACACGGTCAACACGATGGTCGACCAGCTCTCCTCCTTCGCCGCCGAGGTCACCCGCGTCGCCCGCGAGGTCGGCACCGAAGGAAAGCTGGGCGGACAGGCCGACGTGCGAGGCGTCGCCGGAACCTGGAAGGACCTGACCGACTCGGTCAACTCGATGGCCGGCAACCTGACCGGCCAGGTCCGCAACATCGCCGAGGTCACGACCGCCGTGGCCAACGGAGACCTCTCCAAGAAGATCACCGTCGACGTGCAGGGCGAGATCCTCGAGCTCAAGGACACCATCAACACGATGGTCGACCAGCTGCGGTCGTTCGCCTCCGAAGTGACGCGCGTCGCCCGCGAGGTCGGAACCGAGGGAAAGCTCGGCGGACAGGCCGACGTGCGGGGCGTCGCCGGCACCTGGAAGGACCTCAC
>JBBRDK010000019.1:0-47521 GCA_038203955.1 Thermoanaerobaculia bacterium | reverse complement strand
TTCTCCGCCCGACGCGATCTCCTCGGGCGTGCGTTCCACCGGTCCGACCGGCATCCTGTACCCGGACCGGTCGAACACCGGAAGGAGGGGATCCAGAGACTCTTCCGGTTTTCGCCGGCGCGACCGCAGCGTCAGCAGCGCCGTATTCACGACGATGCGATGGAGCCAGGTGCCGAGAGACGATCGTCCTTCGAAGCGGTCCATGTTCCGCAACGCCTGAAGGAACGCGTTCTGGAGACAGTCGCGCGCCGCGTCCTCGTCACGGAGGAGCCTCCGAGCGACGGCGAGAAGCCGCGGCCCCTGCGCCTCCAGGAGCGTGGTCCAGGCCTGCTCGTCCCGCCGGGCGAGCGCGGCGGCAGGATCGGGAAGCTGGCTTCCCGCAAGGGTGTCCGGACTTTCGGGCAACGTGGGCGGATCGTCCCGCCGGGTGCACGCCCCTGTCAAGGTCGCGCCGCTCGTACCGGCGCGCACTTTCAGATTCGCGCCGTCGTACCAACGCGCCGAAACCGTCGGAGATAATCGGGCACATGCCGTCGCAGGAGGACTCCGAGAGGCCGACGACGGTCGTCGATCCCCTCTCCCGTTCCGCCTCCGCCGCGGGCGCCCGCCTCCGCGCAATCCTGGACTCGGCCCTGGACGCCCTCATCACCATCGACGCCGACGGCCGGATCGTCGAATTCAACCGCGCCGCGGAGACCACCTTCGGGTACGCGCGCGCGGATGTCATCGGCCGCGAAATGGGCGACGTGATCGTCCCGCCTGCGCTTCGGGAGTCCCATCGAAACGGGATGGCGCATTACCTGCGAACCGGAGAAGGGCCGATCCTCGATCGCCGGATCGAGATCACCGCGATGCACCGGGACGGATCTCACTTCCCCGTGGAGCTCGCGGTCACCCGGGTTCCGCTCGAACCGGGAGAGGAACCTCTGTTCACGGGAGCGCTTCGCGACATCACCGATCGAAAACGAAGCGAGGACCGCCGGGCCGCCCAATACGCCGTCACGAGCATTCTGGCCAGCTCCGACTCACTCGAGCACGCGGGTCCCGAGCTCCTCGCCGCCATCGGCGGAGGCCTGCGCTGGGAATTCGGCCAGCTCTGGCTGCCCGACGGAGACGGCCAGTTCCTTCGCTGGGAAGCCTCGTGGTCGATCGAGGCGGATCGTTTTCGAGCCTTCGAAGCCTTGAGCCGGGAGAGCACGTTTTCGCGGGGGTCGGGCCTGCCGGGGCGCGTCTGGCGGGATGGAGCGCCCGCCTGGCTCGAAGCGGTCACGGAGGACTCCAACTTCCCGAGGCAGGACGCGGCGCGCGCCGGCGGCATCGTGACGGGGTTCGCCATCCCCATCCGGACACGCGAAGGCTCGATCGCCGTCCTCGAGTTCTTCACGTCGGAACCGCGCCGGACCGACGAGGACCTCCTCCGATTCGTCGACGCTCTCGGCCGCCAGATCGGGGACTTCGTCGAGCGCTACACCGCCGAAAACCTGGTCCGCGCGAGCGAGGACCGATTCCGAAAAATTCTCGAAACGACGAACGAAGGGGTGTGGTGGATCGACAGGGACGCGCGAACGGTCTTCGTAAACGATCGCATGGCCGCGATGCTGGGAACCCGTTCGGAGCGGATGCTCGGGATCTCCGTGTTCGACTATCTCGACGAGCCGCAGCAGGAAGAGGTGCGCGCCTTCCTCCAGCGACGCCAACAAGGAATCAGCGACCAGTTCGATCTGCGATTCCGCCGCCAGGACGGCTCCGCCCTCTGGGTGATCGTGTCCGCGTCGCCGGTCATCGACGCGGACGGCGGGTTCTCCGGTTCCCTTGCGATGCTGACCGACATCACCGCGCGCAAACGTGCCGAGCAGGCCGACCGGTTCCTTCTCGAGGTCGCCCACGCGCTCGGCTCCTCCCTCGACACGCGAGCCACGCTCCGGCGGCTGGCCGAGCTGGCCGTGCCGACGATCGGAGACTGGTGCCAGGTCGAGCTGATCGGAGAGAACGGAAGCCTCGAGGTGATCGCCATCTCTCACGTCGATCCCGCAAAGATCGACCTCGCCCGCCGGATGAACGAGGAGTACCCCGCGGGCGCGGACGCCCAGGTGGGCGCGCCTCGGGTCGCCCGCACCGGCGCGGCCGAGCTCATCAGCGAGATCCCCGACGCCCTGCTCGCGTCGGCCGCCCGATCTCCCGACCATCTGGAAATGCTTCGCTCGCTGGGGATGGTCTCCTACGTCTGCGTCCCGATCGTTCTCCGGGACACGGTCCTCGGCACGATCGGATTCGTCAGCGCGGAATCCCGGCGCCGTTACGACGGCGCGGACCTGCTCCTGGCGCATCGGGTGGCCGCTCTCGCCGCCACCGCCATGGACAACGCCCGCCTGTACGCCGAGGCTCAAGCCGCGGTCCAGCTCCGCGACGACTTCCTTTCTATCGCCGGCCACGAGCTGAGAACCCCCCTGACCACTCTCTCGCTCGACCTCTATCGCCTTCTCCGCCGGACGAAGGCGGCGGGGGACGGCGAGACCTCGGACATCGCCGAAAAGGCACGGCGGGCCGCCGAGCGCCTGTCCCGACAGATCGACCAGCTTCTCGACGTCTCCCGTTTGAGCTCCGGGCGGCTGCGGATCGAGCCGGAGGAGTTCGACCTCGGGGGACTGACGCGCGAGTTGATCGACCAGCTCGAGGACGAGCTCGCGAGGAAGGGATCGCGGCTGAACCTTCGAATCGATGCGCGCGTCGTCGGAGTCTGGGACCGCCGCCGCATGGAGCAGGTGGTGGGAAACCTGCTGTCCAACGCGATCAAGTACGGGGAGGGCCGCCCGATAGAAGTCGATCTGCGCTCCGACGGCCCGGACGCCGTCCTTCGCGTCCGCGACCACGGAATCGGAATCGCGCCTCACGACACGAGACGGATTTTCGAGCGGTTCGAGCGAGCCGTCTCGGATCGTCATTTCGGCGGTCTCGGCCTCGGCCTCTGGATCGCCAACGAGATCGTCCACGCCTCCGGGGGAACGCTCGAAGTGGAGAGCGCTGCGGGGGACGGGTCGACGTTTACCCTCCGGATCCCGCTGATTCCGCCCGCCGGGGTGGAGCCGTGACCGCGCGGGGTAGGGTCGTCTGGCACGAGGCGCCGGTCGCGCCGTGGAACAGGACGGCCGGCGGGGATCAACTTCCGAAAGCGGTCCGGGATTCGCGCCGGCCCGCTCGGATCAACCGGAGACCAAAGGAGGACTCATGCAACCCAACATCCATCTCAACTGGATCGCCATCCTGGTCGCGGTCGTCGCCAGCTTCCTCGTCGGCGGGCTCTGGTACGGACCCCTCTTCGGGGCCGCGTGGAAAAGGGAGATGGGCGTTCCGGAGGACGCCAAACCCTCCGGCGCCGAAATGGGAAAGGCGCTCGGCTTGAACGTCCTGGGCACTCTTCTCACGGCGTTCGTCCTGGCGCACGACGTTTTGGGCTGGCGGCCGTCCGCCTGGAACGCGGGGCCTGACGCGGCCCCCGCGACTTATGGATTCTTCGCGGCTTTCTTCGCCTGGCTCGGGTTCGTGGTTCCCGTCCTCTTAAATGGCGTCGCCTTCGAACGCAAGAGCTGGAAGCTCTTCGGGATAAACGCCGGCTTCCAGCTCGTCTCTCTCCTCATCATCGGAATGATCCTGACGTACTGGAGGTAATGGGGTAATGGGGTCAGGTCTTTATTATACACTAAGGGCGCGAGCGAGGCGCGGATGGTGAGGGTGGCCGGCCGATCCACAGTGGTGGTTCCATTTGTTCTCCCTCTCGCACTTCAGCGGCGCAAACGCGACATCAACCGAGATTGGAGGGGGCGCGCCCCGCGTGCCGCCTCGGGTTGAAGGCTGGTCGGATCCTCCGAGCTTCGACGTACAAGCTGAGAAAAGCGGATTCGGACCGGCTTCCCCGACCCCTGAAGTCGATGGCGCCGGTCGAGCAGACCTTAGGGGTGAACGCGATCCTCTGATCCCTGGGTCTCGGCGTCCTTGCCTGTCTTTATGCCCGATCGCTGTACCCCGCAGCGCAAACAGGTCCGGCGCGCACAGGCTCAGAGCCACGGCAACGCAAGTCCAGGCCTCTATCGCCCAAGAATTTCAACCCCAAACCCGACTGATAAGATTGAGAATCGATGAAAAAGTTGTCTCCCTTGGATTCGACGACTCTCGTGTCAGCCTCGGCAGAGGCGGAACCGATCCCCGAAGAAATCGAGCTTTCGGTGGTCATTCCGTGCCTGAACGAAGCCGATACGATCGGCGCATGTGTACAAGCTGCTCAAAGCGCAATTCGGGAAAACGGGATCTGCGGAGAGGTCCTCGTAGCCGACAACGGAAGCACGGATGGTTCGGATCAGATCGCGGGGGGTCTCGGCGCGCGGCTCGTCGCGGTCGAGGCTCGCGGGTACGGAGCCGCGCTGATGGGCGGCATCGCCGCTGCCCGCGGCAAATTCGTGATCATGGCCGACGGGGACGAAAGCTACGATTTCGCCGAAATTCCCCGCTTCCTCCAGAAACTTCGGGAAGGGTCCGATCTTGTGCAGGGCTGCCGCCTTGAGTCGGGCGGCGGGACGGTGCTCCCGGGCGCGATGCCGCCGTTTCATCGGTGGTTTGGGAACCCGCTGTTTTCGTGGCTGGCGCGGCACTGGTTTCGTGCGCCCATTCACGACATCTACTGCGGGATGCGAGGCTTTACCCGCGACCTCGCGCACAGTCTCAACCAGCAGTGCACTGGGATGGAGTTTGCCTTAGAAATGATCATCAAGGCGACTCTCTCGGGAGCACGGATCTCGGAGGTCCCGATCACGCTCCATCCGGACGGCCGGCACGCTCATCCTCCGCATCTTCGAACCTGGCGGGACGGCTGGCGTTCCCTCCGGTTCTTTCTCGTCTTCAGTCCGCGATGGCTCTTTCTCCGTCCGGGGAGTCTCCTGATTGCTCTTGGCCTTCTCGGGTACGGAGTGGCCATGCCTCGGCTCACCTTTAGAGGCGTGGTGTTCGACGCCCACACTTTGCTTTTTGCAAGCCTTGCAATCATCTGCGGCTATCAGTCGGTGCTCTTCGCCGTGCTGACAAAGATCTTCGCGATTAGCGAAAAGCTCCTCCCGGAAGATCCGCGGCTCACGCGTCTATTCCGCCGAATCGATCTCGAGAAAGGGCTGCTCGCCGGCGGCACCGCTATGGTTCTCGGGCTTGCGCTCCTCGCCGGTGCCGTGCAGCAATGGCATATTCGAAACTTCGGCGTGCTGGACTACGCCTACACCATGCGGTGGGTCATTCCAGGTGTCACGCTATCCACACTCGGGTTTCAGACAATCCTGTCCAGCTTCTTCCTGAGCATTCTAGGGATGCGGCGCCGGTGAGCGCTTCCCGCAAAGATCAGGGCGTCTCCCGCTCCTCTCAGGGAGGATCTAACCCGGACGGTAGGCCCCTGTTTGATTCCTTTTCTCATGACTACGACGCCGCCCTGACGGCGGGCCTCGCATATTCCGGCGAAAACCCGGAGTATTTTGCCCGAGGACGCGTCGAGTGGCTTGCCCGTTGTCTCAAAAACATGAACAACACGCCGCATTCCCTACTTGACTACGGATGCGGGAAGGGCTCGACTACCCCACTGTTCTTCGAGCTTCTGGAAATCGACCAGCTGCTCGGGGTTGATATCTCGGCCGGACTCCTCAAGATCGCGCGCGAGACTCAGATGTCTGCTCGCGCGCAGTTCGCTTCGCGAGAGGAGACGCCGGCTGCCGGAGATATCGACCTGGCCTTCTGCAATGGAGTCTTTCATCACATTCCACCCGCCGACCGTTCCAAGGAGCTGTCGTACATTTTCGACAGCTTGAGGCCCGGCGGATTATTCGCGATGTGGGACAACAACCCTTGGAACCCCGCCACGCGGTTTGTGATGAGCCGCGTCGCCTTCGACGCCGATGCGGAGACGCTTTCGGCACCGCAGGCCAGGCGACTTCTGAGCCAAGCCGGATTTGAAGTGTTGCGGACGGATTTCATGTTTATATTTCCGAGGCTCCTGAGCCGGCTACGCTTTCTCGAGCCGCCGTTCGCCCCTCTCCCTCTCGGAACGCAGTACCAGGTCCTCTGCCGGAAACCCCCGCTTGCGTCCTAAGGAATCGACCGAGCGCGACCGTAGAGCGGCGAAAGACAGATTCGTTTTCTCATCGCTGCGTCCGTAATGCTCTTCGTGCCGACTTCGAAGGTTGACTCAAGAAGCGAAATGCCCAGCGAGACGGTCGCACCGGTGGATCCGAAATACGGAGCGGTCGTTCATCGACTGCTCGCGAGACGTTTCGAATTCGATGGCCAGGCACTATTGCTCCTTCAAACCTGAGAAGCCGTGAAAAAGACAGGACCCGCATGGATGCGTAATGGAGGCGCTCCTGTGGCAACGGCCGTTCCGTCGGCAGGCGAAATTTCCGTCCTGGCCCGGAAGATGGCGGGGCTGGCTTTCCTGACTTATCTCATCTTCCTGGTGGTGGTTCTGGTGCTCTCGGCCCGCTCCGAAACCCCGCTTTACCTCAAGCCCGATTCGCAGACTTATATCGCGCCGGCGGAAAATCTCGTTCGGCACGGAGCTTTCTCCCGCGAACGCGTTGAGCCGTATCTCTGGGAGCCGTATCGAACCCCCGGATACCCGCTCTTGATTGCCGCTTTTATCGCCGTCACTGGAAGGCCTTCCGCTGTTCTCTTTTGCGCGCCTCTCCTGGCGTCACTGCTGGCCTACGTCCTCGTCCGCCTGACCTGGGACCTCTTCGTAGATCTCCGCGCGGCTCGCTTCGCCGGGATGGCGGTGGGTTTTTTTCCGAATGGTTTGGGTCTTTCGGCGATGGTCTTGACCGATTTCTTGCATGGCTGTGTTTTTGTGTTCGCCTTCTGGGCAACCTATCGGGCGATCAGAGACCGCAACGTCCTTGCCGCAGCGAGCGCAGCCGCCTTCTGGGTGATGGCTCAACTGGTTCGTCCCACCTTGAGTGTCGCGTTCATTCTGATCGGGGCGTTCGGGCTTTGGCTGGCACGAGATCGGCGCCAGATTGCGATTACAGCTGCCGTGATCCTTCTATCGCTGCCGGCCCCTCTCTACATGAGCATGCGCAATTTTCAGGCTCATGGCCTCTTCACGCCCAGCCTCCTGGGTGAGGTCGCCGTGTCCGAGTACGTAATTCCTCATGGAGAAGCATTGGCGACCGGTCAAGACCTTGAGCGCCTTCAAAAACAGGCGCATCTCCAGGACAGGCAGGCCGCCGAACATTCCGAGGGGAATTCGGATATCTACAGGCGACTCTATGACGCAGAGCGTCAACGCGCCGCGAAGACGCTGAACAAATACAGGTCGTACGTCGCCCTTGGCCTTGCACTCGAGGCAGTGCGTCAGACGCTGGCCCCATGGGACTGGATCGTGCTCGCCCTTTTCGGAACCACAGTTCCGATGGCGCGAGTCATCTGCGGGATTGTCTACCTAGGTTTTATAGCTCTTTCTCTTCGGGGAAGCTTTCTGGCGCGGCAGCGCCTTGGTTTCGGGTTGCCTGTGATGCTTTGGTTTGTTTTCTTCTTCTGGATCGCGACGGGTACGGCGAGCTCATTTGCCGGCGCGAGATACCGCTTTCCGGGGGATCTCGCACTCATCCCTCTCGCAGCGCTCGGAGCGACGGGGGTCTCTGCCGTAGGTAGGCGTTTTCGTCCAGGGAGTATGATTCATAGGCCTGTGCCAATAACGGACGGGCCCGGGGGTGTCAACCGCTTCTCTTGAGCGCCGGGAGACCACGAGGCCCAGGTCAGGCGCCAGCGATCTCCGAGGGCGCGAACTGCGTCTCGAACTGCCAGGAAGAGGACGAGGGCAGCAGCCCTTCGAGGCCGGCGACCCTCCGCGCGCGGCCGGAAAGCTCCACGCCTTCGCGGGTTGAGCCTTCAGGGTCAGGTCAATTCCGCCCTGACTTCCGGAACGGCCGCCCCGGTGCCGTCGGCGGCCGCCGAGACGCGATGATCGGGGCGAGTCTCCGACGGGGGGACGTCAAGGGGACATCGCCACGCGCCTCTGGCCCGGCATGTTCGTTGCTGATGGGCCAACCTCGGGAGAGTCTCCGAACTGTTCTGGGACCTCCCTCCAAGAGGAGGCACGATGCTCAAGGTGGTACCAGTACTCGGACTCTCAGTCGCCGTCGCGTGTGCGGCGACGCAGATGGCGAACGCCCAAGTCACCAGGGATGAGACGACCAAGACCACCGACGACCCAAGACCGACATGACGACAGCGGCAAGTGGGGGTGGCTCGGGCTTCTTGGTCTTGCGGGCCTGCTCGGAATGCGGCGCCCGGTTGTGGAGCGTCACGAAGTGCACCGCACCGATACTCCGCCCCGGACCACGGCGACGAATCGGTAAGAGGAATCGGGTGAGGGGTCGTCGTCGGCCCCCTTTAGTTTCGCGTTGGTTCTCCGACCAGCTTGCCGAAGCTCCATGCGTCAAAGGAGCCCGGTCCCCGGTAAGGTTGGGGTCAGGTCTTTATTATACACTGACGCCTTGGCGGCCAGTCTGGCGCGGTGACGCGGGGACGTTCAGGCGTTCTCGCGGGCTCGGAAGGAATTGGCTCCTCAGGTAGGATTTGAACCTACAACCCCCCGGTTAACAGCCGGGTGCTCTGCCATTGAGCTACTGAGGAACGGCCGCGGATCGCGAACGTTAACGGACGGGGCCGGGGGTGTCAACCGCCGCTTTTCACCGCGCGGGTGACCACGAGGCCCAGGTCACGCGCCAGCGATCTCCCGACGGCGCGAGGCGCGTCTCGAACTGCCAGGAAGAGGACGACGGCAGCAGTCCCTCGAGACCGGCGATCTTCCGCGCGCGGCCCGAGAGATCGACGCGGAATCTCGCCAGCGCGGCGCCCTCGGCGCGCTCGACGGTCAGGTCCCGGACCGTAACGTCGAGCGATTCATAGGCCGCGAAGAGCCGGCGCACGGTCGAATCCAGGTCTGATTTTCGCGAGCCATCCGCGCCTTGAAAATCCGCCGCGACGAGATCCAGGAACGCCTTCGCGTCGCGATGACCGGCGGCTCGGGAGAGATCGTCGAGCGTCTGCTTCGCCGGGTCGTTCGGCGGACGGCATCCCGCGGCAAACGAAAGCGGGAGGGCGAGAGCCAGCGTCAAACTCGCGGACGCGGCCATCCTCGACGAAACCCTGACCCCGGCGGCCCCTGCGAAGCGTGAAAAAATTCGGGCCATGACGTTCCTCCGGCGTGTCCCGTTCGCCGTGTGCCTGTGGGCGCTCGCCGCGGGTGGCACGACTTCGCCCGCGCAGAGCTCCTCCGCGCCCGCTCCCTCCGCCTCCGCGAATGCCGGCGCGCCGCGGCCGTCGCTCATCGTCGTCCTCTCCGTCGACCAGATGCGGGCAGACTACCTCGACCGCTTTCGGCCCTGGTTCGGCAAGGACGGCTTCCACCGCTTTCTCGAGCGCGGCGCCGTTTATCGCGAGGCGCGGCACCGCCACGCCAGCGCCTACACCGCGCCCGGCCACGCGTCGATCGGCACCGGGCTCGACCCCCGCCACCACGGCATCGTGATGAACCGCTGGTACGACTCCGTGGCCGGCGAGGGCGTCTACTGCACGGAGGACCGCCGCGTCGCGTGGGTCGGCGCCGGGCCTTCACCTCCGAAGATCCCGATCCAACCCGGCTCGCCGGTGCTGATGGACGGCGCCGCGCTCGGCGACCGGTTGAAGGAAAAGTTTCCGGCGGCGCGCGTCGCGGCGGTCGCGCTCAAGGACCGCGCCGCCGTCCTGATGGCGGGGCGCAGGGCGGACGCCGCGATCTGGTTCGAGGAGCGGTTCGCCCGATTCGTCACCTCGACGTACTACCCGCCGCATCCCTCCCTGCTCGCGTTCAACGACAAGGTGCCCGCCTTCCTCGCCGATCCCGCGCACCGGAAATGGGAGCCCTCCGGACGGATCCCTCCGGCGGATCTCGATCGCGTCACGTTCGACCCGCCCGAGCTCTACGGCTCCAAAGGCCAGCCCGAAGGGTTCGGGGCGACCTTCCCGCACGCCATGGCGAGCGCGTTCGACATCGTTCATTCCCCCTGGGGTGACACGCTGCTTCTCGAGCTCACGCGCGCCGTCGTGCGCGACATGGCCCTTGGATCGGAGCCGGCGCGCCCGGATCTGCTCTTCGTCGGACTCTCCGCCACGGACTACTACGGGCACTGGTTCGGGCCCGACTCGAAGGAGATCGCCGACGGCATCGTCCGGCTCGACGCGGAGCTCGAGGGCTTCTTTCACTTCCTCGACGCGACGGTGGGGCGCGACCGCGTCCTTCTCTTCCTGACGGCGGACCACGGCGTGCAACCGATTCCCCAGGTCGCTCTGGCGCGGAGGTCTCGAGTCGGGGCCGGAGATCCCGGCGCAGCGGGGCGCGTCGATTTTTCCGACGGGCGGGGCACGGGCCAGTACCCGGCCATCCGGCAGCTCGCGACGGATCGCGTCTCCCTCGAAGAAATGCTCGCGAAAACATTCCACTACGACGTCGACCTCGACGCGCCCGCCATTCGCGAGGCCTCGGTGGTCTTCTTCGACGAGCCGGGGCTGTACCTGAACCGTCCGGTGCTCGCGCGACGCGGGTTGAACGCCGAAGCCGTGAAGAACGCCGTTCGCGACTGGGCTCGCGCGCGCCCCGGCGTGGCCGGGGCGTACACGAACACCGAGATCGGAAACGGGCTGCCCCCGAACACCCCGGACGGCCTGGCCGTGGAGCGGTCGTTCCGCGCGGACCGATCCGGAGACGTCATCTCCGTCCTGAAGCCGGGCTGGATCTGGTCGTACGGCCGGCAGACGGGAACGACGCATGGCCAGCCCAACGACGACGACGCGCGCGTTCCGCTGGTCATCTGGGGCCCCGGCGTCCGCGCGGGATCCTTCGGCGGCCGCGTGTCGCCGATTGCGATCGCGCGCACGGTCGGCGCCCTCCTGGGCTTCGAGGTGGGCGAACCCGACGCGGACGTTCTGGAGGCCGCGCTCGGGCGCATGCCGGGCACGAAAAAGATCATGGCGAATCCGCGCGAGACGAACGAGCCGCGATCGAGCGCCGCCTCCCCCGCGCCGGGCGCGCGCTTTGCTCCATGACCCACCCGCCGGCTCCGGAAGATGCCGAGGCCCTTCTCCTCGAGCATCGCGACATCGATACGCTTCTCGAATCCCTGTTCGCCGCGATCTCCGCAAAAGCCTTGCCCGCGTCCGTCGCCGCGATCGTCCAGCTCGACGATGCGATCCGCGTTCACTCCGGCTTCGAAGAGGACCTCTTTCCGCCCGCTCCCGAGAAGCTCGTCGCCCGGGCGGGAGACACGCCGGCCGATGAACTCTTCCGGACTCTCCGGCTCGAGCACGTCCAGATCCGCGAGCTTTCCGGGATGATCCGGCGCACTCTCGGCGAATCCGGGGACCTCGCGGGCGCTCTCAACCTCTCGGCCAACCTCGCGTCCCGCTGGGAAAAGCACCTGCGGCGCGAGGAGGAGGAATGGCTCTCTGGAACGGTTTAGCGTTGAGCATTGAGCATTGAGCATTGAGCGTCGTCGCATCGACCCCGCTCAATCGTTTCCCGTTTTCCGTTTCCCGTTTTCCGACCCCGTGAGAGCCGTAACCTCGACGGTCCTCTCTCTCGGACCGTCGAGCTCGACTAAGAAGATCCCCTGCCAGCGGCCGAGCTTCGGCTCGCCGTTTGCGACCGGCACCAGGCGCGACGTTCCGATCGCCTCCGACAGAAAATGCGCGGCGGAGTTGCCCTCGTCGTGATCGAAGGGAACGTCCGGCACCCACCTGGCCCACGCCCGCTCGAGGTCGGTGGTGACGTCCGGGTCGTAGTTCTCCCCGACGGTGATCGCGGCGGTCGTGTGCGGCACCGAGACGAGGATCGCGCCGCTCGAAACGCCGAGCGTTTTTGCTGCGGCGACGACCTCGGCCGTGATGTCGCGGCGCTCGATCTTCTTCTTCGTCCTGACGCGAAATTCCTTCACGACGGAAAGACTACTCTCGTCTCGAACTCGATTGGCGCCGCGCTCACGACCTATGGATAGAGCTCCCTATAGGAGCCGGCGAAGAGCATGACGCGGCGGACGTAGTCCCGCGTCTCGAAGGCGGGATGGGACTCGAATATTTCGTCGTCCGGAAGACCCGGGTTCTCGCGCAGCACTCTCGCCATCCGCGTGGGTCCTCCGTTGTACGCGGCGAGCGCCCAGAGCGGGTTCTCGGAGAAGCGGTCGAACAGGCTCCGCAGGTAAGCCGCGCCGAGGCGCGCGTTGGTCGAAGGGTCGTAGAGAAAGGCTCGGCGGTAGCGCACGCGCAGAACGGACTTCGCGAGGCTTTTCGCCGTGCCGGGCATCAGCTGCGTCAGGCCGAGCGCGCCGGCCCGCGACCGCGCCTCCGGATCGAAGACGCTTTCCTGCCGCACGAGGCCCCGCAGGATCGCCGGATCGAGACGGAATTGCCGGGCCTCGGAGGCGAGGAAGCCGCCGAGCTCTATCGGATAGTAGAGGCGCCGCCAGCCGTCGGGAACCCGGGCCTCGGCCGCTGTGCCGATCTCCGGGAACGCCCGTTTGACGGCCGCCGCTGCGGGAGCGAATTTTCCCAGCGCGAACTCGGCCGCCGCGAGCCGAAGATCCCGCCCCCGCGACGGCGGGAGAAGTCGCGCCTCCGCGGCCGCGCCTTCGAAGAAGCGCAGGCGCAGGAGCTCGTCCGTTCGCCGGAAGGCCGCCGTCTCGCGCGAGGGATCCGGCAGAGCCGCCGGACGCCGGAGGCGGTAATCCGGAACCCGCTTGCGGGCGAAGAGCGCGTAAACGTCGGCGGGCTCTCCCGACGCGAGCGACTCGAAGAGCGGCACCGCCTCGGCCGCGCGCCCTTCACGCGCCAGGCACCGCGCGCGCCAGTAGAGCAGACGGCGTTCGCGCGGCACGTCGCGGTACACGCTGGCGAGTGCTTCGAGCTCCTGCCTTGCCGCACGGAAGTCTGCCGCGCGGTATTTCTCCCATGCGAGCTTCCAGAGCGGCTCGAATCCGACCGTCGAGCCCGGCGCGTCCGCCAGGATGTTCCGGGCCTGCTCGAGGCCCTCGTCGAATCGCTCCACCTCGGCCGCGAGCCGAATCAGACGCTCGCGCGCGCCGATCCGCACCGGCGCGGGCGCCGGCGCCGCGGTCAATATCAGGAACGGCCGCCGGGCCGTCGGGAGCAGCGGATCGCCGTCGGTGAACGGGCCGCTGCGACGGCGGCGCGCCGTCGCGAGAGCGATGTCGGCGCGCAACAATCGCGCCTCGAAGTCGGCCGGCGTTCCGTCTTCCGGAACCAGGGCCGCCGCCGCTTCCGCGCCCCTCGTATCGCCCCCTCGCGAAAGCGCGCGGGACAGAGCGAGAAAGTTTGCGGCCCGTTCTTCCGCCGGCCACCCGGCAGGCGGGTCCTGTCGCAGCAGGCGGATCCCGCGCGCCGGAGAGGGGCCGAGCGCGAGGAAGCGTCCGAGGCGGCCACGCTCGGCGGGCGACAGCATCCCGATCTGCTCTCGCACGAGGGCTCTCGCAAAAGGAGGCGCGCCCGCCGGGTCCACTCCCGAGAGCGCGAGATCGCGGGCTCCAGCGACGGCAGAGGGCCGATTGCCGGCCGCGAGGGAGAGCCGGATGCGTTCCGGGGCGACGGCGACGGCGTCTGAGGCGGACAGCCGTGCGACCGCGCCGAGCACCGCCGCGGCATCGCCGGACGCGCCGCGCCTCGCCAGCAGCTGCGCCAGTCCGCGACCCGCCGAAGAGCGCATCGCGAACGGTTCCTCCGTTTCCCACGCCGCCCGCCAGGCATCCGCGGCTTCCGGGAGGCGTCCCGCTCCCTCGAGCGCGCGGGCGAAGAGAAGCTGCCGGTAGGGCTCGAGCCCGATCGCGGCGGCGGGAGCGAGATCGAGCTCGCGGAGCGCTCCGGCAAAATCGCGACGGCGAAGGCCGTCCGCGGCGAGCAGGAGCCCGACGCGGGCCGTCCACGCCGGCACGAGCGCGGCACGGCGCCGGATCTCTTCGAGAACGGCGCGGCCCTCCCCCGAACCGTTGCCCTCGAGAGAGTCGGCGGCCCGGGCGAACTCCGCGTCGAAGTCGGTGCTGACCGGCCGCAGCGCGACGTCGGCGCGCAGGACCGGGCTGGCGAGCAGGACCCCGGCCACGAGAGGGAGGGCGATGCCGCCGCGGCTTCGCCGCAACCGCGAACGCCGGGAGAAGCGGGAGAGGATCCGAGCGAGGAAGGGAGGACGGGTGGCCGGGATCAGATCAGAGCCCGAGCGACTCCGCGCGGCCTTCCGCGAGGATTCGCACCAGCTCCTCGTAGAAGAAATTGGAGCTCGACCGCACGTCCTCCGGAATCCTCTCGTCGTACATCTGCCGGCTGCGGTCGATGTCTTCCTTCAGCCGCGGATAGAGGTCTCCGTGCTGACGGCCTTCGAGCACCGCCTTCTCGTTGTATAGCTTGATCTCGGAAACGAGCAGCTTCGCGAACCTCCGGGCCTCGTCGCGGCGTTCGTCACCGTCCGCCGGAGCCAGAGGACCCGCCAGGCGCCGGCCGCCGCCACCGGACGGCTGGAACGCGGACGATGCGGGCGGCGCGGCCGGCTCCGGGCGCGGAGAGACGGGAGGCGGCGCCGGCGGCTCGGGGGCCGCCGCGGGGGCGTCCCGCCGGGACATCGGCGGCGGCTCGGGCGCCGGAGACGGCTCGTCGTCCGCTTCATAGGCCAGGGAGGGCTCGGGCTCTTCCGGGGGTCCCGTGTCGGCGGCGCGATCCGCCGCCGGCGCAGGGGCGGCCGCGGCAGGGCTCTCGACGTCGGGCTCCGCAAACTCCGGCTCCGAGGGGTGCTGGGGCTCGGGGGCCGCCGGAGCCGGCGCGGGGGAAACCGGCGGAGGCGTGGCACCGAACCGCAGGACCTGCGTTCCGAAAGACTCGCGGGGGCCGGGCCGCGAAGACTCGGGCGGCGGCTCTTCCGCGGACGGGGCTGCTTCGCGGGAAGCCGCGGGCGGCTGCCCGGCCGGCGCCTCGAACGTTTCCAGCGCGCGCATCGCAGGGGCGGGCTTCAACTTGCGGCCCGCGAGGCGGTCGACGAACAATCCGGCGAGAAAGGTCACAAAGGCGATCGACTCGGGATCGAAGCGGCTGGCCTCGTCGGCGGTGCAGTCGGCGTAGACGGCGCCCGAGACTTTTTCCTTCACCACCATCGGAACGAGCACAGCGGAAGACGCGTCCGAAGCGCCGAGCCGCGCGGAGATGTCGTTGCCGGCCGGAAGGCGGAAGGCGGATCCCTCGAGCACGCGGGCGAGAGGACCGTCTTCCATGGGAAGCGCCACTCGCCTCGCCGCCTCGTCGTTGCCGCCGTGGTCCGTGAAGCCGGTTGCCTTCCAGACGGCGAAGGAGCCCGACTTGGAGATCAGAAGGGCGGCGCGCGACGCGTGGCGGCGGCAGAGCTCCAGGAACCGGTGCAGCGCTTCGACCTGGTTGCCCGCGTCGTCCATGTTGCGGGCGACCTCGATCGAGAGCAGGCCCGCCCCGGTCGGCCGATCGGGCAGGTCGCTCGCCGCGGCCGCCGCTTCCGGCTCCGGGATCGCGACCAGCTCCGGAGGCACGAGGCCCGTGAAGTCCTGGTCGAATCGGGAGAGAAAGCCTTCCCACCGGCGATCCGACTCGAGGCGAAGGCGCTCGAACTCGTCCCGCAGGCCCGCAAACCGTTCCAGGAGGCGGCGCTCGATCTCGGATTCGAGCTTCCGCAGTCGGTCTTCGGATTCGGTCACTCGGCGCATTATCCGGGCGCGCTCGGGACAGAGTCAAACTGTTTGGTGTCGTCGAGGGACGGGAGGCGCTGGGCGCTCGACGCTGGGCGGACGGCGAATGGGAAACGGCGAGGGGTCGCACGGAGAGCGGCGGGCGCTGTCCGACCGGCGCGGGGCGAGGGGAAAGGCCCGCCCCCGCGTCGTCCTCATTGTGATGGTCAGGGACCGTGACCGCTCAGCCGGAGGCTTCTTGTCTGGAGCTCCAGCGCCCAACGCCCAGCGCATTTCTAGGTTCGCCGGGCCGCCGGCCAGCTAAGTCACTGCCCGCCAATTGTTTACACGCATCCGATTGACTCATCCGGCCGGCGGCCCTAAGATGGGCGGCTCGGTTATCAACTCCAGGATGAAGGGGGTGAGTGTTACGTGCCGCTCGTTCACGTCAAGGAAGACGAATCCTTCGAAAACGCCATGCGGCGCTTCAAGCGGAAGTGCGAGAAATCCGGAATCCTCTCGGAACTGAAGAAGCGCCAGCATTACGAGAAGCCGAGCGCGAAGCGCAAACGCAAGATGATCCAGGCTCGAAAGAAGATGCTTCGCAAGCTCTCGGAAGAGCGTCGGGCCACTCCGTAGCCATCCCTCCCGCGGAGGGCGATGCCGATCGGGCGTCGCTCGAGTTCGACGTTGTCCTCCGCCTCCTCTCTTCCCTCGCCCGCACCGACCCCGGCCGCCGGGCCGTGTCCCGGCTCGCCCCCGCAGCCGACGAGACGTCGGTTCGCGCGCTTCTGTCGGAGACCTCCGAGGCCTGGTCGTTCCGCATCCGGCACGGGCGCCTGCCGCTCGCGGGTGTCGAGGAGATCGACGGTCCGCTCGCGACCATCGAGAGCGGCGCCTTCGGGCCGGAAGACTTCCGTCCGGTCCTGTCGGTCGCCCGCGCCGCCGCGGCCGTGCGTCGCGCACTCGAGCCCGCCGAATCGCCCCGCCTCGTCGAGCGGCGGGAAAGCCTTCCGCAACTCGACGAGCTCCTCGCGCAGGCGTCCCGGATCTTCGCGGCCGACGGCACGATCCGCGATGACGCGTCGCCGGAGCTCTCCGCGATCCGCACCCGGCTCCGGCGCCGCCGGAACGAAGTGGCGCGCAACCTCGAAAAAATCGTCGACCAGCGCCGCGAGTTCCTGGGCGACGCCACGGTGGTGCTGCGCAACGACCGCTACTGTCTCCCGGTTCTTGCTTCTTCGCGGGCGCGCGTTCCCGGAATGGTCCACGACCGTTCGGGCTCCGGCCAGACCGTGTTCGTCGAGCCGATGGAGGTCATCGAGGCGAACAACAATCTGGCCCTGCTCGCCGGAGAGGAGCGGCGGGAAGTGGAAAGGCTGTTGACCGGCTTCGGGCGCGCGGTGCTCACCGCGGCGGGGCCGCTCGGAGCGGCCGTCTCGGAGCTTTCGGAGCTGGACGCGCTCGAGGCGAAGGTCGAGTTCGGAGATCTGTCATCGGGACGGGTCCCCGAGATCTCGGACGACGGCGAGTGGATCCTCCGCGGCGCGCGGCACCCGTTGCTCGATGCGCGCCTCGCGCCGTTGCGCCGGAGAGTCTTGGACGAGCACCGCGGCGACCGCGAGGCGATTCCGCTGGACCTCGAGCTCACGCGAGAGCAGCGGATGCTGGTCGTCTCGGGGCCGAACGCGGGCGGGAAGACGGTGGTCCTGAAGACCGCCGGCCTGTTCTCGCTGCTCGCGCAGTCGGGCATTCCGATCCCGGCGGGAAGCGGGACTCGCGTGCCGGTTTTCCGCGCGATCCGAACGGAGATCGGAGACGCCCAGGCGATCCTGACGGACCGCTCGACCTTCTCGTCTTCGATGGAGACTCTCGCGGCGATCCTTCGGGAGTCGGGCCCCGGCGTGCTGGCGCTCATCGACGAGATCGGCGGCGCGACAGACCCGGAGGAAGGAAGCGCGCTCGCGGTCGCGTTTCTCGAGGAGTATCTCGCCCGCGGCGGCCGCGCCATCGTGACCACACACCTCTCCGCCATCAAGAACTTCGCCGCCGGCCGGACGGACGCGGTGACCGCCGCGATGGAATTCGACGAGGAGACCGGCCGTCCGAACTACCGCCTGCATCCGGGTCTCTCCGGACGGAGCCGCGCTCTCTCTGTCGCCCGCGAGCGCGGACTTCCCTCCTCCGTGCTCGACCGGGCGGTCGAGATCCTGGGCGAAGCCTGGCAGCGCCGGGAAGAGCGCGAGTCCGAGGCGGAGGCGGCGCTCGACAGGCTGAGGCGCGCCGAAGCCGCGCTTCTGGAGGAACGAGAGAAGTTCCGCCGGGACGCCGACAAGCTCGCTTCGGAGAAAGAAGATGTCGCCCGGGCCCGGTCGAAGCTCCGGGAGGAGGGACTGGCCGGCTTCGAAAAGGCGCGGCGGGAGCTGGCGCGTCGCGTCGAGGACGAGCTCGCGGCCATCCGCGGCGACGCCGCCCGCCGCTCCGAGACCTCCGCCGCGCAGCTGGTCGCGGAGGCGGAGCGCGCGGTCGCGGAGGAGCCGGCCTTGGTCGAGGCGCGCGAGCAGATCGAGGAGCGGGCGCGAACTCTCGAGGAGGGCGGCCGGGCACGCATGCGCGGGATGAAGCTCGAGGGAACGATCGTGTCGCTCGATCCCGAGAGCGCATGGCTCGACGTCGGGGGGAAGAGAATGCGCGTTTCCCGGTCGGAGTTGGAGCCGGTGGGGGGGGCGGACCGGGGGAAGGCCG
Organism: Thermoanaerobaculia bacterium; assembly: GCA_038203955.1. Lineage (GTDB taxonomy): Bacteria > Acidobacteriota > Thermoanaerobaculia > UBA5066 > Gp7-AA6 > JALYUA01. The sequence continues at coordinate 29,024 of JBBRDK010000019.1, read as the reverse complement.
GGAAACGGGAGCCGAGCGACCAACGGGAGCGAGACGGCCGCGGTACTCCGCGGTCAACTAGATCGGGAAACGGGAAACGAAAGAACGCCGCGAAGGAGGCGTCGTCAGCCGATCCTTCCGGCGGGCCGGTCAAGGAAGTGAACGTCATCGGGAAGAGACTGGACGAAGCGATCGACGAGGTCGAGAAGGCGCTCGACGAGGCGCTCGTCGCGGGCGCGCGCCTGCGGGTGATTCACGGCCACGGGACTGGCCGGCTTCGCAACGGGTTGCGCGAGCACCTGCGCAAGCATCCGAATGTCGCGTCGGCGAGAGCCGCGGACGCGCGGGAAGGCGGCAACGGCGCGACGATGGTGGAACTCCAGTGAGGACGCGGGAAATCGCGGTGGAGAGCTCGTTGCGGCCCGCAGTCAACCGCGAGGGCTCACGAACCAGCGAGATCCCCCTCACCCTGCCCTCTCCCCCGCGGCCGGGGGAGAGGAAAATTTCTGGGGACGGCCCGCTGCGAGACAGATTTCCCGTTTCCCGTCTTTCGTTTCTCGTTTCTCGCTTCCCGTTTCCCGCCTTCGGCCGTTTCCCGTTTCCCATTTTCCGTCTTTCGATTTCCGATTCCCGATTCCCGATTCCCGATTCCCGGCCCCCGTCTCCCCAATGACCAACGATCTCGACATAACAGACTCCGCGCTCGCCGAGCTGCGCTCCGCGGTGGACATCGTCGAAGTGATCGGGGAGCACACCCGGCTGAAGAAGGCCGGCCGTTCCTTCAAGGGGCTCTGCCCTTTTCACAACGAGCGCACGCCCTCCTTCACGGTCGACCGCGACAAGGGGCTGTACCACTGCTTCGGGTGCGGCGCCGGCGGCGACGTCATCCACTTCGTGCGGCAGATGGACCGCCTGGAGTTCGCCGAAGCGGTCGAGGCGCTCGCCGGGCGGTTCGGGGTCACGATCCCGCGCCGCGCCCGGGGGCCGCGGGACGACCGGCGCGAGAAGCTCCTCGAGGCGGTCTCCGCTGCGCATCGGTTTTACCGCGCGGAGCTTGCGAAGCCCGGAAGCCGCGCGGGGGAATATCTCTCCGCCCGCGGCGTGACGCCCGACATGATCGCGCGGCTCGAGCTTGGCCAGGCCGCCGACTCCTGGGACGCCGTCTCCCGCGCCCTCTCCGCCTCCTACCCGGAGAGCCTGTTGATCGAAGCGGGACTCCTTCAGCCCGGGCAAGAGGGAAAGCGCGCCTACGACAGGTTTCGCAATCGCCTCCTCTTCGTCCTGCGCGACGACCGCGGGCGACCGGTCGGATTCGGAGGCCGTGTCCTATCCGCCGAGGGCGAGCCGAAATACCTGAACTCTCCCGAGTCTCCGATCTTTCAGAAGAAGCGAACTCTCTACGGCCTGTCTTCCGCCCGCGATGCGATCCGGCGCCGGGAGCGCGTCGTCTTAGTCGAGGGGTACTTCGACCATCTCGCTCTTCTCGCCGCCGGAATCGAGGAGACGGTCGCCTCGATGGGGACGGCGCTGACGCCCGAGCAGGCGGAAAAGCTCCGCCGCCTCGCGCCGAAAGTGGTCGTCTGTTACGACGGAGATCCGGCGGGACGCTCGGCGACGCGGGGCGCGCTCGCCCTTCTCCTCGGGCAGGGATTCTCCGCGCGCGTGGCGAAGCTGCCGGCCGGGAAGGACCCGCACGATGTGCTTCGAGAGGAAGGCCCGGAAAGGCTCGCCGGCCGGGTCGACCAGGCGCCCGATGCCCTCGACTGGCTTCTCGATCCCGCGGGTGCCGGTTCCGACCCCATGGAGCAGAATCTTTCCGCGGCGGACAAGAGCGATCGGATCGCGGGCATCCTCGAGATCCTGCAGGCTATTCCGGACACGATCCTGCGGCACGAGGAGTCCCGGCGGCTGGCCCGCCTCGTCGCGGTCCCGCTGGACATCCTGTGGGAACGGATCCGGCCAAAAACCGGCCGGACCGGGGTCACGGCACCGCCGTCCAGGGCGGGAACGCGCGGGAGTGACCCTGTGTTACGGGAAGGGGAGATGCCGGCGTCGGAGCGAAAGCTCCTTCACATTCTGTTGAACGAGCCGGAATACAACTCCTTGGTGTTCAGTACTTTGAGAGACGAATTTCTCACCCACCCTCTGATCGGGAGAGTGGTCGGGGCCCTCCGGAAAGCCTCCTCCGACGGAGAAGGTGTTGATTTTCACAGGCAAATCGCACACCTTACGGAAGAAGATCGAATTTTTGTGTCCGGCATTGCCCTGGAAGATCACCCCGCGCCCACCGAAAAAGGTGTCGAAGGTCTCCTCAAGGACCTCGAAAAAAAGTACTTAGAACGGGAGAGCGCGGACATCCAGAGGGAGATCGATCGGGCAGTCGCGTCGTCGAGTGCGGATCTGGCGGAATTGATCCGGCGCAAGCAAGAGAACGGGCGCCGGCGTGGAGAGCTTTCGCGCTCCCCACGGTGGAAAGGAATGTAACTTGGTGATCGACGAAAAATACCCCGAGCTTCAGCTCCTCTTCAGGGCGGGCAAGGACAAGGGTTACCTGCTCTACGAAGAGATCCACACGATTCTCTCCGACGAAGTCACCGCGAGCCCCCAGGATCTCGAAGAAGTGTACGGCCGGATCTTCGACATGGGCGTCGAGATCGTCACGGATCCGGATCGCGCCGCCCGCCGTCGCGCCGCGCTCGAAGCGGAGACCGCCGAAGAGGCGCGCGAGGCCGTCGAGAAGACGAACGACCCCGTGCGGATGTACCTGCGCGAGATGGGGACCGTCAAGCTCCTCGATCGCGAGGGCGAGGTGCGCATCGCCAAGCGCATCGAGCAGGGCGAGGCGAAGATCTACCAGGCGCTCGCCAACAACCCGATCGTGCTCCAGGAGATCCTGAAGCTCCTCGAGAACGCGGGCCGCGATTCGCGCATCGTCAACGAGCTCGTCAACCTCTCCGAAGAAGACGAGGAGATGGACGACCGCGCGACGCGGCGCATCGAAGGCGTCCTCGGAAGCTTCAAGAAGATCGGCGCGCTCGATAAGGACATTAAGCGGCTGAAGTTCAAGTCGCGCACGATCAAGAAGGGCAGCAAGGCCCTCGCGCGCGTCGAGGCCTCGATCGACAGGAAGATCGCCGACATGGCGAAGCTGATCCGCGCGGCGGACTTCACGCCCGCCGTGTTGAACCGCGCCATCGGGATCCTGAAGGACATCGACCGCCAGATGTCGATCCCCGAGTCCACCATCCGGCAGGACACGACGACGCTCAAGAAGGAAAAGAACCCGACGCGGATCGACTTCTACAAGCGCCGCATCACGAAGTATCGCAAGCTCCTGCGGGAGCTCGAGCAGAAGTTCGGCGTCACGCACGAGGACGTCAAGAAGACCCTCCGCATGGTCCGCGAGGGCGAGGAAGAGGCCGACCAGGCCAAGCACGAGCTGATCGTCGCCAACCTCCGGCTCGTCGTCTCGATCGCCAAGAAGTACACCAACCGCGGCCTGCAGTTCCTCGACCTCATCCAGGAGGGAAACATCGGCCTCATGAAGGCCGTCGAGAAGTTCGAGCACCGGCGCGGATACAAGTTCTCGACGTACGCGACGTGGTGGATCCGGCAGGCGATCACGCGGGCAATCGCGGACCAGGCGCGGACCATCCGGATCCCGGTTCACATGATCGAGACGATCAACAAGCTGACTCGCACCTCGCGGTCGCTCGTCCAGGAGCTCGGACGTGAGCCAAACGCCGAGGAGATCGCCAAGCGGATGGACATGCCCGTCTCCAAGGTCCGCAAGATCATGAAGATCGCGCAGGAGCCCATCTCCCTCGAGACGCCGATCGGCGAGGAGGAGGATTCGCATCTGGGCGACTTCATCGAGGACCGGGGCGTCCTGTCCCCGATCGATGCGGTCCTCGTTTCCAATCTGCAGGAGCAGACGCGGCGGGTCTTGAAGTCGCTGACCCCCCGCGAGGAGCAGGTGCTCAAGATGCGTTTCGGCGTCGGAGACGGCTCAGAGCACACCCTGGAAGAGGTCGGCCGTTCATTCAACGTGACGCGCGAGCGGATCCGCCAGATCGAGTCGAAGGCGCTGCGGAAGCTGCGGCATCCGTCGAGGGCGAAGAAACTGAAACCATTTCTGGAAACCATCCGGTGAGGACGGCGCTGACGGCGCTGCCCCGCTTTGCTATATTGACGCCCGTCACACAGCCGGGGTCCATAGCTCAGCGGTCCAGAGCCACCGGCTCATAACCGGTCAGACCTCGGTTCGAATCCGAGTGGACCCACCAGGGTCAGGACGCGAGAAGGGGTACGGGGAGCTTGAGGCGTAACAAACCGACGAGACAGTCAGTATCGAAGAACGAGAAGGGGCGACCTCTGAGCGGGCCGCCCCTTTTGTTTTCAGCGGCCGTGTACGAGAGAGGGTCGGCGGCGTGAGCGGAACCAGCCTTCTCGAGCAGCTCTACCGGTTGCAGGACCGGCTTCGTTTCGTGCAGTCGCGCCAGCGGGAGCGCGACACGGTCCCCGAGGAGCTCTCGGAAGTGGATCGCGCCTACCGGGAACGCGTGGAGACGCTCGACCGCATCCGGGAGCGGCTGGCGGAAGCCGAGTCCGAGAGGCGCCGCGCCGAGGGGGACCTCTCCGACCTCCAGGAGAAGCAGAAGAAGTACCAGGGGCAGCTTCGGAGCGTCCAATCCAGCCGCGAGTACGGAGCCGTCCTGAACGAGATCGACGGCGTGGACAAACTGGTTCGTACCACGGAGGACCGGGTGCTGGCGCTGGACGAAGAGATCGAGAATGCCCGCAAGGACCTCGAGGCTCGCGAGCAGAGTCTCCCCGGCGAGACGGAAGAGCACGAAGAGAAGCTGAAGGACTGGCGCACGACCCAGCGCGGGATCGACGACGAGCTCGCGGCCGCCGCGTCGGAAATCCAGGAAATCGAGCGGCAGATGCCGCCCAAGGACCGCGCCGAGTTTCACCGCCTGATCGAGAAGAAGGGGGGCGTCGCGATCGCGCGGGTCTCCGCCGGATCCTGCTCGGCGTGCCACGTGAAGATCCGCCCGGCCGCGATGCAGATCCTGAAGAACGGTAAAGAGATCGTGTACTGCGACAGCTGCAAACGAATCCTGTATTGGGACGGACAAGTGTGATCGGAGCCGGGAATCGGGAATCGGGAATCGGGAATCGATGAGAACGCCGGACCCCGTTTCGGTTTCCGATTTAGTGGACCGCGGAGTACCGCGGCCGTCTCGCTCCCGTCGGTCGCTCGGCTCCCGTTTTCCGTTTCACGCCCGGTGAAGTTCCTCGCTTACATCGACGGGGCCGCGCGGGGAAATCCCGGACCCGCGGGCGCGGGTGTGTACGTGGAGGCGGACGGTGATCGGCCGGCGGAAGAGCTCTTCGAGCCTCTCGGGCGGCAGACGAACAACGTCGCCGAGTACAGCGCCCTTCTCCTGGCGTTGACCCGCGCCGAAGAAATCGCGGCCGAGGACGTCGAGATCCGGTCCGACAGCCGGCTCTTGGTCGAGCAGGTCAACGGAAACTTCCGCGTCAAGGCCGAGCACTTGAAGCCGCTCGTCGTCGACGCCGTGCGCCGCGCGAAGAAGTTTCGCCGCTTCACGCTGAGCCACGTCCGCCGCGAGATGAACAAGAAGGCGGACCGGCTCGCGAACCTCGGCGCCGACGCGAGCGAGCACCCGGACATGGGGCCCTAGAGTCATCAGTCATCAGTTATCAGTTTTCAGTGGAAGAGGTTTGAACGACAAACTCCGAACTGACCAGCTGCTAACTGACAACTCACAACTCAACTCTCAACTCTCAACTCTTAACTCTCAACTTTCCCCATGAACCCCCCGGCCAGAGACGAGATCCACCGGCGCCACGCCGGGATTCTCGAGCGCATCGCCCGGGCCGCCGAGCGCGGCGGGCGGGACCCTTTGGGCGTCGCCCTGCTCGCCGTCACGAAGACTCACCCTGCGTTGGTCGTCCGCGAAGCGGCGCTCGCCGGCCTCACGCGGTTCGGCGAGAACCGGGTGGCGGAGGGCATCTCCAAGATCGAGATCCTCCGGCCCGAATTTCCCGCGCTGGTCTGGAAGCTGATCGGCCGTCTTCAGACGAATAAGGCCCGGGCGGCGCTACAATGGTTCTCCGTGGTGGAAACTCTGGACCGGGAAAGACTTGCCTCGCGTCTGGAGGCGCTACTGCCGCCGGAGGCTCCCCCCTTCCCCGTCCTCCTCGAGATCAACATAGCGGCGGAAGCGACGAAATCGGGAACCCTCCCCGACCAGGCGGAGGCCCTGGCGGCGGATGTCCTCCTGCGGGGCCGGCTCGATGTCCAGGGACTGATGGCCGTTCCCCCGTTCGACCCGGACCCGGAGGCGTCACGTCCCCACTTTCGGCGCGTGCGCGAGCTGCGCGACCGCCTGGCCGACCGATTCGGACGCGCGTTTCCCGAGCTGTCGATGGGGATGAGCCACGACTTCGAGGTCGCAGTCGAAGAGGGATCGACGGAGATCCGGGTCGGGACGGCCCTCTTCGGCAACCGGAGCGCGGCGTGAACATCGGGAGCGCGTTTGCCGGCAGCCTCCTCGAGATCGTCATCCAGATCTTGAACATCATCAAATGGATCGTCATCATCGCCGCCGTCATCTCCTGGGTGAGCCCCGACCCGCGCAATCCGCTGGTCCAGATGCTCTACCGCTTCACCGAGCCCCTGCTGCGGCCGTTCCGGAAGCTCCTTCCTCCGTCGCGCACCGGCGGAATCGATTTCTCCCCTCTTCTGCTCATCCTGCTGATCCAGTTCGTACAGGTTTTTCTGGCGCGCGCGTTCATGCGGTCCGCGGCCCTTATCTAGGAGAAACGCCATGTCCCGACTGACGCCGCTCGAGATCCAGAAGCACGAGTTTTCGCGCAAGTGGAAGGGTCTCGACCCCGTGGAAGTCGAGTCCTTCCTCACGTCCGTGGCCGAGGAAATGGAAGAGCTCGCGCGAGTCAATTCGGAGCTCGAGAGCCGCGTGCGCACGCTTCAGGACGAGAACTTGGAGCACCGCGACCGCGAGCGGATCCTGAAAGAGACCCTCGTCGCCGCGCAGCGCGCTTCCGAAGACATTCGCGGGTCGGCGACGCGTCAGGCGGAGCTCATCATCCAGGAGGCGCAGGACTCCGGCGAACGCCTCACCCACAGCGCTCTCCAGCGCGCTGCGGAGATCGAGAAGGCGATCCACGAGCTCAAGATGCACCGCTTCAACTTTCGCCTGCAGCTGCAAAAGATGGTCGAGCTCTTCAGGCAGGTCCTCGAGTTCGACAAGGATGAGGATGAGAAGGACCGCCCGGTGAAGTACCTGACGCGCAAGTCCGAGAAGGGTGAGACGGCCGGATAAGAGAATGTCGGAAGCTCGCTTCCGCGCTCTCTTTCTTCTGCTCGCGGCCTCTATTCTCGGGGCGAGCGCCGGCGCGGCGCAGTCCCGTTCCTACGCGGACGAAAAGCATCGGGGTCGTACCCGCCTGGTGCCCTGCGTCGCCGCGGGGCACATGGGCACTTCGAAGACTCTCTGCGGCACGGTCTCGGTCTTCGAAAATCGCGCCGCCGGACGCGGAAGGAGAATCGACCTGCACGTCGTCGTCGTGCCGGCGGTCGGCGGGGGCTCCCGGCCGCCCCTCTTCTCCTTCGATGGCGGACCGGGATTGGCGGCGTCCGACGGCGCAGGACTCTGGCAGACCGAGCTCAAGGCTTTCCGGCAGAACCGCGACATCGTGCTCATCGACCAGCGGGGCGCCGGTGCCTCGAACCCGCTTCGGTGTGAGCGCGACAGACGGGACGCCGGAGACTTCCTGGGGGAGATGTATTCCCCCGAATACGTGCGGCGCTGCCGGTCCGAGCTCGAGTCCCGCGCGGACCTGACGCGTTACACGACGCCCGCCGCGGCCGACGACGTCGAGGACGTGAGACGCGCGCTCGGATACGGCCGGATCGACATCGCCGGTCTCTCCTATGGAACACGCCTCGCGCTCGTTTACCTGCGCAAGCACCCGAAGTCCGTCCATGCGGCCGTGCTGATGGGGGTCACGCCGACCTGGGCCCGATTGCCGCTCTTTCACGCGGCGAACGCGCAACGCGCCATGTCGCTGCTCCTGGAGGATTGCGCCGCGGAAGCCTCCTGCGCCGCGGCGTATCCCGACCTCGCCGCCGACCTCGCGCGGGTGCGCGATTCGCTCGGCCGCGCCCCCGCGCGGGTGGAAGCGGCCTGGCCGGCGGGATCGGCCCCGAAGGCGGTCTCGATCACGCGCGACGTCTTCTTCGAGGCCCTGCGCCGCCAGATGTACGCGCCCTCGACCAGCCGCCGCATTCCCGCCGTCCTTCACGCCGCGGCCCTAGGGGATTTCGGACCCTTTGTCGCCGCCGCCCTTCCCGCCGGGGATGGACGCGACCGCGGGGCCGACGGGCTGTACCTCTCGATCACCTGCAGCGAGGACACATCGCGCATTACGCCGGCGGAAGCCGAACGCGCCGCTTCCGGAACGGCTTTCGGGCCCTATCGCATCGACCAGCAGCGCCGGGCCTGCAGCCTGTGGCCGACGACGAGTCTGCCCCGCCCGATACTTTCGGGACGTGCGCTCGAGCGTTCCCGTGCTGATCCTGTCGGGCGGGCGCGACCCGGTAACGCCGCCGGCCTGGGCGACGCGGGTCGCGCGCAAGCTCTCCCGGAGCCGGCACGTCGTCGTCCCGCTCTCCGCGCACCTCGAGGAGGGATTGGACAACCTCGACTGCTGGGACGGCGTGGTGCGGTCGTTTCTCGATTCAGGTACCGCGGACGGGCTCGACGTGTCGTGCCTCTCGCGGTTGAAGCCGGCCGCGTTTGATGTGGGGCGGGAGGGAGTAGCCGGCAGGCGGTAGGCGGGGAGAAGCCGGGAAACGGGAGCCGAGCGACCAACGGGAGCGAGACGGCCGCGGTACTCCGCGGTCAACCAGATCGGGGATCGGGAGCCGAAAGAAATACGGAGCGAGCCGCCTCCCGCCTCCCGCTCCGGCCCGACATACGATCCGCGCATGACTCCCCCGTCGCTCGAATTTCGAAATGCCGCGTGCCTGGCGACGCCGGTCGGCATCGCGGCGCGCTCGGGAAAAAGGCAGGGAGAGATTCTCCGGATCGCGGGAGCGGCGATCCGCGCCGAAAACGGGCGGCTGACGTTCGTCGGCACGGAGGCGGAGTACTCGAAGAACTTTGCCGGCCGGCCCGCCGAGGTCTCGGTCGACGCGAGCGGGATGACCCTGCTGCCGGGGCTCGTCGACGCCCACACGCATCCGGTCTGGGCGGGGGACAGGGGGCCCGAGATCGGCCGCCGGCTCGCCGGCGAGAGCTACGAGTCGATCGGGGCCGCCGGAGGGGGGATCCGGGCGACGGTCGCCGCGACGCGGGCGGCCACGGACGAGGAGCTCCGTCGGCTTTTGCACCGCCGCCTGGGCCGCATGCGGTCGTGCGGGACGACGACCGTCGAGGCGAAGACCGGCTACGGGCTCACGGTCTCCGATGAGCTGCGCGCGCTCCGGCTCCTCGCGGGCGAACTCGGAGAAAGCTTCCCGCGCATCGTTCCCACCCTGCTCGCCGCGCACGAGTTGCCTCCCGAGAGCCGGGACCGGCCGGACGAATGGGTCGAAACGATCGTCTCGGAGATTCTCCCGGCGGCGGCTGGCCTGGCAAAATTCTGCGACGTCTTCTGCGAAGAGGGGGTGTTCACGGTCCCGCAGTCGAGACGCATCCTCACCGCGGCCAGGACGAAAGGCATGGGGATCCGAATCCACGCCGACGAGCTCGCGCGCTCCGGCGGGGCCCTTCTCGCTGCGGAACTTTCCGCGGCGTCGGCGGACCATCTGCTCCGGATCGGGGACGAGGAGATCGCAGCGCTCTCGCGCTCCGGCACGATCGCCGTCATCCTGCCGGGGACCGCGTGGTGGATGCGCTCCCGGCCCGCCCCCGCCCGCGGCCTGATCGAAGCGGGAGTTCCCGTCGCCGTCGCGTCGGACGCAAACCCCGGCACCTGCTTCACGGAATCGCTGGCGTCGGTCGCGGCGCACGCCTGTCTCGATTCCGGACTCTCCGCGGAAGAGACGCTGACCGGGATGACTCTGAACGCCGCCGCATCCCTCGGCCTCGCCGGCGAGACGGGGTCCCTCGAACCGGGGAAGTCGGCGGACGTCCTCCTGCTCGACGCTCCCGACGACCGGCACCTCGTCTATCATTGGGGGGTGAACCTCGTCGCCGGCGTTTCCCTCCGGGGCCTCTGGGTTCCGAGCCCGACGACATGACCGAGTTCGCAAAGCTCACGGTCATCGAGTTCATCGACGCGCTGGGATCCGACGCGCCCACGCCCGGCGGAGGGACCGCCGCCGCGATCGCGGGCGCCATGGGGGCGAGCCTCATGGAGATGGTCGCGGCCCTGACCTTGACGCGCGAGAAATACGCAAACTCCCACGCCGCCGTTCGTCCGATCGCGCAAACGGCGGCCTCGGCGCGGCTGGAGTTCCTGAAACTCGCGCGCGAAGATTCGGAGGCGTACGAGCTCGTCGTGGCCGCGCGGCGCCTGGGCAAAGACACCGACCCCCAGAAGGCCGCCCGGGCGGACGCCCTGGCGATCGCGAACCGGCGGGCCACGGAAGTGCCGATGCGGACCGCCCAGCTGGCCGCGCGCGTGCTCGCTTCGCTCCCCGAGCTGGTCGAAAAAGGCAATCCCAGCGCCGCGTCCGACGCCGGCTCGGCGGCCCTGCTCCTGGAGGCGGCCGCGGAGGGCGCCCTGCTGAACGTGGGGGTCAATCTGTCCGGAATCTCCGACGCGGCCTTCGTCGCGAAGATGCAGGGGGAGACGGCGCAGATTCAGAACGACGCGCTGAGGCTGCGCGCGCACATCCTGGCGTCGGTCCGCAAGCGCTTCTAGCGCCGCGCGCGATCCGGCGCCCGGAATGACGCCGTTTTCATCTTCTCAACTCCCTCACGAGACGCCGGTTACACGCTGCCGGCCCGCGGAGGAATTTTGCTTGACAGCACCGTGCGCGTTTGTTAAAGTTCCTGCATTCGATCGCGCGACTCCGGAAACGGGTCGCGCGATTTGTTTTTTCCGCCGGCTTCTCCTCCAACTCTCTGACCCGCTCCCGCTTACCCGCTCCGCGAGTCCGCTCCGCCGCGAAGGGAATACGGCGACATCCGCGCCTGAGCGCGAATTCATTGCGCTTTGCGGCGACGCGGCGTGCGAAGACGCGCGTTTCGAAATGTCTTGACTCTTCCGTGCGCGTTTGTTAGTCTGCTTTCATTGATCGCGCGACTCCGGCAACGGGTCGCGCGTTTTCTTTTCTGAGCGAGGGGCGAATCGGTCCAAGCCGCTCTCCTCCTGCGACTTGTCCGTTGGTTGAACCTCCCTCGTCGCCTTCTTCCGGAAGGACGCCGCCTCGATCGTCCGACAGAAGCGGCCTTTCGTGCGTCTCTGCGCTCCCTCTCTCCGAGCGCGCGGCGACGGAAACCCCGCTGGATACAATCCCTCCCCCAATGTCCGAAAAGACGGTCTACCTGGTCGATGCGATGTCGAACATCCATCGCGCCTACCACGCGATTCAGAGGCTTTCGACGTCCGCCGGCCGGCCGACCAACGCGATCTACGGATTCGTCACGATGCTCCGGAAGATGCTCCGGGAGCACACCCCCGACCTGTGCGCGATCGCATGGGACGGTCCCGAGCGCACCACCCGCCACGAGGCGTACGCCGAGTACAAGGCGAACCGGGTGGCGATGGCGGACGACCTCTCCTCCCAGCTCGCCGACATCCGGCTCCTCTTAGACGCCTATCGGATCCCGATCCTGGAGCTTCCGGGCTACGAGGCGGACGACGTGATCGGCACCCTGTCGGCCAAGGCCGCCGCGGCGGGGTACGATGTCGTCATCGTCACGGCGGACAAGGACATGCTCCAGCTCGTGGGTCCGCGTGTCCGCGTGTTCCATACCGGCAGAGAGGCTTTCTTAGACGACGCGGGGGTCGAGTCCTTCTTCGGCGTGAAGCCCGCCCAGGTGGCGGACGTGCTGGCCCTGATGGGGGACAGCGTCGACAACATCCCGGGCGTGCCCGGAGTCGGCCAGGTAACCGCGAAGAAGTGGATCCTCGAGTACGGCAGCCTGACGGCGCTTCTCGAGCGGGCGGAGGAGATCAAGGGGAAGGTGGGCGAGAGCCTTCGGCAGAATCGCGAGGCCGCCCTCCTGTCCCGGAGGCTGGTCGAGATCCCGACCGACCTCCCGATCGATTTCGACCCGGAAGACCTGCGCTGCTCGCCGCCGGATTTCCCGCGCCTGAAAGAAATCTTCGTCCGGCTCGAGTTCCATTCGCTGGCGGCCGAGATTCAGGGAGACTCCGCGGCGCCTCCGCAGGTTTCCTCCCGGCGCCTGACCGCCGGCGAGACGCCCGCGGTTTCGGGCGGCTGGACCGGCGTCGCGCTCTTGAATCGCGGGGGCGACGCGCTCCTCGGGCTTTCGGACGGCACGGCCTCCCAGATCGCCGAGGCCGACGCCGCGCGCGTCGCGGACCTCTGGGCGGCGGTCGACCGGCCCGGGGCATCCTTCGCGATGGCGGACGCCAAGCCGCTCGACGCGCTCCTCGCGCGGGCGGGACGGCGCGTCATCGGCAACCTCTTCGACGTGTGCCTGGCGCAGTACGTCCTCTCTTCGGGCGTCGCGAGCCCCGATCTCGAGCCGATGGCGTTCCAGCGGCTGGGGCAGCGGCTGCTTCCCGACAAGGAAGCCGGAATCTCCTCCTGCGCGCTGCCCGACTCGTACGAGATCGCGAATGCCGACCGTTGGCTGGCCGAGCGCTCGGCGGCGGCGTTTGCCCTGGCCGAACCGCTGCGCGAGGAGTTGGCCGCGCGGCCGGCGCTCGATCGCATCTACCGCGAGATCGAAAGGCCACTGACGCCCGTGCTGGCGCGGATGGAGATCGCCGGCGTCGCCGTCGACGTCCCCTTTCTCCGCGAGATCTCGACGCGGATGGAAAGGGACCTGCGCGCGATCGAGCAGAAGATCTGGGCGGAGGCGGGCGAAGAATTCAACGTGAACTCCCCCGTCAAGCTCGGGCAGATCCTCTTCGAGAAGCTCGGGTATCCTGTTCTCAAGAAGACCGCGAAGACCCGGAGCTCCTCGACCGGCGTGGAGGTCTTGACCGAGCTCGCCGAGCGCGGGTTCCCCCTCCCGAAGCTCGTGCTCGAGTTCCGCGAAATCAGCAAGCTCAAAGGAACCTATGTCGACGCCCTGCCCGCGCTGGCCGACGCTCAGGGGCGCGTGCATTCCTCGTTCCGGCAGACCGTCGCGGCGACCGGCCGGCTGTCGTCCTCCGACCCGAACGTCCAGAACATCCCGATTCGCACGGAGGCCGGGCGCGAGATCCGAAAAGCCTTCGTGGCGCCGCCGGGAGGAAAGCTGGTCGTCGCGGATTACTCGCAGATCGAGCTGCGCATTCTCGCGCACCTCTCCGGAGACGAGGCCCTCATTCGCGCTTTCGAGGAGGGCCAAGACATCCACCGCGCGACCGCGGCGAAGATCTTCGGAGTCTCCCCCGACCTCGTCAGCCACGAGATGCGGTTCGCGGCCAAACGCATCAACTTCGCGCTGCTCTATGGCATGGCGCCATTCACTCTCGGGAAGGAGCTCGGCGTCTCGACGTCCGAGGCGAAGAGCTACGTGGATTCCTACTTCGCGCAATTCCCGAGGGTCCGCGCCTGCCTCGACGGCATCCTCGAGGAAGCCCGCCGGACGCGCGAGGTGACGACGATTTTCGGCAGGGTCCGGCCGATCCCCGAGATCGCGGCGTCCAACCCGAACGTCCGCGGAAATGCGGAGCGCATGGCCCTGAACGCGCCGTTTCAGGGCGCGGCGGCCGACATCATCAAGATCGCCATGGTCCGCTTAGACGACGCGCTGGCACAGCGCGGGCTCGCGTCGCGTCTCGTTCTGCAGGTCCATGACGAGCTCGTGCTCGAGTCGCCCGACGGGGAGGTCGAAGCCCTGACGTCGCTCCTGCGCGAGGTCATGGAGGGCGCCGCCAGCCTCCGCGTCCGGCTCGCCGTCGACGTGGGCGCGGGGCACGACTGGCTCTCGGCGAAGTAGCCGACCGGCTATACTTAGCGCAACTCCATGGACCTTCGGGCATTTTCCGGCCTGGCGCTCGCCGCGGGCCTTTTTTTCGCGGGCGCTACGGCCCCCGCGCAGGAACCCCCACCGACGCCCGCGCCCTCCACGGGGGAGGCTCCGGCGATCCCCGCTCCCGCCGGTGCCCCCGCGCCCGCCGCGACGCCGGCAGCCCCGGCGAATTCGCGACCCCCTGCGAGCCCCGGCGCTCCGCCTTCCGCGCCGCCGTCCCCGACGGCCCAGCGTCTCTCGGACCCGCCCCTGGTGCGCATCGAGACCCTTCCCGTCGAGAACCCCTTCGGCCTCTCTCCGGAGGCCCCGGCGGCTCTCCCGCCGAAGCCCGCCTTTACCGATCAGGTCGTCGAAGAGCCGCTCTACGCGTCGGTCCACGTCGATCGCACCGGAAAGCCCGGGACGTCGCGGCGCGCCCGGGATCCGATTCCGTCGCTGGCTGCCGAAACGAAAAAATCCTTCGACCGCTGGGTCTTCGAGCCCGGGCGCCGGGGCGGTCAGCCGGTGGACACGTCGGTCAGCGTGCGAATCGACCTCCGGATCGAAGTGAAGGCCCCGAAGATCGAGCAGATCACCCTGACGCCGGTGACCCCCTCGAGTCCTCTTCCCGCGCCGCTCGACTGGCGGCCGGACGCCGCGTGGTACGAGGCCCTGCCGGCCGCTGCGCCCCCGACGGATGGAAGTATCGCGGTCGAACAGCTGGAGACCCTCGCCATCCCGAAGAAGACGAAGTGGGACGCGGATTCCTATCGAGGTCCCTTCTCGGTGCGCCTCTGGGTCCGCATCACCGCGGCCGGAAAGGCGGATCGCACGATCCCGATCCAGGCCTCGGACCCGGTCCTCCTCTCCGACTTCCGGCGGCAGATCGCCGCCTGGCAGTTCCGGCCCGCGCACGTCAACGGGCAGCCAGTCGACTCGTGGGCCGAGCTCGCCGTTTCCGGCCAGATCGGCTATTCCGTCGACGTGAAGCAGATCGCCAACCTGCGCAAGAGCCTGCCCGAGCTGTCGGCGGCGGCTCCTTAACACCTCCGCCATCGCGAGGTTTCTTCTCCCCCGCGCGTTCGTCGCCCTCTCTCCGCACGCGCGGCGGGTGCGGCTGCACACGCACAGGCTCGCCCGCGCCGTGACGCGCATCCTGCGCGCGGACGGGGTCACGTTCGGGCGCGACATATTTCTCTCCGCGGACGCGAGGCGCGCCATCGCCGAGAAGACGGAGCGTGGCGCGCGCCTCATCGCCCACGAGATCGCGCACGTCGGTCAATTCGCGTGCTACGGTTTTTTCGGGTTCTTCGTCCGGTACGCGGGCGCGTACGTCAAGGGGCGACTTCGCGGACTCGGCCACACCGTCGCCTACGGCCGGATCCCGCTCGAAGTCGAGGCGAGGAAAGCCGAAGACGAGGCGATGTGGAAGGCCGGCCTCGGCGTGAGCGCGGAGCCGCAGCTGGCGTCTCTCGGGTTGCGGGGTCTTCGGAAGCCGGCAGCGACGAGCGAATCCTTCCGCGAACCCTTTTTCCCGGAGAACGCCGACGGCGAGTCCGATCCCGAGACCTGATTCTCAGCCCGGCAGAATTTCCCGCCGGTCACCCACCCGGCGCGTGATCTTCGCGCCGTCGAGATACTCGAGAAGCGGGATGGCGAGCCGCCGCGTCAGTCCGAACATCTCCTTGAACTCGCCGACGTCGAGCGACGGCCGGCCGGAACCGCGGAGCCTCGAGACGACGTCCTCCACGGCTTCGCGGGCGATCAGCCAGCCGCCCGGCAGGCGCAGCAGCGTCCCCTTCTTCACGAGGTACCTGGCGAGGCCTTCGACCACCTTCGCCTTGTGTCCGATCTCGCGCGTCACGTCCGGCAGCGACGGCGGATCGAGTCCCCGGCGGCGGTACGTGTCCGCGATCCGCGCGGAGAGCTCCCGATCGGCGCCGCCGAGATCGTCCCGGCCCGGCGGCCGCGCTTCCTCGCCCGCTAGGGTGTAGGCGCCGCGAGCGACGAGCGCCGCCTCGACGGCCTCCGCCCATCGCGCGTCCGAGGAACCGGGGAGGATGCGCGCGAGCAGCGTCCGCCGGGAGACACCGACGGCGCCCCCCGCGGAAAGAAGGCGCGCCATCTCGTCGAGCGCCCGCCCCGCGACCCGAACGAGGGTGCTCTCGGCCATATAGCGTTCGGGCGACCTCCGCAACGCGTGAATCTTTCCCGCTCCGATCGCCGCCGCGGCGTCCGCGCGGATCCATTCGGCGGCGACACCGGCGCGCCGCGCCAGATCGTCTTCCGAGACGCCCGATTCCTTCGCCTGCTCGACCCAGACCGCGATCCGTTCCGGCGTTGACGCAGTTTCGAATCGCGACAACAGCGAGCGGCTCTCCTCTCTCGCCCGGCGGGCGCCGGGCCAGAGCGGGTCGAGAACGACGCCCCCGCCGACGGTCTCGACGGGCGAGAGCCGGCGCAGCACGAACCGGTCTCCGGGCGCGGCGGCGATCGGGGCGGAGAGACGCAGCTGCGCGAGCCCGCTTCCCCCGGGGGAGAGCGTCTCGCCTTCGAGGAGGCGAACCCCGGCGCGCAGCTCCGCGGAGAAGTGGTGAAGCGACACCCGGTCGCCGGTCGAGAGCTCGGGGGCGCCAGGCAGCAGGTGAAGGCGCGCGGTCAGGAGAGACGTGGTGGCGAACGCGCCCGGCGTCGCGAGCACGAGACCTCGGCGCACGTCCGGCAAATCGATGCCGGCGAGATTCACGCTGACGCGCTCTCCCGCCCGGGCCTCGGACGTCTCCCGGCCATGCACCTCGATCCGCCTCACACGCACGGGCCGGCCCGACGGAAGAAGTTCGAGCTTCTGCTCGGTCGAAATGGTTCCGGAGACGAGGCTTCCCGTCACCACGGGGCCGAACCCCGCGATCGAAAACGCACGGTCGATCGGGAGCCGGACGAGCAACGCCTCGCGCGGCGACGCGCTCTCGTCTCCCGCGAGCGCGACGAGAGCCTTCTTCAGCGCCGGCAATCCTTCCCCCGTCCGCGCCGAGACCGGCAGGATCGGCGCCGATTCCAGGAAGGAACCGGCGATGAGATCGCGCACGTCCGAGACGGTGACGCCCCGGAGGTCTTCCTCGACGCGATCGATCTTCGTCACGGCAATGACGCCTCGCCGGATCCCCAGCATCCGCACGATGTCGAAGTGCTCCCGGGTCTGCGGCATGACGGACTCGTCCGCGGCCACGACCAGAAGCACCGCATCGATCCCGCCCGCCCCGGCGAGCATGTTCTTGACGAACCGCTCGTGCCCCGGGACGTCCACGAACGAGACGCGCACGCCCTCCCACTCCGCGTGCGCGAATCCGAGATCGATGGTGATGCCGCGCCGCTTCTCCTCGGGCAGCCGGTCGGCGTCGATGCCAGTCAATGCCTTGACGAGCGCGGTCTTGCCGTGGTCGATGTGGCCCGCGGTGCCGATTACGAATCGCTTCACGCGGGAACTATATGGGGACGGGAGGCGGGAGGCGGGAGGCGGGCGGACGGGAATCGGGGATCGGGCATCGGGCATCGGGCATCGGGCATCGGGAATCGGGAATCGGGAAACGGGAAACGGGAAAACGGGAAAACGGGAAAACGGGAAACGAATGAGATAAGAGTCCGCACGACGTCCAGCCTCGCCCTTCGCCCTTCCGCCTCCCGCCTCCCCCCTCCCGTGACCGCGGGCGCTCCGCGACCGCGTCGTTGATATCCTCCGAGCGCGATGCTGGCCCGCCTGGAAAATGATCTGAAGGTGGCGCTGAAAGCCGGCGAAAGGCGCCGCGTCTCGACCCTGCGGCTTCTTCTCTCCGCGTTGAAGAACGAGAGGATCCACCTGCAGCGGGCATTGAGCGACGAGGAGGTCGAGGCGGCAATCCGGCGGGCGGTCAAACAGCGGCGGGAGGCGATCGAGCAGTATGGATTGGGTGGCCGGGCGGATCTGGTGGCCGCGGAAACGGAAGAGCTCGGTATCCTCGAGGCGTATCTTCCCCAGTCTCTCTCCGAGGCCGACCTCGAATCCGTCGTGCGCGACATCATCCGGGACAAGGGCTTCGCGTCCGCGAAGGACGTCGGATCGCTGATGAAGGAAGTGATGGCGCAGCACAAGGGTCGCGTGGACGGCAAGCGGGCGCAGGAGATTGCCCGCCGGCTGCTGGCGTGACCTCCGCCGGCTCCGGCTCGACGCCGGAGCATGATGAAGTCGAGGTCAAGGTCCCGTGCCCGGATCTCTCAGAGGCGCGCCGGCGTCTGGAAGCCGGCGGCGCGTCCCGCCTCTCCGCCCGCCACTTCGAGTCCAACGATCTTTATGACGATGCGGAAAAGCACCTCTCGTCGCAGGGTCGGACCATTCGCCTCCGGCGCGCCGGCGGGCGTGCCATCCTCACGTACAAGGGAAAGCGCGCTTTCAGGGAGGAATCAAGTCCCGCGAGGAGCGCGAAACGGAGGTCGTGGATCCCGCCGAGACGGAGGGCATTCTGGCCGGCATTGGCCTGGGTCGCCGCTTCCGATACGAGAAATACCGGGAGGAGTGGCGCTTCGAGGAGTGCACGGTCGCCCTGGACGAGACGCCGATCGGGTCGTTCGTCGAGGTCGAGGGCGATCCGCCCGCGATCCGGCGGGTCCTGAAGACGCTCGGCCTGGACTTCTCCTCGGCCCTTCCCTATTCGTACGCGCGCCTGTACATGCAGCGCCGGCAGGAGGAGCCGTCCCTTCCCGCCGACATGGTGTTTCCGTCCGGGCAAGGCGGCGAGCCCTGAGGCCGTCGCCGGCGCGCGCGCGCCGAACCAGCCCGGGCGCCATGGCGCTCTGCGTCAGGGCGAGTCGCCGCCCGGTCGAGCTTCGGGACTAGAGCTCGTTTGCGCGCCTTTCTCCTCGCGGCGGGCCGCGGAATCCGATTCCGCCCGGTGACGGAGCGGATCCCCAAGCCCCTCTTCCCCTTTCTGAACGTCCCCATCGCGCGGTCGCATCTGATGCAATTGAGCCAGTTCGGGGTGTCGCAGGCGGGCGTCAATCTCCACCATCTCGGAGAGGAGATCGAGAAGAACCTCGTCGACGGCTCGCCGGAACTCCCGCAGCTCCGCTTCTTCCGCGAGCCCGAGATCCTCGGAACGGCGGGGGCGCTCGCGAACGCGGCCGACTGGCTCTCCGGCGGTGATTTTCTCGTGGTCAACGCCGATGCCGCGATCGAGCCGGATTACGATGCCCTCGTCCGAACCCACCGGCGGAGCGGAAGGCTCGCGACTCTTCTCGTCGTCCCAAACGTCGAGCCCGATCGGTACACGCCTCTTCAGTCCGAAGGGGACCGCGTCACGCGCTTCGGCGCCGGTGCGCGGGCCGCTTCGGGCGCCGCCGGGAACCCAGGACTCTCCGGATCCGCAAGCGCGAGGAGCGGGGGGACCGAGCCCGCCCCGCCGCTCCTCTACACCGGTGTGTGCGTCCTCTCCCCGCGGCTTCTCTCGCGGATCGGTCCTGGAGAGCGCGCTCTGGTCGACGACCTCTGGAATCCGCTCCTCGCCGAAGGGGAAGAGATCGGCTGGGCCCGTCACGACGGTCCCTTTGCGGATCTCGGCAGACCTCGAGATTTCCTCCGCGCGTCGCTCGAAGCGCTGGCGCGCGGTGGGCCCTTCCCGGCGGGCGCCGGGCGATTCGTCCCATCCGTCCGGGTTCTCACGCGAAGGGAGATTCCGGCCGCCGCCAGCTCCGCCGCCGACTCCGTCCTGGGAGACTGCGAGCTCGGCGAAGGAGTACGGATCGTCGCGAGCGCCGTCTGGGACCGGGCCGTCGTGGGCGCGGGCGCTCGGCTCACCCGTTGTCTGCTCGCCGGCGGGCGCATCGAGCCCGGCGCGGAATTCACCGACTCGTTGCTCTGGGCCGCTCCCGGAGACCCGTCCCGAGCCTTCCCCCTCACCTGACAGAGTCATGGTTTCCACGTCCTTTCCCCCCGGCGGTAATAGAGAGTCCGCATTTTCGCGGTTCGCCCGTACACCCTCAGGACCGCCATCCGGTCACGCCCGTCGGCGAGGTACACGGATCCGGGCGTGCACTCCCCGATCGAAGAAAACGAGCAGATGTCCGACCCGTTGAATCGGATCGGGTCGTCGATGCGGTCGAGAAATCCGAAGCCGCCCGGATCGGGAACCGGGATGCCCTGAAGAATCGACGGATGCACGTCGCCGTGCGTCCACGTGTACCGCGCCACGGGTCGATCGATGCCTCGGGCGATGTCGGCCGTCCGCACTCCGTTGCCGTTGCCGTCCGCGTACACGGTCCACTCGTACCGATCGCCGTTGCGAACGAACTTCAGGCCGACGTTTCGGTTCTTCGAGATCGCGAGGCTTCGAGCCCGATGGAAAGCCGCCCCGACTTCCCCGGCCGCCGAGCGGACGGAGATCGAGGATTGAAGGTTCGCCAGGCCGGGAACGGCGAGACCCATCACCGTCGCCGCGACGACCATCGCGAGCAGGAGCTCGACGATCGAGAATCCCCTGCGGCCGGCGGACTCCGAGAGGAGGGGCCCGGAGCCGCTCGCGCGGCCCCGGGCGGGCGGAGTGATCACCGTCCCTTGCCCACCGGGACGGTGCTGGAAGCGGTTTTCTTCGCGGAGGAGCCACGGGTCGAGGCGCCCGAGGCACGTCTCGAGCGGGAACCGGCGCGTACTTTCGCGGCGAGAGTCGTCGGCCCGGACAGCGAGACGTAGGGCTTTAGCTCGCCGAAGAGCTTCTCCCCGACGCCCTTCACCTCCATCAGCTCTTCGGGCTGGCCGAACGAGCCGTGGGCCTTGCGGTACTCGACGATTCGGTCGGCCGCCTTGGCGCCGACCCGGGGAAGAAGCGCGATCTGAGCAGCCGAGGCCTGGTTGATGTTGATCTTCTTCCCGGCGGCGGCCTCCGGAGCATCGGCGCCGAAGGCGACCGCCGACAGCGCCAGCGCGGCGGCCGCCGGGAAGAGAAGCCGAAGAATCGTTTTCATGAAAGGAGTCCTTTCTGTTGCGTTTCGTTTTCGAGATCGATTCGGGGCGTGTCCTCATCGGGTCCCTCGCGTCAGGCGTTCTCCATCGGCCCTCCTTTGTTTTCCTCCGACAGGGGCCAGAGCCGTGCCCGACGGCCGCCACGCGGGAAAGCGTTGTCCGCGCGCGAGATGGAGGAATGAGGCCGGGATGACCCGCGGCGCCGGGTGACAAACGGTCTTGACGGCGATCCGCGCCCGGATCCCAAAGTGCTCCGCGGGCGGGACGGAGCGCGGGTGGAAAACGTTCTTGTCGCCGGACAGGACGGTTGTCGCAGGGTCGGACCGGCCGGGGGGACGGGGGGCGCGACTCGCACAGGTAGACTCGCCGCGATGGCGGGATCCGAAATCGTGGTCGGAGTCTCTGGAGCATCCGGCGGGCTGCTGGCCCGCCGTTTCGTCGAGCTCGCACTGGCCGCGGAAGGCCTCGCGCGGCTCCATCTCGTGCTCTCTCCGTCCAGTCTCCGCGTCGCCAGATCCGAGCTCGACCCCGACATCGGAAACGCCGCCGACTGGGTCCGGCGTCTGAGTCCCTCAGCGGCGGCGGCGGCGGCGAAGCTCGTCCTTCACTCGCACGAGGAAGTCGGCGCCTCGATCGCCTCGGGCTCCTATCCGACGTCCGGAATGATCGTCATCCCGTGCAGCGCGGGAACGCTCGGCGCGATCGCCAACGGCATCTCCCGCGGTCTCCTTCAGCGCGCCGCGGACGTCTGCCTGAAAGAGCGGCGTCCTCTCGTCCTCGCCCTGCGGGAATCTCCCTACTCTCTCGTGCACATCGAGAACATGCGCCGCGCGACACGGGCGGGCGCGATCGTCGCTCCGCCGACGCCGGCGTTCTATCTTCAGTCTCCGTCCATGGAGCGGTTCCTGGACGCCTATTGCGTCCGCGCCGCGAGATGGCTGGGCGTCGAGCTGCCCGGCCCCCAGGATCGCTGGGCGGGAGAGGCGAAACCTCCCGAACCCGCCGGCCGATGAATCGGCCGGGTGCGCTGGTCCGGTCCGTGCGGACGACGCTCGAGATGATCAAGTTTTCTCACACGCTCTTTGCGCTCCCGTTCGCGCTCCTGGCCGCGGTGCTGGCGGCGGGCGGAATACCTCCCGCGGCGACGATCGGGAAAATCCTCCTGGCAATGGTGGGAGCGCGAAGCGCCGCGATGGCGCACAACCGCCTGGTGGACCGCGAGATCGACGCCGCCAATCCACGCACCGCGTCGCGCGCGCTCCCGACAGGCGCTCTTTCGCCCGCGTTCGTCCGCATCTTCCTCGCGGTCTCGACCCTGATCTTCGTTCTCGCCGCGGCGTGGCTCAATCGCCTGACGCTCCTTCTCGCGCCTGTGGCTCTCGGCCTTCTCTTTCTCTACTCGTACACGAAGAGGTTCACGTGGGCGTCCCACTTCGTCCTCGGCGTCTGCCTCGCCATCGCTCCCATCGGCGCGTGGATCGCCGTCCGGGGATCGTTCGCGCTGGAGCCCGTGCTTCTCGGTCTCGCGGTCCTTCTCTGGACCGCGGGATTCGACGTGATTTATTCGCTGCAGGACGAGGACCATGACCGCCGGACGGGACTGCGGTCGATTCCCGCGCGCTGGGGCGGCAAGAGGGCGCTCGGCGTTTCGGCGCTTCTCCACTTCCTGATGCTTCCGCTCTTAGTCGCCGTCTGGCGGCTGTCGGGAAGCGGCGCGCTGTTCGGCGCCGGAATCGCCCTGACGGCGGGCGCGCTCGTCTACCAGCACGCGATCCTGCGGCCGGGAGATCTGTCCCGCGTCGACAGCGCGTTTTTCACGGCGAACGGGTTCGTGTCCGTCGCCCTGGCGGCGTTCGGGATCGCCGACGTGCTGATCCGCGGCGGCTGACCGCTTCAGGAAGGAGAGGCGGAATCGGGAATCGAAGAGCCGGACTCACGGAACGGGAGGGCACGCGCGGCAGAGTAAAATCGCCGCGTCCATGGCGATTCCCTCAGAAGGCGACGTCAAGCTCCGGCACGTGGCCATCGACGGCCCGATCGGAGTCGGCAAGACGTCCTTAGTCGAGCTGCTCTCGAAGCGCTTTCACGGCACGCAGATCCTGGAAGACGTCGACAACCCCTTTCTCGGAGAGTTCTACAAGAAGAAAAAGGGGTCCGCGTTCCAGACGCAGCTCTTCTTCCTGTTGTCCCGCTACCAGCAGCAGCGCGAGATTGCGCAGATCGACCTCTTCACGACGCTCGTGCTGGCGGACTACCACTTTCCCAAGGACAAGATTTTCGCGTGCCTCAATCTGGACGACTCGGAGCTCCTCATCTATGACCGTCTGTACACGCTGCTCGCCGAGAGCGTGCCGAAGCCGGATCTCGTGATCTATCTCCAGGGGTCTCTCGAGACCTGCATGCGGCGCATCAAGAGGCGCTCGCGGTCGATCGAGAAGGGGATCACTCCCGAGTACCTCGCGCAGCTGATCGAGGCCTACAACTATTACTTTTACCACTACGAAGAGACGCCGCTTCTCGTCGTCGACTGCAACGAGATCGACTTCGTGAACCGTCCGGCGGACTTCGACGACCTCGTCGCGCAGCTCCAGCGGGCCAGACGAGGGGTGCAGTACTACGTGCCGGCGACTCACCCAGGATAAGTCCCGGCTCGCCTCCCGCCGGACTCGTCTCATCGCCACAATCAGGACGCGAGCCGGCGCGCTCCTCCCCTCTCCACCCGCGACAGCGGGGGGAGAGGAAGGGTGAGGGGGGCGAGCAGCAGCGCGCGGCTCGAACAACAAGGAGACCTGCCCTCACCCCAACCCTCTCCCCGGGCGCGGGGAGAGGGAGGAGGCAGGCTATAATTCCCCTCACGCCCTTGTCGGCGGCGATCCGGTTTTCGGACGTCGACCGAGAGGAAAGGAGCGCGATATGGCCAGCCTTTCTGAGACCTCTCCTGTCGGCGTCCCGGCACTGCTCTCCGCCAAAGGCCGGGAAAAGATCGCGATGATGACGGCGTACGACGCCTCGTCGGCGGCGCTGCTCGATGCGGCCGGAATCGACGTGCTCTTAGTCGGCGACTCCGTCGAGATGACGGTCTACGGCCGTCCGAACACTCTCACCGCGACGATGGACATGATGGTGCGACACACGAGGGCGGTCTCCGACGCGGCCCGACGCGCGCTCGTCATCGGAGACATGCCATTTCTCTCCTACCAGGCCGACGCGCGCGAAGCGGTCTTAAACGCCGGACGGATGCTCGCCGAGGGCGGCTGTTCGGCTGTGAAGGTGGAAGGCGGCCGTCGCGTTCTGCCGGCGGTCGAGGCGATCGTCGCGGCCGACATTCCGGTCATGGGACACGTCGGTCTCACGCCGCAGTCGTACCGGAAATTCGGAGGCTTCAAGGTGCAGGGCAAGACCGCCGAAGATGCCGCCGAGATCCGGCAGGACGCCGAGGCGCTCGCGCAGGCCGGTTGCTTTGCCCTCGTGCTCGAATGTGTGCCCGAAGGTCTCGCGGCCGAGATCACGCGCGATCTGGCGATCCCGACGATCGGCATCGGCGCCGGCGCCGGCTGCGACGGCCAGGTGCTCGTGTTTCACGACGTGATGGGACTCACGGGGGCGACCTCGACGCCGCGGTTCGTCCGGCGATATGCCGAGCTCGCCCCGCTCATCGAAGAGGCGGCGCGCGAGTTTGCGAGAGACGTCAAGAGCGGCGAGTTTCCGAGCGCCGCCGAGTCCTTCACGGGAGGAGCGACCCCGGCGCTACGACGGATTTATTGAAAGAGCGCGGGCGCCCGGGCGGGGGGCGCCGGGCGGGAGAGTTGTGCGGCCCGTCGGGGGTGCACCAGAATATTGCGGGAATACTGCCTTTACTCCAGCCCTCTCCCCGAGGATCGCCCTCCTTCCCTCGATTCCCGTTTCCCGATTCCCGATTCCCGTTCTCCGGCCTCCGTTAGGCTTACCCCATGAAGACCGTTCGTGATCTCGCGGCGCTGCGTGAGGCCGTCGGCAGCGCCCGCCGCGAAGGGCGGCGCGTCGGCTTCGTTCCGACGATGGGGGCGCTGCACGCCGGGCATCTTTCGCTCGTCCGCCGCGCCAAGTCGGAGTGCGGCTTCGTCGTCGTCTCGATTTTCGTCAACCCTCTGCAGTTCGCGGCGGGGGAGGATTTCGACCGCTACCCGCGCCGCACGGAAGAAGACGCCGAAGTTCTCGAAAGCGCGGGCGCCGATCTTCTTTACGCGCCCGTTCCCGCGAGCTTCTATCCTCCGGACTTCTCCACTTCGGTCGACGTCGGCCAGGTCAGCGACGGGGGCGAGGGGGCCGCTCGTCCGGGGCACTTCCGCGGAGTCGCCACCGTCGTCGCCAAGCTCTTTCTCCAGGTCGGGCCGGACAGGGCCTACTTCGGCCGCAAGGATCTTCAGCAGACGGCGGTCATCCGCCGGATGGTCCGCGATCTCGATTTTCCGCTGCGCGTCGTGATCGGAGAGACGGTGCGTGAGCCGGACGGACTCGCGATGTCGTCGCGCAACGCCTATCTCTCCGCCGACCAGCGCATGCGGGCCGCCGCGCTCTCGAGAGCGCTCTTTCACGCGCGCGACCGGGCGGCGGCGGGCCAGACCGATGCGCGCTCCCTCGAGGAAGAAACGCGCCGGGAGCTCGAGGCCGCCGGCCTTTCGGTCGATTACGTCGAGGCGATCGAAGCGGCCTCCATGGCTCGCGCGGAACGCGCCTCCCCCGGAGTGGCCGTGGCGGCCGCGGTCCGGGTGGGGAAGACCCGCCTGCTCGACAACGTTCTGCTGGAAGAAAGGAAGACCCCGTGACCGCGACATCCGCCCCTCCCGATACCGCCGTGCCGGCACAGGCCTCCGAGCCGTTCGTGCTGGCCGGCAAGACATTCACATCCCGCCTCATCGTGGGGACCGGCAAGTACGCGACCTTCCCGATGATGAAGGAGGCGCTCGAGGAATCGGCGGCCGAGATCGTCACCGTCGCCGTCCGGCGCGTGAATCTCACGGACCGCTCGAAGGAGTCGCTCCTCGATTTCGTGCCCCGCGGCATGACGATCCTTCCCAACACGGCGGGATGCTTCAACGCGGACGACGCCGTGCGCGCGGCCCGGCTCGGCCGCGAGGTCGGTCTCTCGGAGTGGGTCAAGCTCGAGGTGCTCGGCGACGAGCAGACGCTGTGGCCCGACAACGAAGAGCTGCTGGCCGCGACGAAGACTCTCGTCCGGGAAGGGTTCGTCGTGTTCCCCTATACCTCCGACGATCCGATCATGGCGCGCAAGCTGGAGGATGCCGGCGCCGCGGCCGTGATGCCGCTCGGGGCTCCGATCGGCTCCGGGCTCGGCATTCAGAATCCGAACAATCTGTCGATCATCTTGGAGCGCGCGAAAGTCCCCGTCATAGTCGACGCCGGCGTCGGAACCGCGTCCGACGCGTGCGTCGCGATGGAGCTCGGCGCGGCCGGCGTTCTCATGAACACGGGCATCGCGGGCGCTCGCGATCCGGTCCGGATGGCCCGCGCGATGCGGGACGCGGTCCGCGCCGGCCGGGACGCGTATCTTTCGGGTCGGATCCCGAGGAAGCGGTACGCGACGGCCTCGTCCCCGGTCGCTGGCGTGATCGGCTCGAGCTAACAGTTTCGGCGGATTGAGCTTCGGCGCAGGCGCCGGAGCGCGCCGCCATCGCCGGAATGCCGTCAAAGGCCCTGAAACAGGGCGATTTCCGTTCCCCGACCGCCGGCTGTACGCCGTCGCACAGCCGGGAAACCCCTTGCGTGCCTCCGGGGCCCATGCTACTTTGCGCCAGCTTTATAGAACCCCGCACAACTGAACGGCCACCTTTATATGACTCTCCTTCCCCCATCCGTACGCCTTCGCGGGGCGGCGTGCGCGTGCCCGAAAGGAGGTCGGTCCTAGAAAGAACCAACCTCAGGCGTCCGCGATCACGCGGGCGCGGGCATGTGGAATCGAGTCATCAACTGTTTCAAATATTGAAGGGGCGAACAGCCCCAAGGGTAAATACCCAGGAGATCGGATAACCCCCATGATGCAGCAATACACCGACAAGAATCTCAACTGTGTCGACTGTGGCCAGACGTTCCTGTTTTCCGCCGACGACCAGGAGTTCTACGCGCGCAAGGGCTTCACGAACGAGCCCAAGCGCTGCAAGATCTGCCGCGACAAGCGCAAGACCTCTTCGGGCGAAGGCCGCGAGCGGACGTTCTACGACGTGACGTGCGACGGCTGCCAGAAGCAGACGCAGGTTCCGTTCAACCCGACCAATGGCAAGCCCGTCTACTGTCGGGAATGCTATTCGGCCCGGCGCGCCCAGCAGGCCTACTGAACTTTACGCATCGACCGAAAAAGCCCCGGCACGCGCCGGGGCTTTTTCTTTGTCGAGAATCGGGATGGGGGTCGGGAAACGGGAGCCGAGCGACCTCCGGGAGCGAGACGGCCGCGGTACTCCGCGGTCAACTAGATCGGGAATCGGGAATCGGGAATCGGGAATCGGGAATCGGGAATCGAAGAAAGAGACTCCGGAAACGCCGGTCATTTCACCGGTTTTCTCCTTCCGAACGCTCACCGTGAACGCTGAACGCTCAACGCTCAACCAGGCCCCCGTTTTGCTATCTTGACCTGCGGATGCCTCCCTCCGTCCCCGCCCCCGAGATCGCAAGCCGCCCGGCGACCCTTGCCGGGGCGATCGGCAACACCCCGCTGGTCGAGCTTCCGCGCTTTGCGGCGGGGGCGGCGCGGATTTTCGCCAAGCTCGAATGGTTCAATCCGGGAGGGAGCGTCAAGGATCGCGTGGCCGCGGCGATGCTCGGGGATGCGGAGGCGCGACACCTCATCGCCCCCGGCGGAACGATCGTCGAGCCGACCTCCGGCAACACGGGAGTCGCGTTCGCGATGCTCGCCGCCGTCCGGGGGTATCGGTGCGTGATCGTGATGCCGGACGGCGCCGGGCACGTCAAGGCGCGCCTGATGGAGGCCTTCGGCGCAGAGGTCGTCCGAACGCCCGCCGCGAACCGGATGAGCGGCGCGATCCAGCGCGCACGCGACATCGTCGCGCAGACCCCCGGAGCCTGGCTCCCCAACCAGTTCGCCAACCCCGTCAACCCCCGCACTCACTACGAAACGACCGGACCCGAAATATGGGACGCGCTTTCCGGGCGCGTGGACGCCTGGGTCACGGGAGTCGGGACGACGGGCACTTTCACCGGAGTGGGGCGGTATCTCATCGAGCGCAATCCCAGGGTGCTGAAGGTCGCCGTCGAGCCGCAGGGATCGATCCTGGGCGGCGGGCCGCAGGGCACGCATGCCGTCGAAGGCGTCGGGCTCTCCTTCTACCCCGAGATCCTCGACCGCGGCCTCATCGACGAAGTCATCACGATCGACGATCCCACGGCCTTCGCCGCGTGCCGCCGGCTCGCGCACGATGAGGGCCTGCTGGCCGGCGGCTCCTCCGGTCTCTCCGCCGCCGGCGCCCTCCAGATCGCGCAACGCCTCGGGCCCGGCAAGATCGTCGTCACCGTGTTCCCCGACGGGGCGGAGCGGTACCCGGATCAGGGAATCTTTGGTCGATAGCTGTCAGCTCTCAGCTGGCAGCCGCCCGCTATCAGCTCAGTTGCGACTCTCAGTCTCGAGTCTCCCTTCGAGCGGCGGCTGGCACTTTGACGGAAACCTTCGGCGTCCCATTGCGAACTTAGTACTGATAACTGAAACTGACAACTGATAACTCCCAACTGACCAGAGGTCTCCTCATGGGTTTCAGCACTGATTGCATCCATGCGGGCAACGCGCCGGACCCGGCAACGGGGGCCGTGGCCGTGCCGATCTATCAGACGTCCACCTACGTGCAGGAGGCGCTCGGGAAGCACAAGGGATACGAGTACGCGCGCACGCAGAACCCGACGCGCCACGCCCTCGA